>NZ_QWKK01000009.1 GCF_009911695.1 Enterorhabdus sp. P55 | reverse complement strand
GAGCGCAGCCGCCAAGGCCGCGCCCAGCACGCGCTGGCCGGCGTGCGACCCGGCACTCACGGCCTCCGAGCCCGCGCCACCGCGCGCGATGGCGACCTGGGCGCCATGGCGGAAGGGGCCGGCGCCTCCGCGACGCGCCTGCCAACGCCCGAGGGCGTCCGCCCGGCGCGCTCCTCCCCCGCCATCCTTCGCGGCCACGCGCCCCAGACGGCGCCTCGTCCTCTCTTCCACGTGTCCTCCTTCTGCAGGCTTGTCGCAGCAGTGCAAGCCCTTTCGCGTATTCTCTTACTTATATATAGGTAGGGTTCTCTTCATTGCGAGCCGCAAGATGCCGCACCGCTAGAGCGACTCCCGCAGCTGCGGCGCACGCCCGAGCGAGATCTTCAGGTTGCCGTTGAGGCAGCGCAGCTCATCGATGAGCGCCTTCTCCTGCCCGGGCTGGCGCATCCGCAGCTGATACTGGAGCTGGAAGAGGCTGCCCATGTTGGTGGTCTGAACCTCCACGAGCGCGTATTCCGCAGCGTAGCGACCAAGCACCTCGTCAAAGACGCCGTCGTACTCGAGGTCTTCGGGGATGGAGACCTTGAGGGTCTTGCCGGGCTCGTGCGGGCGGCCGAAGGGCGTCGCCACGAACAGCACGTTCACCACCGCCACGATGGCCGTGAACACAACCGCGAGCACCAGGTACCCCATGCCCGTGGCCAGGCCGACGGCCATGGCGAGAAACACGCTGCCGATATCCTTCGCGCTGCCGGGGATGGAGCGGAACCGCACGAGATTGAACACGCCCATGACCGCGATGCCTGCACCCAGGTTGCCGTTGACCAGGGTGATGACCATCTGGACGATGAGCGGCAGCAGGGCGAGCGTGACCACGAAGTTCTTCGAGTAGCTGTGACGGAACATGTAGACGCCTGCGCAAGCCATGCCCAGCACGATGGATGCCAGGCAGCAGACGAGGAAGTCGGCGGGAGACACGGCCGAGACGAGCGAATCGGCCGTGCCGAAGACAGAGGTGAATGCCGCATCAAGCACAGCGGCCTCCTTTCACGAGCGAGCGCCAGTTTTTCGGGCGCGGATGGCACTGATTGGCGTTTTGGTACGGTGGCGGGGACGATTCGGGGGCGATTTGCTGGCCTTGAGGGGGATTTCGGCGCTCGCCGAAAATCTGACCTGGGGAAACGCCGGAGCCTGGAGAGAGCTGGCCAGCCTGCACCGTACCAAAACGCCAATCAGTGCCATTTTCGGCGGGAAAGGTGGCTTTCGCGGTCAGCTGATAGGCCGCGCCGTACTTGGAGAAGGACGCGGGGTAGGCGCGGACCTCGGCGAGGAGGGCCGCGAGCCAGCGCGGGTAGGGGCCGGCGTTCTTGATCTCCATGATGGCCTCGGCAGCGGGAATGACGGGATGCCATGCCAAGGCGGAGGCGGGGGCGGGGGCGGGAGCAAGCGGCACGGAGGCAGGGCCGAGAGGCGCTGCGCCGTCGGGGCCAGGAAGCGCCGCGGCATTGGAGCCGAGGGGCAGCGCGCCGTCGGGGCCGGAAGACGGCGGGAGGCCGGAGCGGAAGTCGAGGAAGACCAGGCGGTCGTCAAAGGTGACGCGCGGTCCGGCCTCCGCCGGGTCGCGTGGCGCCCAGGCCACGCGCTCGCAGCGAATGGCCATCGAGGGCGCGAGGCGACCGTGCCGGACGAGGGCCGCGTCTAGCTCGCGGGCGATCTGGCGGCTGCGCGGCGCGAGCGACGCCTGCTGAAGCGCAGCATCGGCCAAGGGGCGTGCCGCGCAGGCCTCCTCGTAGGGCACCCCGTCGAGGTAGGCGACGGCAGCGCCCAGCGAGAGGCTGACGCGTCGCTTGTAGACGACGCCGCGAAACTTCTTCTTGATCTCGAGGAACACCGGCATGCCAAGATCGGCGGCAGCCGGGGCGGCCAGGCCTGCGCCACCCGAGACGGCAGCCGGGGCGGCCAGGCCTGCGCCGCCTGCGAAGGCAGCCGCGAGGGCGCGGCCGGCAGGCTCGCCGTAGGCGCGGAGACGCAGCTTCTCCTTATAGGGCGGCTTCTCGAGCGAACGGTCGATGAGCGTGCGCTCCGGGGTGTCGAGGTAGAGGCTCGTGATGCACGCGCGCCCATAGCCGTCCGGCGCCAAGGCCGCGGCCAGACCCTCCTCCAGGGCGGCGCGTCGGGCGGCGTCCAGCCGGTACTTCTTCTCCACGCGCTGGAACACGTCGGCATAGGCGGGCATAGGGCATCCTCTCGGGGCGTCGGTCGGCAAGGGGCTCCGGCGAGGCCACGGCCCCGCCGGACGGGAGGGGCGCCGCCGTGCCGGGCAGAAGCCGGTGACACGGCGGCGTGCGGAGGCGCGGCTCGTCAGACGAACGACCGCACCGCCGCAGGTGCCGGGGAACACCGCAGCGCATCCTACGGGAGGGCGCTGAAAACTTCCTGAAACCCCCGCCCGTCCCTTTCAGGAACTTTTCAGCCGGCCCGCTACAATGGGGGCATGAGAGAAGGAGGCCCCGTGCGCATACTCATCGTGGAAGACGACGTCAGCCTGGCCGCCGCCCTGGCGCGCATCCTTGAGGACAACGGGTACGCAGTGGATGTCGTGCACGACGGGAACGCAGGCGTGGCCTGGGGAGAGAGCGGACTCTACGACGTGATCATCCTCGACGTCATGCTGCCAGGCCAAGACGGGTTCTCCGTGGCACGCGCCCTGCGCCGCTCCTCGGTGAGCACGCCCGTGCTGCTGCTGACGGCGCGCGACGCCACCGCCGACAAGATAGCCGGGCTCGACGCCGGCGCCGACGACTACATGACCAAGCCCTTCTCCCCCGCCGAGTTGATGGCGCACCTGCGTGCGCTCACGCGTCGCCAGGGCGATGTGGTGTTCGAGCGGCTGGCCGCCGGCGACTTGTCGCTCGACCTGGAGGCCATGGATCTGGGCTGCGGCGGCAAGACGCTGCACCTCTCCGCCAAGGAGTTTGCCCTGATGAGGCTGTTTATGGGAAATGTGGGGCAGGTGCTCTCGAAGGACACGCTCATCGAGCGCGCCTGGGACGTGGGCTCGAACGCGGGCGACAACAACGTGGAGGCCTACGTCTCGTTCCTGCGCAAGAAGCTGCGCCACCTGGGCTCGACTGCGCAGATAGAGACCATTCGCGGTGCCGGGTACCGCCTGGCGGAGCACGCGGAGGACGCACGGTCATGAGCGGCGATGCCGGGGCGGGAGCAGCCCAGCCCATGCTGCGGCGCCTGCGGGTGAAGTTCGTGGCGCTGTCGATGACGGTGGTCACCCTCGCCCTGGTGGCGGCCCTCGCGGCCATCGGCTACCTCGACTACCGCCAGAGCGTCGACGACGTGTACGACGAGCTGCGCCAGACCCTCGGCCTGGCCGCATCGGTCGACGCCGGGCATCGCGGCGACGGGAGGCTCTTCGGCGAGCCGACCCTCATTCCCGAGAAGCGCCACCCCCTCGGCGAGAAGGCGCAGGGAGGCGAGGCGCCGGAGGCTCCCGCGCCGCCTAGCGCTGAGGAGCCCCCAGCGGACGAGGCGCCGAGCGACGACACGCCAGCGCCTCCGGAGATCGGGCGCGGCGACGGCCAGGGCCTGACGCCCATGGCGGTCTACCGCGTGGACGCCCAGGGCACGGCGACGGCTCTCGGCCGGTTCACCACGGCCTCCGTGGCGCCCGACTTGCTCCCCAAGGCCCTAGCCGACGCCTTGGAAGACGGCAGCGCCCAGGGGTACTTGGGCGACCTGGGGCTGTTCTTCGCCACCCGTCGCGCCGGCAGCGACGTGCTGGTGGCCTTCGCCGACCAGACCGCCGCCTCGTCGTGGCAGAACCTGGCCCTCACGCTGATCGGCGTAGGCGCCGGCGCGCTGCTCATCTTCCTGGCGGTGAGCATCCTGTTCGCCCGCTGGGCTCTGCGCCCCGTCGAACGGGCATGGGAGCAGCAGCAGCGCTTCGTCGCCGACGCGTCGCACGAGCTGAAGACCCCCCTCACGGTGATCCTGGCCAACCTGGCCATCGTGCGCAGCCGCGGCGAGGAGCTGGTGGCGGCCCAAGACCAGTGGCTGGCCGGCACCGAGGTGGAGGCGCGACGCATGCAGTCGCTCGTCGGCGATCTGCTTGACCTGGCGCGCACGCCCGATCCGGCGGCCCTGCGCGCGGGGTTCAGCACCGTCGACCTGAGCGACTTGGCGGAGGGCGAGGCGCTCCAGTTCGACTCCGTGGCGCTTGACCGCGGGGTCTCCATCGCGTGCGATCTGGAGCCAGCAGTGCGTGTGGAGGGCGACGCGGCGCGCCTTGAGCGGCTGGCCGCCGTGCTCATCGACAACGCCTGCAAGTACGCCGAGCCCGGCAGCGAGGTGACCGTGCGCCTGGCCTCAGAGGGCCGCGAGGCCGTGTTGAGCGTGGCCAACCGCGGGCCGCTCATCGCGCCCGAGAACCTGGCGCGCGTGTTCGACCGCTTCTTCCGCGTCGACGCGGCGCGCACCCGCGGGCTCGTCGCCGACGCCGACGAGCCCGCAGCCGGCGGCTACGGCCTGGGCCTGGCCATCGCCCGCGAGATAGCCCGCGACCACGGTGGTGTCATCAGCGCCGCGAGCACGCCCTGCGCCCCCTCCGCCGAAGACGGCGGGGAGGCTATCACGGTCTTTACCGTGAGGCTCCCGAAGGCGTAGCGCGAGGCCGTGCGGGCGCCGGGCGGGCGGCGAAGGAGCGGGGCTGGCGCACGTGGTCGCGGGAGCGACGGGCGGCGAAGGCGAGGCGACCGACGCCCCGGCCCGCGACTGCGACCCGGAGGAACCCGAGGGCTCGGACGAGGCGCCGGAGCTGGACGAGGGCCCGCACTCCGCCGACGCCGCCTCTTCCTCTGAGCCCTCGGAGGCGCGGCTGGCCATGCTCGGGGAGATCGGCAGCCAGGCCGAGGCCGGCGCGAGCACTGCAGGCAGCGCCGACCAGCTGCGCCTGCAGTGCGAGGCCATCGCCAACACCTATCTGCTCTCCAAGCGGGAGGCCGAGGTCATGTTCTTCCTAGCGCGCGGCTTCAAGTCGTCTTACGTCCAGGAGAAGCTCTACGTCTCCGAGGGCACCGCCAAGACCCACATCCGCCACATCTACCGCAAGCTCGACGTCCACAGCCAGCAGCAGCTCATGCGCCTGGTGGGCACGGTGGAGCTGTAGGGAGGCGCTAAGCCCCCGAACGGCGAGGCTCGCCGTTCGGGGGCTTAGCGCCCTTGCCGCACGAAAAGCGCTGAAGCGTGCGGGGCTCCGTGCGGGCGGCGGCACCCGGCGGTGGAGGGCGGCAGTTGGGGGTTGCCCGGCCACCCAAAACCTTCGGAAAACGGGGCCCGTCTGCAAATTGGGACGGTTTTGCACTCTTGGCATGGTGCTTGGCGACCGCTTTGCAAGCAGTCGCCCCTATGCGAACCCCACTCACCTGGCCTTTTGCGAGCAGTCTCCCGAACGCCCCTTCGTCGCAGCCCGGAAGAGAGTGCAAAACCGTCCCAATTTGCGCGCAGGGGGGCGTTTTTCGAAGCACGTCCGCTGCGAGGCGCCTTGACGCTCTCCCGATACTCGCCACCTGCCGGGTGGGCCTGCCGAGGCGCCGCCTGCCCGGCGCGCTCCTCGGCGCTAGCGCTCCGCCAGTCCGCGCCTTGCGCCGGGCGGCAATGGCAGCGGCTTGCCGCAGCGGGCGCAGCGCACCTCGCCAGCGGCGTTCTGGGTGCCGCAGAACGCGCAGTAGCCCGCCGGCCTCACCCGCGCGTCGGAGGACGGCGGGCCGCACTTGCCGCAGTGGATGCACGCAAAGCACCGGGGCATGACCGCCGCCTACTCCGGACGTCGGGCCACGAGCGCCCGCATGGGATGGACGAGTCCAATGACGGCTACCACGACGGCAAGCCCGATAAGCACGGGAAACACGGCATCGAGCCCAAGGCCGGGCAGCGCCACCATGGATGCGGAGAACACGTAGGGAGCGAGGAACGGCCCCAGGTTCATCATGGAGGTCATGACGCCGCTGACAAAGGGCACGCGATCGGGTGGCGCGATGTTGCCTGCGGCGTTCTGGGCCGCCGTGAAGAAGGCCGACCCCGCGAACCCAAGGACGAACACGCCCAGGGCGTAGACGAGCGGGCTCTCAGCTAGAAGGCACGGGACGATGCCCACGGCGATAAGCAGGGCCGCCACGCCGAACAGGCGCCCCCTGAGCCAGCGGATGAGCACGGGGAACAGCAGCCCGCACAGGATGGTTCCGATGCCGCAGCAGTTGATGACGAGGGCCGCCTCGCCCGGGCCGGCCAGCCCGCGCCAGTCGAGCACCGACGACGTGACCACCTGCACGGTGACGACGCATGTCCACCCCGCCAGAGCGAACAAGGCGTAGCCGGCTACCGCCGGCGGCACCGCGCTCCTGGCGCGGCCCCCTTCCCCTGCGTCAGCGCCCGCGTGCGACGGCGCGGCCTTCACGGCGTCTTTGGCCTCAGGCATCCACGCCAGCACCGCCGCGAGCGGCACGAGCCCGACGAGATAGGCCAGAAACGAGTAGTTCCAGCCTAGCTCGGTGAGGTAGCCGGCCACCGTGGTGTAGATGATGTTGAAGACAAACTGGATGGTGATGCCCAGGCCCAGAAGCCGCGAGCGCTCTTCACCCTCGCACAGGGCGATGATAGCGGCGTTGCCCACGGGGAACATGACGCCCAGGCCCAGACCCACGACGACGCGCGAGACGATGACGATCCCGTAGTCGGTGATGTCAGGCAGGAGGAAGGGGAAGGCGCCGCCGAGGGTCATCACGAGAATGCCCCCGATGGCGGCCCGCCTGAATCCCACGCGGGGCAGCAGGGCGCCCGACGCGACGCTGACCGGAACCGACACGATGCCGGTGATGGAGTTGGCCAGCATGATGGTGGTGATGTCCGTGCCTACGAAGTGATGGGAGAACGCCGCGATGGACGGCGTGAGAATGGCGAACTCGCTCATGGTGCAGAACAGGGCGAGAATGCCGATGACGCTCGTCGTGCCCAGCGAGCGCGACGAGGAAGCACGCAAAGCCACAACCCCTCCTCTCTTGGGTTGACGGACGCGTCCGCCAACCCGGCAAGGGCCGGCCGGGCACTACGTCCGGCCGGCCCCACGAGGCGGCGCGGCCACCCCGCCGCGCCGCGCTCGGCGGATGTCTAGAGCTCGAGCTCGCAGGGAGTCCACAGCACCTGCTTGGGCTTGCGGGCTAGCTCGACGGCCATCTCCTCGATGGTACCGAAGCGGATCACGTCAGCCAGGCAGTTGTGCATGCACACCGGCTCGCGGCCGTCGCGGATGCGGTCGGCGCACAGGTCGCACAGGTCGGTGGGAACGGGGATCTTGTTCCAGTTGAAGCAGCTTCCCTCGTCCTTGGCGTCGTCCTTCCGCCACGGGCCGTCGTCCATGACGCGGATCCCCCACTTCCCCACGGGGAAGTGATGATGCTCCTTGCAGCTGACCTCGCAGCTCTGGCATCCCGTGCAGAACTCGTAATCGATAAGCAGTCCGTACTGGGGCATGATCTACACCAACTTTCCGAATTTCTCGTCGAACGCGGCCATGTCCACGTCGTAGCTTTCCTTCAGGGGCACCACGTTGCAGCAGGCGCTCTTGTAGGGCGCGCCCAGGCCGAGGGCGTTGTTGTGGTGCGCGGGAACGAGGTCGTTGCAGTTGGACTGCCACACGCCGAACAGGCTGGGCTCGCTGCCGTCCTGCTCGGGGAACCACCAGCCGTGATCCACCTCCACGTGACCCTCGTGCACCGTGGGCATCACGCGGGCCTTGAACTTGGCGCTGCCGAACATGTTGGATATCTCGCACCACTGCCCGTCGGCCAGGCCGATGCGCTCGGCGTCTGCGGGGTTGATCTCGATCATCGGGTTCGGGTCGAGCTCGCGCAGCACGGCCACCTGGCGATGCTCAGAATGGAACGAGGAGTAGCGGCGATGGCCCGTAGACATGATGAAGGGGTACTTCTCGATGATCTCCTCATGGGGCAGATCGCGCTCATGCCACTTGGCGTCGAGTTCCTCGGGGACGAGCGGGTTCTTCTTGAGCTCCAGCTCCTCGGCGGACTTTTCCGGGATGCGCGGGCTCAGATCGGGCTCATAGTAGTAGGGCAGCGGATCCATGCCGTTTTGGGCAAAGGCGGACGACCACAGCTCCACGCGGCCCGTCGGGGTGAGGAAGCCAGGCTGGCCGTCAGGGCGCAGCTTGCCGGTCTCGTACTTCCGGTAGTACACCTTGCGCTTGAACTTGACCAGCTCGCGCACCTCGTTAAACGAGTGACGGCCTTCCAGGCGGTTCTTCTCCAGGTAGTCGTGATAGTCCGGGTACTTCTCGTGGGCGAAGCGGGCCTTGGGGTCGTCGGGGAACATCGCGGCCATGCGCTCGGCCAGCAGGCAGTAGATCTCCAGGTCGGACTTGGCCTCGCCCACGGTGATGGCCTTGTTGCCGCAACCGGTGGTGATGGACGCCGCGCCGTAGTGGGTGCGGTTCACGCCGTCATGCTCAGCCACGGTGGAAAGCGGCAGGAACACGTCGCACACGGCCTGGATGGTGGGCGTGATGAAGCAGTCGGTGCCGAAGGCGAAGTCGATGGAGCGCTGGAAGGCGGCGTGCCAGCGGGTGGGCTCGGCGGAGTTGGTGGGCGCGAGCAGGTTGGTGTTGGCGATCCACGCCATGCGGATGGGGTACGGCTCGTCAGTCTCCAGCGTGTCGAGCACGCAGTCGGCCTGCGCGCCGGTAATCTGGTTGCAGTAGAGCGGGTACTTGTCCATGCCGATGCACTTGTCGCGTTCCTCGTCGGTCATCTGGTACCAGCCCTCGGTGATGAAGGCGCGGGTGTCGGTGTTGTGAGCCGACTGGCCGGCGGCCGCGGCACCCGTGAGGTCCTCGGGCATGGACAGGTCAGCCACGATGTTGCCGCCTGGCACGTCCAGGTTGCCGCACAGGCAGATCATGGCGAGCACGCACTGGCCGGCCTGCATGCCGTTGGTGTTCTGGTCGAAGGCCAGGCCCCAGGCGATGGAGGCGGGATGCGCGGCGGCGTACATGCGAGCCACCGTGTAGATGTCCTCGACGGGAACCTCGCAGATGCGGGCAGCGTCCTCGGGCTTCATGTAGGCCACGCGCTCGGCGAACTCGTCGAAGCCGTAGGTCCACTTCTCCGCGAACTCGTGGTCGTAGAGGTCCTCCTGAATGATGATGTTGCACAGGGCCATGGCGAGCGCCGCGTCGGTGCCGTTGCGCAGGCGCAGCTGCAGGACGGAGCGGGTGGCCAGCCAGTTGACGCGCGGATCGATGGTCACGAGTTTGGCGCCGCGCTTCATGAGGTCGATGATCGCATGGCCGAAGAAGCCGTCGGGGTTGGAGGCCAGCGGCATCTTGCCCCAGAGGATCATGAGCTCGGGCACCGTGTACTCGGGATCGTCGTAGCCGCCCTCCAGGCCGCCGGCGTAGTCGAGCTCGGGATAGAGCGCGCCGAGCACCATCTGGGACGACATCATGCGCGGCTGGTAGCACGCATAGCCGGACTGGGTGTAGGCCAGGTTGGGCGTGCGGAAGATGGACAGCTGGAAGTCCTGCGAGAGCATGCCGTCGCGACCGGTGCCGACGAAGATGGCGAGCGTCTCGCGGCCGTACTCGTCGGTGAGGCGGCGCCAGTTGTCCATGATGATGTCAAGGGCCTCATCCCAGCTGCAGCGCTCCCAGGCCTCGGCGTTGCCGCGCTCCTCCCGGGCGCGCTTCTGGGGGTAGATGACGCGCGTGGGGTTGTAGATGTAGTCCTTGAGCGCCACGCACCGCGGGCACAGGCGGCCGCCGGTGACCGGGTCGTTCTCGTCGCCCTCCACGTGGTCGAGGCGACCGTCCTTGTCGACGTAGAGCTTGATGCCGCACCCCACCGGATGGCAGCCCGGGGGCGACCACACCGAAGACCGGATGACGGTGAAGTCCCCATCTTGGAACTTCCACGGCTTGCCAAGGTCGTTCTTGAATTCCATGCTTCCTCGTTCCTCTCTACTCTCTTGTTTCTCTTCTCAGATGACGGATAGGCAGTTGGATGGCGCGGGGCGGCTAGGCGGCGCGCTTGGCGTCACGGGCGCGGATGACCGCGAACAGGGCGACGGAGCCGATGATGAGCACCGCGCCCACGCCCACGAGCAGGCCGGTGCAGGCACCCCAGCCGGCACTCGACACCACCACGCCCACGAGGCCGAACAGGATGCCGCCGACGCACTGGCCGCAGCTCATGAGCGAGGAGGAGATGCCCGCCAGGTCGGGCCGCGGGGCTATCTCGGCCACCATGGTGAAGAAGATGGCCGGCACCACGCCGTTGGACAGGCCGAACACGATCAACCAGGGAACGAGCAGCTCCTCGCTGATGGAGTACGCCAGGGAGAACGACGCGCCGAGCACAACAGAGGCCGCTACCAGGATGACCAGGCGCTGGCCGTTGCCCGTGACGAAGTTCATGACGACGCCGATGGCGATGCCGCCGACCACCACGGCGATGTTCGCGATGTTCATCATGCCGTTGGCGGCCAGCTGGTCCATGCCCATGGTCTGAACCAGGTAAAGCGTCTCGAAGTTCATGACGCAGGCGGTGCCCAGCGAGAACGCCGCGAAGGCGATCATGGAGATCCAGCAGGACAGGCTCTTGAAGCCCTCGGACATCTTGGGCTTGGGCGCCGCGGGATCCCGCTCCTCGAGGTAGGACACCTGCGGGTCACGGATGGCGGCCACCCACAGCACCGTGACGATGACCAGGAGCGCCACCACGAACCAGAACACGTTGTGGTAGGTCTGCGGGTCGCCAACGGTGAAGAAGAAGCCGGAGCTAGCCATGATGAACATGGAGCCGAGCGGCACCCACACGGAGAACAGGCCCATGGGCACGCCGCGCTTGGACGGCGGGAACCACTCGGAGATGATGACCGGCACCGTGGAGCCGATGCAGGCGTAGCCGACGCCCTCGATGAGGCGGCCGACCATGAGCACCGCCACGTCCGTGGCCGCGGCGCTGATGATGGCGCCCGCCACGGCGCAGACCAGCACGAGCGTGGTGGCCTTGCGCGCCCCGAATCGCATGATGACGGCGGCCACGACGAACGTCATGATCAGGCCGACGTAGCCGTTGAGCGACATGATGTTGGCGAACATGCCCTCATCCATGCTGAGCGCCGGAATGACCAGCGACGCGGTGGCCGGCAGCTTGTTGCTGTTGACCGAGATCAGAATGGAGGCGATGATGGCAATGCACGCCACGATCCACGCCCTGCCAGACTGGAATACCTCAGCTCTCTTCTCTTCCTTCGTCATAGGCGACCCCTTCTCCCCTTCCATGTGATCGATGGCCTTTCGTCTCATTCGACGACAGGAAGAAGGTAGGCGGCGAACGGAGGCTAACTCAAGGAGCGATGGCCTTGGAGCGTTCCGAGTGATGGGACAAATCTGGCAAAACGTCCTTTTAGGTTAGATTTTCATCCTCGATCGCACTATGATCGACTTTGCATTCCGGACTTCCGTCCTTAGCAGACAGGAGACGCCATGGCAAATCAGGCAACCTCGCACAACCGAGTCTACTCGCGCTCATACCTCACGAAGATGAAGGTAGCCGAGGCCATGGACAGGCTCTGTCACCAGAAGCCCTTCAGCAAGATCCGTATCGAGGACATCGTGCGCGAGTCAGGCGTGAGCCGCTCGAACTTCTACCACAACTTCGAGGACAAGAACGCTGTGGTCAACTGGCTGAGTCGGCAATGCCACACCAATGGGATCTTCCGCATCGGCCGCGACCTCACGTGGTTCGAGGGGCACCTGATCACCACCCGCGACATGGCGCGGTTCACCTGCCTCTTCCGCGAGGCGTCCAACTGCGATGACTACGACGCTGCCGTGCCGTCCTTCGTACGCGGACGCCAGCAGAACCTGCGCGAGACCATCCTCGAGTTCCAGCGCAAGCCCCTCACCGACCAGCTGGAGTTCGAGATACTCGCCTTTCCGACCTGCGAGGTGGTCATGGCGTCGCGATTCCGCAACAACGAGCTTCCCTATACGCTCAAGCAGTTCTG
Organism: Enterorhabdus sp. P55; assembly: GCF_009911695.1. Lineage (GTDB taxonomy): Bacteria > Actinomycetota > Coriobacteriia > Coriobacteriales > Eggerthellaceae > Enterorhabdus. The sequence goes on along the minus strand of NZ_QWKK01000009.1, from coordinate 39,205 downwards.
CGAGCACCTGGTGGACATGACGCCGCGCGCCCTCTACCAGGCCCTTGAGCACCCTGTCTCAGCGCCCCTCGCCGGGGAGATAGCCGAGGCGCGGGGCTAGACGCGCTCCGGAGGATTCCGCGCCCCCCCTCGCGGCGCTCAACCTTTTGGTTTCAGATGGCCTCTGAGGCTGTTACGGATGAGGCTGCCAAGAGGCCCTTCGTCCATGCCACCTCCACAATGGGGGAATCACTGGCATCGACATGAGAAGGCGAGGGCCTATGAAACTTCCTGACATCAGCCGGCGCACCTTCGTCGCCACCGCCGCGGCGGGCGGGGCGGCCGTGGGACTGGGCGCCGTCGGGGGCGCCGATCCCGCTGACGCGCTCACCCCAGCCGAGCCCCTCGGGGGCAGCTGGGTGCGCACCACCTGCTCGCCCAACTGCACCGGTGCCTGCGGTGTCGAGGCGTGGGTGGAGGACGGCCAGGTGCGCATGGTGCGCCAAGCCGCCGACTACCCCTACGAGCACTACAACCCGCGCGGGTGCCTCAAGGGACTCTCCGTCAACACCATCCTCCACGGGCCCGACCGCCTGACCATGCCCCTCGTGCGCAACGAGGCCGGCGAGCAGGTGGAAGCGGACTGGGACACCGCGCTCGACGACGCCGCCGGCCGGCTGCGCGCCATCATGGACGAGTACGGCCCCAACTCCGTGGGCGTCATCTACCAGGTGCAGGGCACCGGCCACATCCAGAAGGGCGCGCTCGTGCGCATTGCCAACACCTTCGGCTGGTCGGTCATCGGCGGCTATGAGCTCAACGGCGACCTGCCGATGTTCTGGCCCGAGACCTTCGGCTGCCAGAGCGAGGAGCTGGAGTCCTACTGCTGGGAGGACTCGCGGCTCACGCTCATCTTCGGCTCCAACATCATGGTCACGCGCATGCCCGACGCGCACTTCCTCACCTATTCCCAGGAGGCGGGCGGCAAGGTCATCTACTTCGATCCCAACTACTCCGCCTCGGCGGAGAAGGCCGACGAGTGGGTGCGCATCGCGCCCGACTCCGACGGCGCCTTCGCGCTGGCCATGGCCAAGGTCATCATCGACGAGGGGCTCTACGACGCCCACTTCATGGCCACCTACACCGACGCGCCCCTGCTCATCAACTTGGCCACCGGCAAGCGCATCCTGGCCGACGACGTGGCGGGGCTCGCCGCCGTGCCCGACGTTCCCGACTATCGGTCGAGCTTCGTGGCCTTCGACCAGGCGAGCGGCGCGCTGGCCGCGGTGACGCCGCTTGAGCTGCCTGACAACGCCTACGCGCTGACCGGCTCCTTCGACGTGCCCCTCAAGGACGGCAGCACCGTCCAGGCCAAGACGGGCTTCCAGCTGCTGACCGAGCAGCTGGAAGCGTATACGCCCGAGGACGCCTCCGTCATCTGCGGCATCGACCCCGACGTCATCACGCGCATCGCCCGCGAGGCCGCCACGGTGAAGCCGATGCACATCATCTTCGGCGGCGGCACCCAGCAGTGGTACCACGGCGACCTGAAGGGCCGCGCCTGCGCGCTCGTGGCGTGCCTGACGGGCAACATCGGCCAGCTGGGCGGCGGCATCTCCACCTATGTCGGCCAATACAAGACGCGCTTCAACACCGCCAGCTGGATGGTGCCGCCCGACGCCGTCAAGGCGTCCTGCCCGTTCCACTACGCGGTGAACGGCCCCACGCCGCTCATGAAGGCCACCTACCCCAAGGACGGCTTCAAGGCCCTCGTGGTGGGCTGGGGCAACCCGCTCGAGCAGCACAACGTGGCCGACTGGCTGCGCGGCGCGCTGGCCTCGGGCCAGATCGAGTGCCTGGTGAGCCTGGACTTCCAGCGCACCCTCACCGTGGCCGAGTCCACCGTCGCCTTCCCCTGCGCCAGCTGGTACGAGAAGACCGAGCTCACCACCACCCCGCTGCACCCCTACGTGCAGCTCCAGCAGCGCATCGTCGACCCGCCGGGCCAGGCCCAGGAGGAGATCTGGGTGCTCACCGAGCTGGCCAACCGCATCGACCCGTCGAAGGCCGAGGCGTGGCCGCGCTTCGCCCCGGAGGACTCGGAGAAGCGCGCTGACGAGGTGCTGGCGCTGCTGCTGCGCGAGGGCGGCCCCACCATTAACCACCTCACGCCTGAGCTGCTGCGCGAGGGCCCGGGCAAGCTGGCCCACAGCAACCCCGGCGAGAAGCGCATACCCTTCTGGGAGCAGGTCAACGAGCGCATCCCCTTCCCCACCGTCTCGCGCCCGAACCCCCTCGACGTCACCTCCAAGTTCGTGCGCTCCGGGCGCATCGAGTTCTACCGCGACGAGGACATCTTCCTCGACCTGGGCGAGCAGCTTCCCTGCTACAAGCCACCCTTCGAAGACACGGAATACGCCGCCAACCCCGACGCGCGCGAGCTCTACCCGCTGGGCTACACCACACGCAACAGCGCCTTCCGCGTCCACGCCACCTACGTGAACAGCCCGTTCATGCTGGAGATGCAGGACAACACGCCCAAGGTGTGGCTCAACCCCGCCACCGCCGCCGAGCGCGGCCTCAAGAACGGCGACTGGGTAGAGGTCTACAACGACCGCGGCGCCGTGCAGGGCCAGCTCGTGGAGGATCCCGGCGTCTACCCCACGCAGTGCATCTTCGATCAGGGCTGGTGGTCGCACTACGACAACGGCACCAGCTACAACTCGCTCATCTGGCCGTGGATCAATCCCACTAACGAGGCGTACTACCTGGTGAGCGTCTGGTCGCCCAACATGGCCTGGAACGAGACCGCCTGCAACGTGCGCCTGTACGAGGGAGGCCGGCCTCAGGTGGTCACCGACACCGGCAAGAGCGTCCTCCAGGGCGGCGCGGGGGCGGCCTCGCCCGTCGAGTACGGGAAGGAGGCGTAGATCATGCGATACGCCATGGCAATCGACCTCGACCGCTGCATCGGGTGCCGGACCTGCGCGGTGGTCTGCAAGAACTTCAACGCCCAGCCCCAGGGCATCTGGTGGAACCGCGTGTTCACCAGCGGCACCCCGGAATACGACGTGGCCGTGAAGGTGGACGGGCAGCTGCGGATGGAGTTCGTCCCCATCAGCTGCCAGCACTGCACCGACGCCCCCTGCGTCACCGCCTGCCCCACGCAGGCGTCCTACGTTGACGCGGACACGGGCACGGTGCTCATCGACTACGAGCGCTGCATCGGGTGCCGCATGTGCGCGAGCGCCTGCCCCTACGGCGTGCGCCAGTACAACTGGGGGAAGCCCGCCAAGATGGTGGGCCTGGGCGACACCGTCTACGAGTACGGCTACCCGCGCGACTACCGCGACGACGGCCACCTGGTGTACGCGCCCGAGCGCCCCGAGGGCGTCATGGAGAAGTGCACCTTCTGCGCGCAGCTCACCTCCCAGGGCGAGGATCCGGCCTGCTGCACCGCGTGCCCGGGCAACGCGCGCATCTTCGGCGACCTAGACGACGCGAGCTCGGCCATCCGGACGTACCTGGACGGCACCGACCGCGAGCCGTTCACCTTGGGCGACGAGTACCACACCGAGCCCAACGTCTTCTACCTGGCATCCCATGAGGTGTCGCAGGAAAACCCGCTGGAAGACGCGGCTGACGAGAAGGGGGCGTAAGGTCATGGAGAAGTCAACGCGCATCGTGGGCATCGTCGGCGCCGTGCTGCTGGTCGCCGGCGCCGTCGGCTGGGGAATCCAGCTCTCGGGGGGCCTGCTCGCCCACTCGGGCATGACCAACATCTTCCTGTGGGGCGTCATGATAGCCATGTTCGCCTTCCTGGTAGGCTTCGGCGCCGGCTCGCAGCTGGTGGCCAGCGCCATCTGGCTGACCGGCCGCGAGGATCTGCGGCCGCTGGCGCGCACCGCCGCCACGTGGGGGCTCGCCTGCGTGGCCGGCGCCGGCGTGGCCATCCTGGCCGACCTGGGCGCCCTGCGCAACATCCTGGCCATGATCGTGGGCCTGAACCTGCGCTCGCCCCTGGCCTGGGACATGATCGCCATGACGGCGTTCATCGTGCTGGCCGTCATCGAGCTGGTGGCCATGGCCCGGCAGTCCCCGCGCACCCAGCTGTGGGCGGTGCTGGCCGGCGTGGCCGCAGTGGCGCTCCAGGTGGTGGAGGGGCTGCTGTTCTCCACGCAGAGCGCGCATAGCTGGTGGGCCACGCCCATCATGCCGGTGGACTTCCTGGCCGTGGCCTTCGTGAGCGGCTCGGCGCTCATGCTGCTCATCGCCTGCGTGAGCGGCCGGCTGCGGAATGAGGGCGCGGCCGAGGCCCCCAGGGCCGACCATGCCGCCCCCGCCGAGGAGGGCGCCGGGGCCGCGGGGGCCGTCTCGTGGCTGGCGCGCTTCTGCGCCTGGGCCATCGCGGCGCACCTGGTGCTCGCCCTGGCCGACCTGGCCCTGGTGGTCGCCGAAGGTACGCCGCAAGCCGGCGGCGTGCTGGATGTGCTGGGCGCCTACGCGCCGCTGTACGCGAGCGAGCTGGTGCTTCCCGCCATAGCCATGGCCATCCTGTTCTCCGTGGGCCGCAAGGGCAGCCGGCCGTGGTGCGCGACGGCGGCCGTGCTCACCATGGCGGGCATCCTCGCCCACCGGATGATGCTGCTGTACCCGGCGTACAACGCGCCGTCGCTGTACCTCCAGCTGTCGGGGACGCCCTACACCACCGGGCCCTACCCCATCTCGACCGGCCGCTACCTCGACTGGGACGCCACCTTCGGGCTGGCCACGGCCTACGTCCCCGCGCCAGCCGAGCTGCTGGCCACGCTGCTGCCCGTGGGTGTCGCCCTGCTGGCAGCCGCCGTGCTCACCTGGATGGTGCGCCGCGCCGCCTGCCCCGGGGCGCACGCCAACTGCGACTTGTAGGCAACGGGGGGGGCGGGCGCCGCTCGGTGAGCCCACGGGCGCCCGCAGCGGGGCCTGGTCGGGCGGCCTGGTCGAACGTGAGTGGGGCGCCGCTTCCTCGCGCGTGCCCCACTCACGCCTTCACGCAAGAGGGGCCCCGGCGCCGCTTGGCGCCGGGGCCCCTCTGTTCCGCGCGTTCCTACGCGTAGAACAGGATCTCGTTGTACGTGGGCACCGGCCAGTGCTCGTGGGCGACGATGATCTCCATGGCGTCGACGGCCGCGCGCAGGTCGTCCATGACGGGAATGATCTCGTGCGCGTTCATGTTGGCGCGCTCCTGCTGGTCGGTGATTTCGAGCGAGGCGTAGTGCAGCTCGTGCAGCTTCTCGAGCAGCACGTTGACGCGAGCCGCGCCCTCGGTCAGCTGGCGCAGGCGCGCCTCCTGCGGGCTCAGGTCGGCATCGGCCATGACCCCGCGCACCTGGAAGATGTTACGCGCCACCTCGGCCGCGTAGTTGTTGATGGCCGGCAGGTAGTCGCGGCGCACCAGGCGCTTCATGGTGCGGATCTCGATGTTCATGATCTTGTTGTACTTCTCGAGCTTCACCTCGTAGCGGCTGCGCACCTCGGTCTCGGAGAGCACGCCGAACTCCTCGAACAGATCGATGGACTTCTGCGCCACCAGGCAGGGCAGCGCGTCAGCCGTGGTGCGGTTGTTGGCCAGCCCGCGACGGGCGGCCTCCAGGGGCCATTCGTCGGAGTAGCCGTCGCCGTTGAAGATGATGCGCTGGTGGTCGGTCAGCGTGCGCTTGATGTAGTCGATGGCAGCGGCCTCGAACTGCTCGGCCGGCACGGCCTCCATGGTGTCGGCGAACTCCTTGAGCGACTTGGCCATGGCGGTGTTGAGGATCATGTTGCTGTCCGACAGGTTCTGCGCGCTGCCGGGCATGCGGAACTCGAACTTGTTGCCCGTGAAGGCGAAGGGGCTCGTGCGGTTGCGGTCGGTGTTGTCCTTGAGGAAGTTGGGCAGCACGTCCACGCCCAGGTCCATGGCCACGCGCTCGGCCGAGGTGTAGTCATGGTCGTCCACCAGCGCGTCCACCACGGCGCCCAGCTCGTCGCCCAGGAAGATGGACACGATGGCCGGGGGCGCCTCGTTGGCGCCCAGGCGATGGTCGTTGCCGGCGCTGGCGACCGACATGCGCAGCAGCTCCTGGTACTCGTCGACCGCCTGGATGACGCCGGTGAGGAACACGAGGAAGCGCAGGTTCTCGATGGGGTTCTCGCCGGGGTCGAGCAGGTTCTTGCCGCCGGCCGAGATGGACCAGTTGTTGTGCTTGCCCGAGCCGTTGATGGACTCGAAGGGCTTCTCATGCTGGAGGCACACCAAACCGTAGTGGCTGGCAAGCAGCTTCATCTCCTCCATGGTGAGCAGGTTCTCGTCGATGGCGCGGTTGGTCTCGGCGAAGATGGGCGCCAGCTCATGCTGGGCCGGGGCCACCTCGTTGTGCTTGGTCTTGGCCGACACGCCCAGCTTCCACAGCTCGTCGTCGAGCTCCTTCATGAAGTTATTGACCGTGGGACGGATGGCACCGAAGTAGTGCTCCTCGAGCTCCTGGCCCTTGCACGGCGGGTAGCCGAACAGCGTGCGCCCGGTGAGCACCAGGTCGAGGCGGTTCTCGTAGTCCTTCTCGGAGATGAGGAAGTACTCCTGCTCAGCGCCGAGGGTGGTGGTCACGCGGGTGGCGGCATCATCGCCGAACAGCTCGAGGACGCGGTGGGCCTGATCCTCGATGGCGCGCATCGAGCGCAGAAGCGGCGTCTTCTTGTCGAGGGCCTCGCCGGTGTAGGAGCAGAAGGCGGTGGGGATGCAGAGCACCTCGTCCTTGATGAAGGCGTAGGAGGTGGGATCCCACGCGGTGTAGCCGCGGGCCTCGAAGGTGGCGCGCAGGCCGCCAGAGGGGAAGCTCGACGCGTCGGGCTCGCCCTGGATGAGCTCCTTGCCGGAGAACGTCATGATGGCGCGACCGTCGTCGGTGGGGTCGATGAAGCCGTCGTGCTTCTCGGAGGTGATGCCGGTGAGGGGCTGGAACCAATGGGTGTAGTGAGTGGCCCCCTTCTCGATGGCCCACTCCTTCATGGCATGGGCGACCACGTTGGCCACGTCGATGTCGAGCGGCACGCCCTCCTTGATGGTTCGCATGAGCTGCTTGTAGGTGGCCTTGGGCAGGCGCTCCTGCATCGTGTGCTCGTTGAACACCATGGATCCGTAGATGTCTGAGACTTTCGCCATCGGGGTACGCTCCTCACTTGTCTCCGTGTCCCGGTCGGCTCCCTGCTCGCCGCGGACGCGTATCTGGAAAAGATACCACGCGAGATCGAGAGCCTCCCTCTCAACTGCCGTCTATCAAGCTAAAGGCCGAATGTTTCCAGGAGTTTTCTAGGCAGGGAAGGCTGTGTTGCGTGACCGGCACGACGCGACCGGCGCCAGCATTTTGCGGACAGGCTTCGCGTTTCTGTTGACTTTTGTTAGATATAGTCTAATATAGGTATTGGTCTGAAGCACAGGAGAAGCCGGGATCTCACCCCCTAGAGATTCCGGCTTCTCCCGTTTTCACCCCCCCCCGAGCGAGCTCCCGCGCCGGGGGCTTGCGCGCCAAGCCGGGCGCGTCGAGTCGCCCCCGCCCTGCCGCCTCACGCCGAGCGCCCCTTGGTGGGAGACCCCCTGGCGAGCCCCCCCCCTGGCAGGAACCCCGGCCGAAGCGTACTGTTCCTGGCGAGCCCTCCCCTGGCGGGCACCCCGACGCCCCCCCCCGATGGCGCGCCACCTCCCGACTGCGGAAGGTGCAGCCGAATGCACGTTCTTCGCCGAAATTTGGCCATTTCGTTCGAAATTCCGAGGCATGGCAACCCTCCAACACCTTGCTTGACAACGTTTGCCCAGGTCGGAAAAAACGACCAGTCGCAACCATCAAAAAAGACGCCGGCAAAGCCCGCTCCCTCTCGGAATTTCGAACGAAATGACCAGAAACGGCCCTTCCTGCTGCGCCAAGCCGCGGAAGGGCGCCGAAAACCGTCCGATGGAAGGAGTCACCCATGCCCGAGAACACCTCCGCGACCGCGCCGGCGACCGCAGCCGGCGCCGAGCCCACGGCACCGGCGCTCGACCCGCAGGCCCGCGCGGCGCTGGCTGCGCTCATGACCAGCCGCGCCAACGTCTACCGCTTGCCCTCACGTTGCTACCGCAGCGAGGTAGACAACGCCCTGGCCCGCGATCTGACCAGCGAGTTCGCCTTCGCGAGCGATGACCCGACCCTCGTCGAGGCGCTGGATACCATGCGCACGGCGCTCGCTGACACCGACGAGGCCGCCCTTGAGCAGCTTGCCGTCACCTTTGACCGGGTGTTCTTCGGCATGGGCCCGCTGACCGCGCGCCACGCCTTCCCCTACGAGTCGGTGTACACGAGCGACCGCGGCATCATGATGCAGGACGCCTACGCCCAGGTGGTGCGCGCCTACCGCGAGCAGCACCTGGCCAAGGACGCCTCCTTCACCGAGCCGGAGGACCACCTGGCCGTGGAACTAGCCTTCATGGCCACGCTAGCCGACCGAGCCGAGTCCTTCCTCACGACAGGTGACGCCTCCGGCGACGAAGCGGCCGACCAGACGGTGCGCCAGTCGCTGGCATTCGCTCAGAGCCACCTGCTGAGCTGGGTCGATCGCTTCTGCATCGACCTCGATGCTGCGGCATCGGCCGACGGCGCGGACGGCTTCTACCCGTCGCTCGCCCGCTTCACTGCGGCCTTCGTCCGCGAGGACGCGCTGCTGCTGAACGACATGCTGGACTGACGAGGCGCCGCCCGGCCTCCGCAAGGCCGGGCGCCCTTCGCAGGAGCGCCTGGCTCTGCGTGTCCGCGAAGGGGTCCGAGCACGAGAACCAAGGGGGAAAGAGATGAAGGGGATGGATAAGGACAACGCCGCCCCCCAAGGGGCGGAGGGCACAGGAAAGGCCAACGACGCGCAGGTCACGCGCCCGAACGCCGCGGCGGTTCTGGAGAACGGGAGCAGCGCGGCGTCGGGAACCGTGGCGGCAGGCGTCGTGGGCGCCGCACTCGACACCACGCCCACGGCGACCGCCGACGCACCCGCAACCTCCGCCACCACCGCGCCCGCCGACGCGGCACCCATGGCACCCGCAGCGACCGTCGACGCCGTGCCGGCGCTGACCCCAACGCCGCGCGCGGTCGCAGCAGCCTGGCGGCGCAGGGCCTGGTGCTGGCCGTGCTGCTGGCGGTATCGCTGGTGGTCCACTTCCCCGCGTTCTGCCTGTTCTGCCCCATCGGGCTGGCGTTCGGAACGCTGTTCGCGGCGAGCCGCATGTTCGTCACCTGGCAGCCGGGCTGGGAGCTCATCGCGTTCCCCGCCATGCTGCTGGCCGAGGTGTTCCTGCTGCGGCGTTGGTGCGCGGCCATCTGCCCGCTTGGCTTCTTCTTCAGGGTCATGGCCAAGCTGCACGTGCGGCTCCCGTTCCTGCCGCGGCCGCGCGCCCGCGCGGGGAAGTGCCTCTACGGCGAGGGCTGCCGCACGTGCGCCACCGTCTGCCCGGAGGACCTCTGCGTCGCCACCGCCACCCCGCGTGACCTGGAGGACTGCACCGGCTGCCTCGACTGCACAGAGCACTGCCCCACCAAGGCCGTCACGCTGAGCAAGCCGAAGGAGAAGTAGGCTCGCACTCGGAGAGCCCCCGGGGGGATCAGGGAAGGCGAGCGGGACGCGAGAAGCCTCGGGCGCGCCTCCGGAGAAAGCGCGCGCAGGAAAGGCAAGCCGCTGCACGCGAAGTAGGGGGTGCCCGCAAAGGCACCCCCTACTAGTTAGAGGCTCCAGTCGGCCTGGCAGGTGTGGAGGAGGTGGTGGGCCCTCTCGGAGAGAGGGGCTCCCAGGAACTCATCGTAGGCAGCTGCCACCTGGGGATTCTCGTGGCTGAAGCGCGTGGGGCGCTGACGGTCCAGGCCGTAGAGCACCTGGCCGCGCTCACCGGCCAGCTCGCGTCCTTCGCGGATAGGCTGCCCGCCGCCACCCGCGCAGCCGCCGGGGCAGGCCATGACCTCCACGAAGTCGTACGCCGCCTCGCCCGCCTCCAGGGCGTCCAGCAGCCGGGCAGCGTTCGCCAGGCCGCTCGCCACGGCCACGCGCACCGGCGTGCCGTCCAGGTCGAAGGTCTTCTCGCGCCAGCCGTCCAGGCCGCGCACCTCGCTGAAGGCGTCCGGGTCGGGGTTCTTTCCCACCGCCAGGGCGTAGGCGCTGCGCAGGGCCGCCTCCATCACGCCGCCGGTGGCGCCGAAGATGACCGCCGCCCCCGTGCCCTCGCCCATGGGGTCGTCGAAGGCCGACTCGCCCAGCGCAGCCGGGCTCAGCTGCTTGACGCGCATGAGGCGCGCCAGCTCGCGCACGGTGAGCACGGCGTCCACGTCCGGCTGGTCGCCGCGCGCCATCTCCCCCACCGCAGCCTCGTACTTCTTGGCCACGCAGGGCATCATCGACGCGCAGAAGACGCGCCGGCCGTCGGCGTCCATGCCGAGCTTCGGGCCCACGTACTCCTTGAGCGTGGCGCCGAACATCTGCTGCGGCGACTTGGCCGAGGACAGGTTCCCCAGCCACTGCGGGCGATGCGCCTTCAGGTAGCGCACCCAGCCGGGGCAGCACGAGGTGAACATCGGCAGCGCGGGCACGGCGCCAGGGCCGGCCCCCGCGACGCCCGCCGCCCCGGCAGCACCGCAGGCACCGCCCTCCGCGGCGCCCGCCGCCCCGGCGTGCGCCAAGCGCTCCAGGAATTCCGACCCCTCCTCCATGATGGTGAGGTCGGCGGCGAAGTCGGTGTCGAACACGTAGTCGAAACCGAGGGCGCGCAGGGCGGCCACCAGGCGGCCCTCCGTAGCTTCCTCACGCGAAATTCCCAGGTCATCACCCCAGGCGGTACGCACGGCCGGCGCCACCTGCACCGCAGTGACCACGTTCGGGTCGGCGAGGGCGGCCAGCACCGCCGCCGTATCGTCTCGCTCGCGCAGAGCGCCGGTCGGGCAGTGGGTGACGCACTGGCCGCAGAGCACGCAGCCGGCCTGGTCGATGGGCAGGCCGTCGCGCACGGCCACGTCAAGGCGCGTGGCGCGGTTGCGCACGTCCCACACGTCGCAGCCCTGCACCTTCGCACATACCTGCACGCAGCGCAGGCAGCGCACGCACTTCGCGCTATCGCGAATGAACGGGAAGCTGGCATCCCACGCATCGCGGGTGATGGCGGTCTCGTAGGGGACGTCCATCACGTTGAGATCGCGCGCGAGCGACTGGAGCACGCAGTTGCCGCTGCGCACGCACAGAGCGCAGCGCGCATCATGCTGGGAGAGCAGCAGCTCCACGTTCACGCGACGCGCCTCGAGCACGCGCGGCGTGTCGGTGTGCACCGCCATTCCCTCCTCGAGCAGCGTGTTGCAGGCGGCGGCCAGCCTCTCGCGGCCCTCCACCTCCACCACGCACACGCGGCATGCACCGATGTCGGAGAGCCCCTCCATCGTGCACAGCGTAGGAATGCGGAATCCCGCCGCGCGGGCAGCCGCGAGGATGGTCGCGCCCTCCGGCGCCTCGACGGGCGCTCCGTTGATGATGGCCCTTACCATGACAGGCTCCTTCCTCCGCGCAGCGCGCCCAGCCCGAAGCGGTCGCAGCGCAGGCACCGGCCGGACTCCTGGGCGGCCTCCTCGTCAGTCAGGCAGCCCTCCACCGGGGCGAAGTCGCCTCGGCGCTCGGCCGCAGGGCGCTCCGGCGCGTCCGCGCGCCCGCAGGGCCCGCATCCTCCGCCCGCCGGGGCGGGAATGTCGCCGTCGAAGCGGATGTCGTGGCTGAAGCCCAGGTGGGCGTCGATGTTGCGCGCCGCCGCCTTGCCAGCCGCGATGGCGCGGATGACCGTAGCGGGGTCCGTCTCGCAGTCGCCGCCGGCGAACACGCCGGGCAGCCCCTCCACCTGGCCGAACGAACCGGCCACTACCCGGCCCCACTCCACAGGGACGCCGTCATCGACCAGGCCGTCTGAGTCCACGCCCTGGCCGATAGCCACGAGCACGCGGTCGCAGGGCAGCGTCATCGGCGGCGCATCGGCGGCGCGCGGCTTCGGACGGCCGCGGTCGTAGGCGCCGATGACCTGGGGCTGAACCTCCAGCCCCGTCACGCGCCCACCCTCTGCCACCACACGCAGGGGGGCGTGCAGCGCCAGGATGTCGCAGCCTTCCGCGATGGCGCCCTCCACCTCCTCGCGCTGGGCGGTCATGTCCTCCGCGCGGCGCCGGTAGACCACGGTTACGCTGGCCGCGCCCAGGCGCACCGCCGAGCGCGCCACGTCCATGGCCACGTTGCCGCCGCCCACCACGGCCACGCGCTCGCCGGAGAAGTCCGGCTGGAGCCCGTCGCCGATAGCGCGCAGCATCTGCACGGCGGAGAGCACGCCCTCTGCGTCCTCGCCCGGAACGCCCAGGCGCTTCTCCGCGTGGGCGCCGACAGCCAGGTACACGGCGTCGAACTCCTCGCGCAGGGCCGTCAACGTCACGTCGCCGGGCACCGACACGCCCGTGCGCGCCTCGATCCCCTGGGCCAGCAGCCAATCCAGCTCGCGATCGAGCTCCTCGCGCGGGAACCGGTAGGCGGGGATGCCGTAGCGCATCATGCCGCCCAGGCGGTCGCGTTGCTCGAAGACGACGGGCGCGTGTCCCATGAGCGCCAAGTAGTAGGCGGCGGTGAGACCCGCAGGCCCGCCGCCCACCACCGCCACGCGCCGACCCGTGGCCGGATGGCGGAAGGGCGCGGCGGCGGGGCTGGCGGGGTCGAAGGCCTCGGGGGCACGCTCGACCGCGTAGCGCTTGAGGCCGCGAATACCCACCGGCGCGTCCACCACGCCGCGACGGCACGGCACCTCGCAGGGGTGCTCGCAGATGAGCGCGCAGGCCAGCGGGAAGGGATTGTCCTTGCGGATGAGGCGCACGGCGTCGGCCGGGCGGTCGGCATGCACGAGGGCCACGTAGCCGGGGATGTCCACGTGCGCCGGGCAGCCGGAGCGGCAGGGCACCGCCTCACGCGGGCCGGCGGCGCAGCGCCCGCACCCCACATGGGAGGCGAAGTCAGCCGCATGGCCGTCCAGGGCCCGCAGCACCGCGGCGCCCGCCTCGTAGCCGATGGCGCAGTCGGCGCTCTCATAGGCCGCGCGGGCCGTGCGCTCCAAGGTGCGCAGGTCGGCCGCATCGGCGCCGCCGTCGAGGATACGGCCGATGAGCGCGGCCATCTGGGCCAGGCCCACGCGACACGGCACGCACTTGCCGCAGGACTGCGCGGCGCACAGGCCCACGAGCGCGCCGGCCAGCTCCACGGGGCACGCCCCTGCCGATCCGGAACGCGCGCGGCGGGCCAGCTCCTCTCGCACGTCGGCCATCGCCGCCTGGGCAGCCGTCGGCCTCTCGATCTCCATCAGGGGCATGTCGCTTCCTCCTACTCCTCGGGGGGTGCGAAGACTGATACGCGCAACCTTATCATTACCGCCCGCTCCCCCTGACGCCGGTGGCGGGCGCTTCGGCCTGCGGCGCACAGGCATCGGAAGACACCGTGCTAGAATGCTCGGCCATACCGACGCACGGAAAGGAACCGCATGACCCTCGCCACGCCGCGCACGCCTTCGAGGCGCCGAATCGCCGCCCTCCTCCTCGCCGCGCTGACGGCGCTCGCCGTCTTCACCATCGCGGGATGCGCAAGCCCTGCGCCCTCCCCCTCGACCGACAACCCGGCGCCCGGCGGCGCACCGGCCGAGGAACCCGTGACGCTGCGCGTGGCCTCGCTCAAGGGCCCCACCTCCATCGGCCTGGCGTCGCTCATCGCTGAAAGCGACAGGCTTTCCGCTGACGACGACCCTGCCGCGCCGGACCCCAGCCAGGGCGATACAGCGCCCGCTGCGATGGGCGACGCCGCAGCCTCCGGTGAGTCGCCGGCCTATGCCTTCACCATCGCCGGCACCGCCGATGAGATAGTTCCCGCCCTGGCCAGCGGGGATGTGGACATCGCCCTCATCCCCGCCAACCTGGCGGCCACCCTCTACCAGCGTACGGACGGCGGTATCCGCGTCATCGACGTGAACACGCTCGGCGTCCTCTACGGCCTGTCCGGCGACGAATCCGTGCGGTCGATGGCCGACCTGGCCGGCCGCACCGTCTACCTGACCGGCAAGGGCACCGTGCCGCAGTACACGCTCGAGTGCCTGCTCGACGCCGCGGGCGTGCCGCTCGACGCCCTCACCTTGGAATACCGCTCCGAGCCGGCCGAGGTGGTGGCGCTCCTCGCCGCCGACCCGAGCGCCGTGGGCATCGTGCCGCAGCCCTACGCCACGGCCGCCCTCGCGCAGAACGAGACGCTGCGCACGGTGCTCGACCTCACCGAGGAGTGGGACCTGCTGGCAGCGCGCAGCGACCAGTCGGCGCGCGTCTTCGGACGCCTGGTCACCGGCGTCACCGTGGCCCGCGCCGCGGTGATCGACGAACACCCCCAGGCCGTCGCCGCCTTCGTGGAAGCCCACCGCGCCTCCGCCGCCACCGCCGTGAACGACCCTGCCGCCGTGGCGCCGACCGTGGTCGACCTGGGCATCGTCGGCAGCGCGGCCGTGGCGGAGCGTGCCATCCCCCAGTGCAGCATCGTCTGCCTGACCGGCGCCGAGATGCAGGATGCCCTCGCCGGCTACCTGGCCATGCTGGAGGAGCGGGCGCCCCAGGCCATCGGCGGCCAGCTTCCCGACGACGACTTCTACTACCTGGGCTAGCCTGCCATGCGGAAGGGAGCGATGGAAGGGGACCGGAGCGAACGCGAGGGCGGCGGCCTGCGCCGCGTCGCACGGCGCGGCGCCATCGTCCTCGCCTGGCTCGCGCTCTGGCAGCTGGCGGCCCTGGCCGTGGGCAACGCGCTCCTGCTCTGCGGCCCCGTCGAGGCAGCCGCCGCCCTTGCCCGCAACCTGGCCGACCCTGCGTTCTGGGCGGCGACGGCACGCTCCTTCGAGCGGATCGCCCTCGGGTTCGCCGTGGCCTGCGCCCTGGGGCTGGCCGCCGGCGCCGCAGCCGCGCGCTGGGCAAGCGTGCGCGACTTCCTGGCGCCGCTCCTTCACGTGGTGAAGAGCACGCCGGTCGTATGCGTCATCGCGCTGCTGCTGGTAGGGGCCGGCGCGAATCGCGCCACCTCCCTCGTGGTGGGGCTCGTGGTGGCGCCGCCGTTCTACTTCGCCGCCCTCGAGGCACGCGGCGCCCGCGATCGGGCCCTCGACGAGATGCTGGCCGTTTTCTCCGTGCCGCGCCTGCGCCGCTGGACGTGCGTGCGCTGGCCCGAGGCCGCCCCCTTCCTGCGCGCCGCCGCCAAGACCGCCGTCGGCATGGCTTGGAAGGCGGGAGTGGCCGCCGAGCTCATCGGCCTGCCCGCGCGCTCCATCGGCGAGCACATCTACCTGGCGAAGCTCTCGCTCGACACCGCCGACATCATTGCCTGGACGGTGGCGGTGATAGCCCTGGGCTGGCTTTGCGAGAGGGCCGTCGTGGCGCTCATCGACGCCCTCGCCCGCCTGCCCCGCCTCCTCCTGCGCGAGCGCCCGGACGGCGGATCGCACGCTTCGCCCAGCGCGCCGGCGCCCTCGCCCGCCGCCGGTGCCAACGCCGGCGGCCCAGCTACCGCACCCGCCCCCGACTCCATGCCCGGCGCCCGCGTGCAGCTGAGCGGCGTCGCCAAGTCCTTCGACGACCACCTCGTGCTGGACGACCTCTCGCTCGACGTGGAACCTGGCGGCCGCCTCTGCGTCATGGCGCCCTCTGGCACCGGGAAGACGACGCTCTTGCGCCTGGTAGCGGGACTCGAGCGGCCTGATGCGGGCGCTGTTCAGGTACAGCCGCCCCGGGTGAGCATGGTGTTCCAAGAGCCGCGTCTCGTCGAGGAGCTCACCGGTCGAGAGAACCTCGCCCTCACCGCCCGCGACCCCGCCGAGCGTGCCCGCGGCACCGCCTTGGCCGACGCCCTCCTTCCCGACGCGCCCGGCCTCCTCTACCGCCCCGTCGCCCAGCTCTCCGGCGGTCAGCGCCGCCGCATCGAGCTGGCCCGAGCGCTGGCCCATGACGCCGCCCTCGTCATCCTCGACGAGCCCTTCGCCAACCTCGATGATGCCTCTCGGGAAGCCGCCGCGCGCCTCACCCTCCAGGCCCTCGGCTCGCGCACCCTCCTCATCGCCACCCACCACCTCGGCACCCCCGAGGCCCTCCGTGCCCGCATCCTCACGCTCAATTGAGTTAAACGTTTAACACCTTCGTCCTGAATTCCCCATGATTGAGTTAAAAATCGCCCGATTTTTAACTCAATC
Organism: Enterorhabdus sp. P55; assembly: GCF_009911695.1. Classification (GTDB taxonomy): domain Bacteria; phylum Actinomycetota; class Coriobacteriia; order Coriobacteriales; family Eggerthellaceae; genus Enterorhabdus. The sequence continues at coordinate 22,926 of NZ_QWKK01000009.1, read as the reverse complement.
ATCTCCTTATCACGCCTACTGAGTTAAAATAGCGACAGAATTTAACTCAATGAGAAGGTTCGCCTATGACTTACCGAGACCTCCGCAAGCTCTTCCACGACCCCGCAGCCGATGCCGATGGCGCCTACGAGAGCCGCTTCAACGACCCGCGCACCCTGCACCTCGACACAATGGTATCCGGCGCACCCGCCTTCGTCTTCATGGCCCCCGAGATCTACGAGGCCATGTTGGAGGCGGCCCGGCTCGACAAGGAAATCCTCAAGCTCGAACTGTCCCTGCCCGGCCGCGCCCTTGAGAGCTACCGCGACAGCTGTCTCATCGACGAAATCGTGCTCACCAACGAGATAGAGGGCGTCCGCTCCACGCGGCGAGAGATCGGCGAGGTGCTCGAGCGCCTGCGCGAGAACGACCGCAACGGCCGCTTCCTCGGCATCGTGCAGAAGTACGCGCTACTCGAAAGCCGCTCCCCCGTCGCCACCGAGACCTGTCCCGACATCCGCGCCATCTATGACGACCTCGTTCTCGCTGAGGTGAGGGCAGCAGACCCCGGCAACGTCCCCGACGGGCGCTACTTCCGCCGGGGGGTCGTCCACGTTGTCGACCAGGCCGGCATCCCCATCCATGACGGCCTGGAGCCCGAGAGCCGCATCATCGAGGAGCTCGACAACGCCCTGCGCCTGCTCAACGACGATGGCGTCGAGCTGCTCGTCCGCGTGGCGCTGTTCCACTTCCTCTTCGGCTACATCCACCCCTTCTATGACGGCAACGGGCGCACCAACCGCTTCATCAGCAGCTACCTCATCGCCCAGGAGTACGAGCCCCTCGTGGGGCTTGCCCTCTCCTTCGCCGTCAAGAACGACATCAACAAGTACTACAAGGCCTTCACCACCTGCGAGCATGCGCTCAACCGCGGCGACCTGACTCCCTTCGTCATCTCCTTCTGCGAGATCATCGTGCAGGCTATGCGCAACCTCCGCGATTCCCTCGTCGAGAGGCGACGCGCCTTCGAGCAGTGCGTGACCGCGACCGACCGCCTCGTGCCGCCGGAGAGCCGTGACGTCGCCGAGGTACTGGCCACCGCCACGCTGTTCTCCTTCGAGGGTATCAGCGGCATCAACATGGCCCGCGCAGTCGGAATCTCCCGCCAAACGCTGTACAAGCGCCTTGAGCCCCTGAAGGAACTGGGGCTTGTCGAGGCGTTCAAGGTGGGGCGCAAGACCCACTACGCCCTCGATCGGGAGCGCCTTGAAGCGCTCGTCGCCGAGGCCCCGCTTTCCCCGGCTGACCCGGAATTGAGTTAAACGTTTAACACCATCGCCTGAAATTCCCGCAACTGAGTTAAAAATCACCCGATTTTTAACTCAGTAAGCCCCACATCCCCTCTTGCTGTTAACCGCTTAACACCTGCAACAAAAAAGGCCTGCTCTTTCGAGCAGGCCTTCTCTGGTATCGCGTACGCGAAACTAGCGCTTGGAGAACTGCGGGCGCTTGCGAGCCTTCTTCAGGCCGTACTTCTTGCGCTCCACCATACGGGCGTCGCGGGTCAGGAAGCCAGCCTTCTTCAGCTCGGCGCGGTAGTCGCCAGCAGCCAGCAGGGCGCGGGAGATGCCATGGCGCAGGGCGCCGGCCTGGCCGGACACGCCGCCACCGGTGATGTTGGCAATCACGTCGAAGTGACCCTGGGTGTCAGTCACCTTGAACGGGGTCTTCGCGTAGTTGAGCAGAGCCTCGCGGCCGAAGTACTCCTCGCCATCGCGGCCGTTGACGGTCACCTTGCCGGTACCGGGAACCAGGCGCACGCGGGCGACGGCGTTCTTGCGACGGCCGGTGCCGTAGTACAGAGCTTCACCTGCCATGATTAACCCTCCATCTCAATCTTGCGGGGCTGCTGAGCCATGTGCGGGTGCTCCGCACCGGTGTAGACCTTGAGCTTCTTGCCCATGGCGCGACCGAGCGTGTTCTTCGGCAGCATGCCCTTGACGGCATGCTCGATCACGCGCTCCGGATGCTTGGCCATGGCCTCGGTGAAGGTCTCGGACTTCAGCCCGCCGGGGAAACCACTGTGGCGGTAGTAGCTCTTGGACGCGGCCTTCGTGCCCGTCACGCGAATCTTGTCCGCGTTGATGATGATCACGAAGTCACCGGTGTCCACATGGGGGGTGTACTGCGGCTTGTGCTTGCCCTTGAGAATCTGAGCGGCCTTGGTGGCCACGCGACCGAGCACCTGGTCAGTGGCGTCGATCAGCACCCACTCGCGCTCGACCTCGCCGGGCTTTGCATGATACGTCTTCACTTACGTTCCTCCAATTAGCTTGCAGGTCCTGTCCGGCGGCTGAAGCCTCCGGCCCACGGGGTCGCGCGTAGCCATGAGACCGCGCCCGCTCCCGCGAGCGGCGGAGCCCGCCTCGCAGGGGTGTTTGTTTTCAAAAGTGCAGCTGACCTCGGGTGTTGGTTTCCTACGCCAACGCACGCGGTGTGGGCCTGGACTCCCTCCTTGCGCGCTTCCGAACTCGCACTGCCGTTACGGGGCTTTTGAAAGCGAACTTTTGCATTGTATATACGCGCTTCGACCAAAGTCAACGAAAACCAGGCAAAGCTGACGAAAATTCCCAGCTAAAGCGGGCAAAGCGGCTGGATCGACAACCGCGCCGCACCCAGAGAACGGCCCGCGGAACCGCCACGACGGCACGGCCCGACCGGAAGCATCGGCGCCGACGGGCGCGTCATCCGAGGTGTACCCGATGTCGCTTCCTCAGGCAACGCGGAGGGGCCCGACTGAAGTTAGCCTTAGTTTACGCTCGCTAAAGAATCGCCTTTCCTGACATCGTCGAGGGGTTTCATCATTATTATATTTGGGTAACTTTCGTCCCCACCCTCTCCGGAAGGCTGTATCGCGCCATGGAATCGATGGATCCGTTTCTGTTCATAACCCTCGTCACCCTGCTGGCCGGTGCCGGCGGAACGGGGCTGGGCGGCCTGGTCGGCGCCCTGTTCAAGAGCGAGTCGAACCGCACGGTCAGCCTGCTCCTCGCCTTCGCGGGCGGCGTGATGACCGCCATGGTATGCTTCGACCTGCTTGCCGAGGCGGTGGAGGCGGCTCAGGAGGTCCACGAGCACGGGGTGTTCATCGCCGTGGCGGCCGTGGCCGTCGGCGTGGCGGTCGTTTACGGACTCAACTACGTCATCGACCGGCGCACGCGCCACGAGGTGCCCCACGTGGCCGACGCCGACCACCCCGCCACCCATGACGACATCGACGAGCTCATTCACGCCGACCACTTCAACGAGCACAAGCGCAACAACGACTCACGCGTATCGCTGGTGGTGGCCGGCGTCGTCATGGCCTGCGCCATCGCGCTGCACAACATCCCCGAGGGCATGACCATCGGTGCCAGCTTCGCCATCTCGGACAACCTCATGCTCGGCACCGGCATGGTGATGGCCGTGCTCATCGGCCTGCACAACATCCCCGAGGGCATGGCCGTCGCCGTGCCGCTCATCAGCGGCGGCATGGGCCGCGTGCGCGCCACGCTGCTCACGGCCGCCTGCGGCGCGCCCACGCTGCTGGGCGCGTGGCTCGGCTTCTGGCTGGGCGACATCGGGCCGCTCGGGCTGTGCCTGTCGCTTGGCTTCGCATCGGGCGCCATGCTCTACGTGGTGTTCGGCGAGATCCTGCCCGAGGCCTACCTCATCTACCGGTCGAAGGCCCCCGCATTCGCCATCATGGCCGGTCTCGCACTCGGCCTCATCATGATCTGCCTCTAGGATCCGTCGCCCTTCCTCCGCACCTCGAAGGCGAGGGGGCCGCTCGTCGCCTGGCCCTCGGCTATCCATCGAGCTGGACGGGCGGCGCCGAGTCGCCGCCCGTCGCTGACAAGCTTGCCCCACAGTCGGAGGCTGTCGGCCGCCTTCCGACGCGACCTGGTCACACGCCCCACGAGAGCGCGGCAGGCTGCACTCATCGCTCCTCCCAATTCCGTCGTCGCCAGCACGCGAAGACGGCCGCACCTTGCACGCGATTTGAGCGTTTCTGGCCATTTGCTTCGAAATTCCGAGACAGAGCTGGCAAAAACCCCGATTTTCCGCCTTGGATCACATCGATGAAAAATGCTGACCAGGCAAAACGGTGGCAAGCGCATGGAGGGAACAGGGTCACGCCTCGGAATTTCGAAGCAAATGGCCAGAAACGCCCCCTCCGCCTGCAACGGGCAGAACCAAAGCGGCCCAGTGTTTCACGTGAAACACCGGGCCGCGCGCAGGCGATCGGGGTCTCCCAGCTCCTCGACGCCCTTAGATGGCCGCCAGCGCCTGGTCCAGATCGGCGATGAGGTCCGCGGCGTCCTCGATGCCGCAGGACAAGCGCACCAGATCCGGCCCTATGCCGGCAGCCGCCAGCTCCGCCTCGGTCATCTGGCGGTGGGTGCTGGCCGCGGGATGCAGCACGCAGGTGCGCGCATCGGCCACGTGCGTGGCGATCTGCGCCAGCCGCAGGTTCGCCATGAACGCCTCAGCCGCCTCGCGCCCGCCGGCCACGCCGAAGCTCACCACGCCGCAGCTACCCTCCGGCAGGTACTTGGCCGCGCGCTCATGCTCAACGTCGCCCGGCAGCGACGGATGGCGCACCCAGGCCACCTTCGGATGCGCTGCCAGATACTCGGCCACCGCCAGGCCGTTGGCCGCATGACGCGCCATTCGCAGGTGCAGGCTCTCAAGCCCCAGGTTGATGAGGAATGCGCTCTGCGGGCTCTGGCAGCAGCCGAGGTCGCGCATGAGCTGGGCCGTCGCCTTGGTGATGAACGCCCCGCCTTGGCCGAACCGCTCGGTATACACCACGCCGTGGTAGCTCTCGTCAGGCTCGCACAGACCGGGGAACCTGTCGGCATGCGCCTGCCAGTCGAACGTGCCGCCGTCCACGATGACACCGCCCACGGTGGCCCCATGGCCGTCCATGTACTTGGTGGTGGAGTGCGTCACGATGTCGGCTCCCCACTCCAGCGGCCGGCAGAGCACCGGCGTGGGGAACGTGTTGTCCACCACCAGCGGTACTCCGTGGGCGTGGGCCGCAGCCGCGAATCGCTCGATGTCGAGCACGGTGAGCGCCGGGTTGGCGATGGTCTCGCCGAACACGAGCTTCGTGTTGGGGCGAAACGCCGCCTCGAGCTCGGCGTCCGAGCAGTCGGGCTCGACGAAGGTGCACTCGATGCCCATGCGCCGCAGCGTGTGGGACAGCAGGTTGAACGTGCCGCCGTAGATGGACGCCGACGACACGATGTGATCGCCCGCCCCCGCGATGTTGAAGACGGCCATGAAGTTGGCGGCCTGGCCCGACGACGTGAGCATGGCGGCGGTGCCGCCCTCCAGCTCGGCGATCTTGGCCGCCACCGCATCATTGGTGGGATTGGCCAGGCGCGTGTAGAAGTAGCCGGACTCCTCCAGGTCGAACAGGCGGCCCATGGCCTCGCTCGTGCCGTACTTCCACGTGGTGTTCTGGTAGATGGGAACCTGTCGCGGGTCGCCGTCGCCGGGGCGCCAGCCGCCCTGGACGCACGTAGTGCCGATGGTCTCGCTCATGGGATAGCCTTTCGTCGTGCCGGAGAAGAACGCCGCCTATTGTACGATGAGGGCACAGCTGGCGTCTCCCTCGCATTCGATATAGCCAGCTACCCGATAAACGAATAAGCAGATAACCGCTCTGCGCCTCCGCCCGCGTAGCCTTCTTATATAGTAGGATGCGCCAAACGCGCGCCCCTGTGCCCGCACAGCCGCGCGCCCGCGCCGCCGCCAGCAAGCCGGCCAGGCGCGACCCTGCCCCAACCAAAGGAGCCCGCCATGCCCATACGCATCCCCGACTCGCTACCCGCCACCCAGGCGCTCGAAAGCGAGAACATCTTCGTCATGACGGAGTTTAGGGCCATGCACCAGGACATTCGCCCGCTCAAGCTGCTGCTGCTCAACCTGATGCCCACCAAGATCACCACCGAGACGCAGATCCTGCGCAAGCTGTCCAACACGCCGCTGCAGGTGGAAGTCGAACTGCTCCAAACCGCCAGCCACGACTCCAAGAACACCGCCGCCGAGCACCTTGAGGCCTTCTACACCACCTTCGACCAGGTGCGTGACCGCCACTTCGACGGCATGATCATCACCGGCGCCCCGGTAGAGCAGCTCGACTTCGAGGACGTCGATTACTGGGACGAGCTGTGCGACATCATGGCCTGGTCCGCCACGAACGTGCACTCCACGCTCCACATCTGCTGGGGTGCGCAGGCCGGCATCTACTTCCACTATGGCGTGCCCAAGCACGGGCTGGACGAGAAGATGTTCGGCGTGTTCGCGCACCGCCTGACGAAGCACACCTCGCCGCTCGTGCGCGGCTTCGACGACGACTTCTGGGCGCCCCACTCGCGCTATACCGAGGTGCGCGCCGCCGACATCGAGGCCCATCCCGACCTGGAGCTGGTGGCCATCTCCGACGAGGCCGGCGTCTACATCGCCAAGTCCACCGACAGCCGTCACTTCTTCGTGTTCGGCCACCCGGAGTACGACCGCGAGACCCTGCGCGCCGAATACGACCGCGACATCGCGAAGGGCCTGGCCATGGCGGTGCCGGCCCATTACTTCCCCAACGACGACCCCGCCCGAGAGCCCGTCGCGCGCTGGCGCTCGCACGCCCAGCTGCTCTACACCAACTGGCTCAACTACTACGTCTACCAGACCACCCCCTACGACATCGACGCCATTGGCACCGACGAGGAGGCGGAAGGCCCCAGAGCCGAAGCCCGCACGAATGTTTCACGTGAAACATCGTCGGAAGCCCCGGCCGCCCGCACCTCCTGCGAGGCAGCGGGCGGCGCCGATGAGAGCGGCACGGGCGAGAAAGGCGCGGAAGGCGCGAACGCGAACGCGGAGGGCGCGAACGCGAACGCGGAGGGCGCGCGGGACAGGGACGCAAGCGCCGAAGCCCGCACGAATGTTTCACGTGAAACATCGGCGGAAGCCCTGGCCGCCCGCACCTCCCGCGAGGCAGCGGGCGGCGCGCGAATCGCAAACGCGGGCGCAAGCCGCACCGACGCGGAAGCAGGCGCATAGCGATGGCCATCGATCCGCGGAAAGATCCGAACGCGACCGTCGTCACCACGCCGCTGCCAAGCCAGCTCGCCCGGAAGCAGGCCGCCCGCGCGGCGGCCGAGCGCGCGGGCGGGTCGGGCACGGCGGAGGCGCCCACACCGCCCGACCCCTTCCGCCGCCCGGCCAACGAGGACGACGACGGCTACGACCCCTACTCCGACCGTCCCGCCGACAACCCCCTCTTCGAGCGCGATCCTTGGAATTAAGAGGGGGCGGACGCACGAGGGGCCCCTTCTCGAAGGGGCCCCTCGTCGTCTTCGGCTACTTCCCGCCGCGGACCGCGTCGTCCGGATGGATGCTCATGGACTGGAAGCGATGCTCCATGTAGGCATTGTCGAAATGCCTGTCGTAGAAGCTCTGGATGGGTGTGTCCACCTGGTTGCCCGAGAGGCGCTCATACCAGCAGTCGAGCGACTGCAGCGTCATGATGGCGTCGGCCAGCATGAGCGCGGCGCACACCGTGGTCACCGCATAGCGCCAGTTCCACGGGATGAGGTTCACGATGCGCAGCATCACCGGCAGCAGCAGCTTGATCCACACCACGCCGAGCACGCCCCACATGATCATGAACAGCCCGCACGTCCGCCCGCCGATGGAGAGCCACATGCCCGTGTAATCCCAGGCCACCGCGCCGAAGGCATACTGCATGAACACGCTGGTGAAGTACTCGAACGCCCCGCCGATCACCGCGCTCACGAAGAAGATGAGCACGACGTTCTTCTTATGGAACCGGTTGAGGAACACCGTCATCAGCACCGCGCCGATGCCGTAGATGGGCGAGAACGGCCCGAACAGCAGCCCCGCGCGATCCTGGTACTGGCCAGGATCCACCACCAGGAAGTGGTAGACCGTCTCGATCCCCAGGCCCAGCACCGAGCACACCACGAATATCCAGAACAGGTTGAAGAAGTTGAGCGTGATGAAGCCCCGGCCCGTCTCGTCCAGGCCCAGCGTGCCCGCCTCGGCCTCGTCTCGCAGGTCCATGTCGCGCAGCTTTCGCCGCAGCTCGCGCTCCTCGGCGAGCGACGGGTCGAGATAGGACTGCATGGCAACGGCAAACACGAGCAGCACGCCATAGCCGATGAGGTAGTACCCGATGCCCTGGAGCATGACCGAGCACAGCACGCCCACCACCAGCAGGATGAGGATGAGGTCGAGCGTGAGCGCGGCCAGGCGCCGGCGGTTGCGCAGCAGGCGCAGGCCGAAGAAGGCGAACGACGCCAGCAGCAGCGCGTAGTCCGTCGTCATGGCAATCTGCACCACGAGCGTTGAGATGCCCAAGGCCTCGATGCTCTCGGGCTGGAACAGGCGCCACGCCTCCAGCACGCCCCAGACGACGCCGGCCAGGTTGTACACGCCAGCCACCAGGCACAGCACGCCGAGCACCTTCATGGCCAGCGGCAGCTTCTTCTTGTCGCTCGGCCCCTCGGTCTCGCTGACGATGCGCTGGCCGACCTCCTCGATGGCCTCGCGCCGATGCTCGACCGCCTGCTTGGCAGCCTCCAGCTCGCGCGACGGATGGGCCAGGTCATCGGCGAGGCGCTCCACCTTGGCCGTCTCGCGGGCCACGGCGGCGGCCGCGCCCTCGCGCAGCGCCTCCGGGTGCGTGAGCAGCTCGGCCGCGCGACGGAGGTCGGCCTCCTTGCGGCGGGCGCTCTGCCCGGCAGCCGCCCGATCCATCTCCAGCTCATGGCGGGCAGACGAGATGCCCTCGACCAAGCCCTCCTTGGCTCGGCACTCCGCCTCTCTCACCTCGCGCTCCGCGACGGCTTCGGCCGCGGCCGCGTCCTCGCGCACGATGCGCGCGGCCTTCTCGGCCTCCTCGCTCAGACGCTCCTCTGCTCCGGGGGCGTGGTGACGCTCGGTCATGGGGGAACAACTCCTCGACAACGGGAAGGTACAGTCCCTCTGATTATAGGCGAGCCTGCGCGCGGACCAAGAAGTCGTCAGGATTCAGTTGACTAAACCCACGGATGACCAGGTCGGCCTCAGCCGCCAGGTCGTCATAGGAGCCGGCCAGGTCGTTATCGTAGACGCCCACGGTGCCGTAGCCGGCCGCGGATAGGGTGCGCACGGCGTACAGCGCGTCCTCGAAGCCCCACGTCTGGGCGCGCGTGGTGCCCAGCGGCTCGCGGGCGCGGTCGTACACCGCCGGCTCGCGCTTGGAGGCTCCCACGTCATCCACCGACACGATGTCCGCCAGGTAGGGAGCGAACCCCGCATGGACGAGCCCTGCGCGCAGCAGCGGCGCCGGTGTGGACGACGCCACGCTCTGGGGCACATCGCGCTCGGCCAGGGCGCGCACGAAGGCGAGCGCGCCGGGACGCTCCTGGGCGCGGTTCGCGTAGAAGTCCATCATGAACTCGTCGATCATCCCCTTCACCGCGGCGCCCGACGCGCCCAGCCCGAACTTCTCGTGGAAGAAGTCGCCGCACTCGGGGATGGTGAGGGTGGTGATGTGGTCGGTGTCGGCCTTGGTCAGCGTGAAGCCGCCCTGCGCCGCCAGCTCGTCCTCGAGCGCGCGCCACACCCCCATCGAGTCGATCAGCGTCCCGTCGCAGTCGTAGACGACGCCCACTCGCGGACTTTTCCCCTGCATCGGCAATCTCCCTTTCCCGTCAATGTCAGCAAGAGGCCCCCTGGCTTTCCAGACGCCCCGAGAACGCGAGAACGCGCACCTTCGATACGCGACGATCGTTCGCAGGGAGCAGCCGGAAAGCCAGGGGGCCTCGCAGCATCAGCCGGCCCGTCGTTGCGTCAGCGACGACGAAGCCGCCTACTCTTCCACGCGAATGAGCGACGGCTCGGCGTGCAGCACGTCTTCCAACGCCGCTATCTCGTCGATGACGGCGCGGATGGCCTTCTCCTGGGCGGTGTGGGTGACGTACACCACGTCCACCACGCCGCTCTTGCCCTTGCCACGCTGCACCACGGAGTGCACGCTCACGTTGTGCTGGGCGAACACGCCGGTCATGGCCGCCAGCACGCCGGGGCGGTCGGACACGCTGAAGCGGATGTAGTACTTCATCTCCAGCTCCTCCATGGGGAGGATGGGCAGCGCGTCGGTGCAGGTGCAGCCGACGATGGGGCCCACGCCCTGCTGGATGTGGCGCGCCACCTCCAGCACGTCGCCCATGACGGCGCTCGCCGCGGGGCCCGAGCCGGCGCCGGCGCCGAAGAACATGGTCTCGCCCACGGCGTCGCCCACCACGTAGATGGCGTTCATTACGCCGTTCACCGTGGCCAGCTGGTGGGTGTCGGGGATCATGGTGGGGTGCACGCGCACGTCGATGCCCTCGGGGCGACGGTGCGCGATGGCCAGCAGCTTCACCACGTAGCCCATGTCACGGGCGGCCTCCAGGTCCACGGGGCTGATGGAGGTGATGCCGCTCGTGTACACGTCGTCCATCACCACACGCGAGTTGAAGGCGATGGAGGCCAGAATGGCGATCTTGGCCGCCGCGTCGAAGCCGTCCACGTCGGCGGAGGGATCAGCCTCGGCGAAGCCGGCGGCCTGGGCCTCGCGCAGGGCCTCGTCGTAGTCCATGGCGTCGTCGGCCATGCGGGTGAGCATGTAGTTGGTCGTGCCGTTCACGATGCCCATGACCGACGTGATCTCATTGGCGATGAGCGAGTGCTTGAGCGGGTCGATGATGGGGATGCCGCCGCCCACGCTCGCCTCGAAGGCGATCTCCTTGCCGGCGGCAGCCGCGGCGTCCATGACCTCCTGGCCGTGGGTGGCCATGAGCGCCTTGTTGGCGGTGACCACGTTCTTGCCAGCGGCCAGGGCCCCCAGCACCACGGTGCGCGCGAAGGTGGTGCCGCCGATCAGCTCCACCACCAGGTCGATGTCGGGGTCATTGATGACCTCGTTGAAGTCGTCGGTGAACAGGTGCCCCACGCCATGCGCCTCGGCCTCTGCCGAGCTGAGCGAGCACACGCGCGCCAGCTCCACGTCAATGCCGTAGTGGCGCTTGAAGTCGTCCTTGTGGTTCTGCAGGATGTCGATGCAGCCACCGCCCACGGTACCCGTCCCGACTAGTCCAATCCTCACTGCCATGGATTCTCTCCTATCGCTGCCAAGGCCTGCGGGCCCGGCTCTTCCCTAGAGGTCTCTCGCGTACAGGTCATTATACGTCTCGCGCCGGGTGACCACGCGGGCCTGCCCGTCGCGCACGAAGACCACAGCCGGGCGGGGCTGCCCGTTGTAGTTGCTGGCCATGGTCATGTTGTAGGCGCCCGTGCCGAACACGCACACCACATCCCCCAGGTCCGGGTGCTGCAGCGGCATGTCGATGACCACCGCGTCCCCGCTCTCGCAGTGCTTGCCGCACAGGGTGACGATCTCGGTGCGCGGCTGGCCCGCCTTGTTGGCGATGACCGGCTCGTAGTCCGCATGGTAGAGCGCCGTGCGGATGTTGTCGGACATGCCGCCGTCCACGGCCACGTACTTGCGGATGCCGGGCAGCGTCTTCAAGATGCCCACCGTGTACAGCGTGACGCCGGCATTGGCCACCAGGCTGCGGCCCGGCTCCACCAGCAGGCGCGGCAGGGGCAGGTCGTGATCGGCGCAGAACTCGCGCACCGCCGCGCAGGTGACCTCGGCGAAGTCGTCGATGGAGGACGGCTTGTCCTCGGCCGTGTAGGCGATGCCCAGGCCGCCGCCCAGGTCGAGCTCCTCGATGAGGTAGCCGTAGCCCTCGCGGATGCGCGCCATGAACTCCACCATCACCTGGGCCGCCTCGCGGAAGGAATGCAGCGCGAAGATCTGCGACCCGATGTGGCAATGCAGGCCCGCCAGGCGCACGTTGGGCGCCGCCAGCACGTCGGCCACGCACTTATAGGCGAAGTCCTCCAGCATGGTGAAGCCGAACTTCGAGTCCTCGCAGCCGGTGCGGATGTACTCGTGGGTGTCGGCCTCCACGCCCGGGGTGATGCGCATATATATGTCCTGCGTCTTGCCCAGGCGCCCCGCTATCTCGGACACGCGCGCCAACTCGATGCGGCTGTCGAGGATGATGCGCCCCACGCCGGCGGAGATGGCCTCCTCCAGCTCCTGCGGGGTCTTGTTGTTGCCGTGGACGAACACGCGCTCCATCGGGAACCCGACGCTCTGGGCGCAGGCCAGCTCGCCGCCGCCCGACACATCCAGGCACAGCCCCTCGCGCTGGGCCAGGCGCAGCACCTCCTTGTTGAGGAACGCCTTGGAAGCGTAGATGATGTCGGAGTTCTCGTAGCGGGCGCGGAAGGCCTCGCGGTACGCCTCCATGCGCGCCACCAGGTCGGCCTCGTCGAAGACGTAGAGGGCCGTGCCCTGCTCGCGGGCCAGCTCCACCATGTCCACGCCGCCGATGAACAGGTGGTCGTCGCGCACCTCGGCGGTGGCGGGCAGCACCGCGCCCAGCTCCATGGTGGTGCGCAGATCGGGCTGCTTGGTCAGGTCGGATGCAGGAAGTGACATGCCGCGTCCTTTCTTCATCGCGCGCGCCCGTCACGACCGCCTGCGCGCCTCAGCGCCAGGCCGGCCGCCGACGCGCCACGCCGTCGGTTCTCGTGAATTCCCGCTATCTTACCAGCCGACCTGGCGGTTTCCCATGTCCACCCCGTTAAATCACGCGAGAGCGAACCAAGCGGCACGCGCCCTTATCCTCGGATGTGGTATATTCTCCCCGGCAGATAAAGTCTACCGAACAAGTAAGCTTTAAGCGAAAGGTGGCACCATGGCGAAGACCGAACCCTCCGTCGACCAGTGGCTTGCCGAGGCCAAGGCCGATCCGGCGGCGGCCCAGTGCGGCATGTTCCTCACCCACAACGGCGTCGTGCGCGTCACGCCCAAGAAGCAGGTGCGTGAAGGCGTCGAGGGCCTGGGCGAGGTGGTGGCCGTCGAGTTCTCCTACGACGCCGAGGGCCTGGCTGCAGCCGAGGCCGAGGCGCTCACCTGGCCGGGCGTCTACTACGTGCGCACCTGGCTCAACGAGGGCCGCTGCGAGGTGGGCGACTCGCTCATGTACGTGCTCATCGGCGCCGACATCCGCCCCAACTGCATCGACGCCCTCCAGAAGCTCGTCGGTCACATCAAAAACGAGCTGGTAGTGGAAAAGGAAATCTTCGCGGAGTAACGCACGCGAGGTCATGTCGCGACCGCAAAGGGGGCCCGCCGCGTACTGCGGCGGGCCCCCTTCGTCATGCGGCGCAAGATTCCTCGGTCGTCCCGCCTGGCCGCAGCTGGTCTCCGCCCCGCCGCCGGGGAGAGCCCTTGCGTCGCGCGGCCTCGGGTTCGCCGCCCCTTCGCGCAGATCACGTTACGCCCTGCCAACCACCGCGGGACGCCGGTACGAGAGCGGGCTCACGGGCCTACACTGGAAGCTGAGAGAATCAGTCAGACTTTCGCGAATGCGAGGACGCCATGCCCTACCTCCTCGACTACCTGGATACCGAGTTCGCCCCCTTCGAGCGCGAGCCCTTCAACGTGCTCGACGCCGCCGTACTCACGCAGTTCGCCATGATCCGCAGCAAGGGGGTCATCCCCGCGCTGCGCGAGCGCGCTGGGTTCGCCGACGTGCGCACCGTCGTGCGCAACGCGCTGGGCCCGCGGCGTAAGCCGGCTCGTTTTCGCGAGCTGCTGCGCGCCGAGGACTTCCCCACCATGTTCACCGGGCTTGACCCCGACCGCATCAAGCAGTGCCTCTTCTCGCTGGCCGCCAGTCCGCGCTTCCGCGACATGACGGCGCGCGACTACCTGAGCCTGCTCGACACCGAGCGCGAGACGCAGTTCGCGGCCGTCACCCTCGTCTACAAAAACGACTTCGCCTTCATCGGCTTTCGCGGCACCGACACCTCGCGCACCGGTTGGAAGGAGGACTTCAACATGACGTTCTCCGCCCCGGTGCCAGCCCAGGAGCACGCGGCGCGCTACCTGGAGACAGTGGCCCCGCACCTGCCGCGCCGCCTGTTCATCGGCGGCCACTCCAAGGGCGGGAACCTGGCGGAGTATGCCGCGCTCAAAGCCAGCCCCGCCGTCCAGGACCGCCTGGAGAAGGTGTTCATCCTCGATGGCCCCGGCTTCAAGGACGGCCTGTTCGCAGCCGAGGACTACGCGCCCGTGGTCGGGCGGATGCACAAGGTGATCCCCGAGGGCGCGCTCGTGGGCATCTTGCTGGACTCCCTGGCGCCGCTGCGGGTAGCACCCAGCAGCGCCAAGGGAATCGCCCAGCACTCGGTGTTCACCTGGGAGGTTGACCCGGAGGCGCACGACTTCCGCTACCTGGACGACCTGCCCGACGCCACAAAGGACACGGCCGCCACCTTGCGGGTATGGCTCGACCGCTACGACGACGCCGAACGCGAGCAGGTGGTGGAGGCCCTCTTCCGCGCCATCGACGTCTCGGGCGCCGAGGACGCTCTGGACTTCCTAGCCGGCGGCCCGCACGCGCTCGGCCTGCTGACCAACGCCGCGCTGCGAGTGGACGGCGCCGACCGCGCGCTCGTCTTCGACGCCGTGCGCAGCTTCGTGGAGGTGTCAGCCGCCCAGGCAGCCGCCAATGCCGGGCAGGCCGTTCAGGGCGCCGCCATCACCGCCCAAGCCGTCGGCGAGGTGGTAGGAGAGATGATCGGGGAGGCCGTGGGCAACGCCATCGATCGTGTACAATCAGGAGCGTCCCCTAAGAATCGGAGGCTCCCATGATCACCCTGATCGCAATCATCGTCCTGCTCGTGCTGCTCGGCTGGATGAGCCTGTTCATCGTGCCCCAGCAGAAGGCGGTCATCATCGAGCGCCTGGGCAAGTTCAACCGCGTCACCGGCGCGGGCCTGCGCATCAAGATCCCGCTCATCGAGGTCATCGCCGCGCGCGTCGACCTGCGCACCCGCCAGGAGGAGTTCGCCATCGACGCCAAGACGCGCGACAACGTGACGGTAACCATGGCCATCGCCGCGCAGTACCGCGTGAGCACGGCGCCCGGCGCCACGCCGCAGCAGTCCGGCATCTACCGCAGCTACTACATGCTGGCCAACCCCGTGTCCCAGATGCGCTCGTACCTGATCGACGCGCTGCGCTCCTCGGTGCCGCAGTACACGCTCGACGAGGTGTTCGACAAAAAGGACGCCATCGCCTCCGACGTGAACCGCACCGTGTCCGACCTGATGGTGGACTACGGCTACGATGTGGTGTCCACGCTCATCACGAGCATCGACCTGCCCGCCGACGTGGAGCAGTCCATGAACCGCATCAACTCCGCCCAGCGTGAGAAGGAAGCGGCCCAGTCGCTCGCCGAGGCCGAACGCATCAAGGTGGTCACCGAGGCCCGCGCCCGCGCTGAGGCCATGGAGCAGGCCGGCCGCGGCATCGCCGCCCAGCGCAAGGCCATCGCCGACGGCATCTCCGAGTCGCTCGCGGTCATCAAGAGCTCGGGCGTGTCGGCCACCGAGGCCAACCAGCTGTTCATCTTCACCCAGTGGACGGACATGATGAGCGAGTTCGCCCGCAACGGCCGCCAGACCACCGTGGTGCTGCCAAGCGACTTCTCGCAAACGGCCTCCATGTTCGAGCAGATGCTCGTCGCCAACGGGGCGGAGGAGGAGAGCGAGTTCGTCATCGTCGAGAAAGACGAGTAGCGCTCCTGCGGTCCGCTATCGCCAGGTGGCGGAGCCACGCGCGTCCGCCACTGCCACGTTTTGCCGCCAAAATGGCACTGATCCCGAGTTTGGTACGGTGAGACAGCCGAGATTGGGCGCACGGCATTGCATTTGCCCAGGAAAAGGAAGGGTCCCGACCTCCAAAATGGAAGTCGGGACCCTTTTTACCGTACCAAACTCGGGATCAGTGCCATCCCACGCCGAAAAAGCGGCGGTGAGCCACTACTTGGCGTCAGCCTTGGGCGTCTCGGCGGTCTCGGCAGCCTTCGCAGCCTTCGCAGCCTTCGCAGCGGCCTTCTCCTCCTTCGCCTTCTCGCGATTCGAGAGGCGGAACCCGCTGCCGAACAGACCGCGGCGCGCGGGCTTCTCGTCCTTCGGCTGCTCCTCGGCCGCCTGCTCGGCGGCGTTGGCCTCGGCAGCCGCCTTCTGCGTCTTGGGGTTGCGGCTCGCGTTCTTGCCCGACCCCTTCTTCGACGACGCCTGGGCTGCGGCGCGGGCGGCAGCTCGCTCCTCCTTCTTCTGCTTCGCCTCCAAGGCGACCATGCGATCCTGATACGCACGGCGCTCCTTGCGAATCTTCGAGAAGTCGACATAGAACGCGGCAATGATCAGGGCGTACGCAGCCACGATAATGCCCATGGACACCGCGTCGCCCAGCGACTCGCGCAGGAAGAACGAGCCGGCCGTGCACACCACGGCACCCCCCAGCAGGCCCCACCACAGACGGCGGAGGCGCTTGTACTCCTTCGTATCGGGGTTGTAGTACTTGCGGTCGAGCGCACGCTGCTCATCCTGGGCCTTGCGGCGCGCGGCCTTGGCATCGGCCTTCTTCTGCTGCGGCGTCTTGGAGGACGTCTGCACCACCACCGAGGCTGCCGCCTTGC
Organism: Enterorhabdus sp. P55; assembly: GCF_009911695.1. Taxonomy (GTDB): domain Bacteria; phylum Actinomycetota; class Coriobacteriia; order Coriobacteriales; family Eggerthellaceae; genus Enterorhabdus. The sequence goes on along the minus strand of NZ_QWKK01000009.1, from coordinate 6,280 downwards.
TCTTGGGCTTGGCCGACGCGGCGCTCTTGCGCGTCTTGCCCTGGTGATCCTCGGACTGATAGCGCTCGTTCATCGGGTTTCGCTGGGACATGATTCTCCTTGGGGTCTATCGCTCGAAGGTGCGGCCCGTGATGATCTCGCAGGCCTGGATGTACTTCTCGGACGTAGCGTCGATGATCTCCTGGGGCAGGCGCGGCGGGTTGCCGGTCTTGTCCCAGTTGGCGGTGAGCCAGTCGCGGACGAACTGCTTGTCGAAGCTGGGCTGGTCGGCGCCCTCCTCGTAGGTGTCGCCGGGCCAGAAGCGCGAGGAGTCGGGCGTGAGCACCTCGTCAGCCAGAATGATCGCGCCGTCAACCACACCGAACTCGAACTTGGTGTCGGCGATGATGACGCCGCGCTCGGCCGCGTGGTCGGCCGCGGTCTGGTAGACGCGCACGGCCAGGTCGCGCAGAGCGGCCGCGTCGGCCTCGCCGATGAGCTCGGCGCAGCGCTCGAAGCTGATGTTCTCGTCGTGGTCGCCGATCTCGGCCTTGGTCGACGGCGTGAAGATGGGCTCGGGCAGCTTCGCCGAGTTGACCAGGCCCTCCGGCAGCTCGATGCCGCAGACCGTCCCCTCACGCTGGTATTCCTTCAGCCCGCTGCCGGCCAGGTAGCCGCGAACGATGCACTCAACGGGGAACATGTCCGCCTTCTTCACCAGCATGAAGCGGCCGCGCAGGTAGTCGGCGTAGGGCTGGAACTCCTCGGGCAGGTCGGCCACATCGGCGGAGATGAGGTGGTTGTCCACCACGTCGCCGAGAAGCTCGAACCAGAAGCACGAGAGCTGCGTGAGCACCTGCCCCTTGTAGGGAATCTCGTCCTCCAAGATGTAGTCGAACGCCGAGATGCGATCCGTGGCAACCAGCAGCAGCCTGTCGCCCAAATCGTACAGATCGCGAACCTTGCCCTGGGCATCGGGCTTGATGTCGATTCCCGTCATGGCGAACCCTCCCCTTCATAGAAAAACCCACGTTCGAACGCGCGACTAACCATTATCGCACAATCTCAAGGAGCACACGGGGAAAGCCCGCCCCGCCGTCCCATCCGCCCTCAAGAAGCAGAAAGGCGCGAGGCAGGGAAGTCGGCCCTACCCGATCTTGCCGCTGTTGTGGGCCTTGGCCTTTCCCTGCTTGGCGGCGCGGGCCTGCTTGGCGGCCTCCTTGGCCTGGGTCTTCTCGCGAGCGCGGGCGCGCTCCTCATCATAGAGCGGGATGTGGATGGTGAAGCAGGCCCCCTTGCCCTTCTCGCCCTCCACCTGCACCCAGCCGCCGTGGCGGTCGACGATCTCCTTCACCACGGCCAGGCCCACGCCCAGGCCGCCGCTCTCGCGGGTGCGGCCGGCATCGGCGCGCCAGAAGCGCGAGAACACCATCTTCGCCTCCTCGCGCGAGAGGCCGATGCCCGTGTCCTTCACCGCGATGGACGCCATGATGTCGCCGCGCCTCACGCTCACGTCGATGGTTCCGCCCTCGGGGGTGTAGCGCACAGCATTGGAGATGAGGTTGGCCGTGGCCTGGCGAATCATGTCCGGGTCGCCCATGACGTACACGTCGGGCTGAGCCTCGTAGCGCAGCGTCAGGCCGGAGTCGGAGACGAATATCTCATGTGTGGCGATGATGCCCTCGATGAGCTCGCCGACGTTGACGATCTCCTCCTTCATGGGGTTGGCGCGGTTCTCCAGGCGCGACAGGCGCAGCAGCGCGTCCACCAGGCGCGACAGGCGCTGAACCTCGGAATTCACCGTCACCAGGCGCTCCTCGTCGGCCTCGTAGACGCCGTCGACCATCGCCTCCACCGTGGCCTGGATGGCCATGAGGGGCGTGCGCAGCTCATGGGCCACGTCGGTGGTGAGCCGCCGCTCGAGCATACGATCCTTCTCCACCGACTCGGCCATGGCGTCGAACGTCTCGCCCAGGCGGGCGATCTCGTCTTCGCCGTGCAGCTCGGTGCGGGCGGACAGGTCGCCCTCCTTGATGGCGCGCGCCGTGGAGGTCATGCGGTTGATGGGGGCCACCAGGTTACGCGCGAACAGGAAGCCGATGCACGACGCCAGCACGATGGCCACCAGGGCGGCGATGCCCATGGCCTGGTAGGAGTTGTCGCGGAACTCCTGGTCGGGCTGGCGCATGAGCGTGTCGGAGCCATACACCCAGATGCGCACCGACCCCACCGCCACGCCATCTACGACGATGTTGGCCATGGCCACCTGGGAGGCGTCGTTAGGCTCGAAGGAGCGCTGGAAGCCGTCGACGTCCTCGTCGATGACGATGGACGAGTCGAACGGGGTGCCGCCGGCGGCGTCGATCACCTTCACGCCCACGCCGGTGGTCATCTCAACCACCTGGGCAGCGGGCTTGGTGGTGTCGGGGTTCCACAGATCCCCCGTGCGCTCGTAGATGGTCGCGATGCGTTGGGCCGTGATGTTGGCCGTGTTGCGCATGTTGTCGGTGGTGTAGGTCTGGAAGTGCTGCTCCCACACGAACGACACCACGCCGATGGCCACCAGGGCCGTCATGGCCGCTATGAGGGCGAAGGCCAGGGTGACGCGCGTAGTGTAGGAGAAGCTCGACCAGGCGAGGCGCTTCTTGTCTTCCACGGGGCCGCCCTACGAGGCGCTCTTGGTGGGATCCTCGAAGCGGTAGCCGACGCCGTGGACGGTGTGCAGCCACTTCGGGCTGCGCGGGTTGTCGCCGATCTTGGCGCGCAGGTTCTTCACGTGGGAGTCGATGGTGCGCTCGTAGCCCTCGAAGTCGTAGCCGAGCACCTTCTCCACCAGCTCCATGCGGGAGTACACGCGGCCGGGATAGCGGGACAGCGTGGTGAGCAGCTTGAACTCGCTGGCCGTCAGGTCGATCTCCTCGCCGGAGACGAGCACCTTGTGGCCGGACACGTCGATGGTCAGCTCGCCGAACTCCAGCACCTCGCGCTGGGGCTCGGAGTCGGCGTGCACGCGGCGCAGCAGGGCGCGGGCGCGGGCCACCAGCTCGCGGGGGCTGAAGGGCTTCACCAGGTAGTCGTCGGCGCCCAGCTCCAGGCCGATGATGCGGTCCTCCACCTCGCCCTTGGCGGTGAGCATGATGATGGGCACATCCGACGTGTCGCGGATGACGCGGCAGACGCGCTCGCCCGGCACGCGGGGCAGCATGAGGTCGAGAATCACCAGGTCGAAGTGGTGCTTCTGGAATTCCTCCAGCGCCTCCTGGCCGTCGCCCACGGCGGTCACCCAGTAGTTCTCGCGCTCCAGGTAGGCGGTCACCGCATCGCGGATGGCCTTCTCGTCCTCGACGAGGAGAATGCGGCGGGTTTCGTTGCTCATGATGGTTGCTCCTCAGGTTGGCGTTCGCTCACAGCAAGCCGCCCGCGAACACCGCGGAGCGGCGAAAGTTGCCCGATAGGGTCGTGTTTGCGTTTATTGTAGCAATTGCCCGGAAGGGCCCTTTGAGCTGTGCGTGAAATGACACAATAGCCCCATGCCACAGAAGAGGATCAAGCACGTGCGCTCGTCGGCTTCGCCTTCTCGCCGCTCCGCCGGCGCCGGCCCCCGAGCCACGTCTGCCGCCCCCCGGGGCGGCCATAGACAGAGAAGCGTCGCCAAAGGCCCCAGCGCCGCCCGGTCAGGGCGCTCGCGCGCGGCCCATCGCGCCGCGCCCTCGGGGCCCCAACGTCGCGTACCCGCCGACGGGGCGGCCGAGGGCCCCCGCGTCGCGCTGCCCGGCGGGCGCGAGGTGCTGCTCACCCGCCGCCACTTCCTCTACGGCGCCGCCGGCCTGGCGGCCCTGGCGGCCGTTGGCGCAGGAGGCTATGCGGCCTCCCGGGCCGCATCGTCTGGCAGCGGCGGGCTCGCCACCCTCAAGGTGCCCGAGAGCGCCGTGTTCACCTCCGAAGACTGCGAGCAGATCGAAGATCCTGATACCGTCATGCGCCTGATCACCACCAAGGAGCTGCCCTACGGCAGCCTGGTCTGGGCCAACGACGATGACGTAGCCGCCTGCCTCATGCCCACCGACCAGGCCCGCCCGCTCTGCACCGTAGGACTGCTCTCGCTCTCGTCCGGCACGGTGAACACCGTGCTCAAGCAGGCCGTCGGCCAAGACGAGGGCTTTGAGGTGTACGACGTGCGCGCCTGCTCCCGCGGCGTGGTATGGGCCGAGGCCGATATCCTCGACGGGCTGTGGCGCGTCTACTCCGCATCGAGCGACGGCGCCTCCATCGGCCAGCCCGCGCTGCTTGAAGAGGGCACCACCGACTGGGAGATGCCCACCCTGGCCGCATCCGGCGACTACGCCTGGTGGCAGGTGCTCCCCCGCCTAGAGGGGCCCAAGAAGACCGAGGCGTCGCTTCTGAAGCGCGCGCCCTTCGGCAGCACTCAGGCAGAGAAGGTCTACTCGTCCAACGGGCGCATGACCACCCCGCCCTGCGCCGTGGAAGGCGGCGTGGTCATCACGCCGCGCGCCGCCACCAGCGGCACCTACTACCAGCTGACGCGCCTCGATGCCGCGACGGCCCAGGTCACCGACGCCGTGGTGCTCCCCTCGTCCATGCGCCCGCTTGAGGCCGCCTACGGCCCCACGGGCTTCAGCTTCGCCTTCGATGCCATCTACAACTACGGCGACGGCATCAAGAACCTCGGCACCTACGTGCCCGCCAGCGCCGTCTCCGTGGAGGCGCCGGCCGCCGAGAGCGAAGCCGACGGCGACTCCTCGCCAGTGCGCACGCTCGACGCTGCGGGGGCCTCCGCCTACGGCGCGGCGCCCTGGTTCCGCTTTCCGCGCACCCCCACCGCTCCGCCCGCCTGGTGCGGCAAGTGGTTCATGGTGAAGTCGACGAAGGCCGTGTGCGGCATCGATCCGGAGTCGCGACGCTACTTCACGCTGGACGTGAAGAACGGCACCGACGATTACGGCGACTACCTGGCCTCCACCGGCAGCGGCAGCCGCGTGGTCACCTTCTCCAACATCGACTACACCCCCCTCGAGGGCGACCCCCAGCACCACTGCCTCGTCCGCGTTTGGAGCCCTGCGGAGTAAGGGACGCAACCGCCAGACGGCGCTCAAGCTTCACGCTCCAGCCACGCTCTTCCTCCTGATCCGCCGCTCAGCGTTCTCGACTTTTTGTCCCCGCTATGTAAAAAGATTTCGAAATGGTTGATATAATAAATTTATAACTTATTTGTCTATAGAGGAGGAACTATGACTCTTCCGCTGCCTCAGATTCGGCCCATCAGCGATCTTCGAACCGACCTCAACGATGTGTGCGCGATGGCTCGCGAGAGTCAGGAGCCCATATTCATGACAAAGAACGGCAAAGCGTCACTCGTGGTCATCGACTGCGAGGCCTATGAGAACCAGCGGCAACGCGACCGCTACGTGCAGAGCCTGCGCGAGGCCGAGATAGAGGCGCGGTATCATCCCGACACGGTAAGCCGCAACCAGCTCGACGACACGATGTCCCGTGTCTTCGCGCAGTGGGGCGTTTGATGCGCACCCCCGCCTTTCGTCCACGCGCGGCGCTCGACCTCGAGTCCCTTGTCGTGTACCTCGGCGAGGTGTTGCGCTCCCCGCAGGCGGCGCGCGACACCTACGCGGCCATACTCGATGCGGTCGACCGCCTCTGCGAGATGCCCACGCTCGGCCGGTCCTTCCTCGACGACTCCCTCGAAGGCGAGGCCTACCGCTGGCACCTGGTCGGCCAGTATCGCATCTTCTACACCCACAGCGCCGAGACGCTCACCGTCTGGCGCATCCTCCACACCCGCCAAGACCTCGACGGATACGCTCTCATCGACTGGGGGGAATAGCGCAGTCGAAACAGGATTTCTGGCCATTCTTGCCATGCTTTACGCAGCTAGCGCATCGCGGCAAGCAACTGGGAACGATCTCCCCCACACCTGACCTGGGATTATTCAAAAGCGAAGTCGCGGCCAAGCCCTAATCCGGCGTAAAGCGCGCCCTTTTTGGCCACAAATGCCACGCCGCGCAAGAGGCGCGGCCGGCACTTCGTCAGCCTCGGATCGGCGCCAGGGTTCGAGAAGCCCCTGAAAGCCAAAGCCCGGCGGCAGATAGTCCGGCGCAGGCGCATCGCCGCCAGGTCCTTCCGCGAAAGCATCCAGGCTCAGGGAAACGCCGACGGCGGGAATGCCGCGCCCTCCTCCCCGGCCCAACCGGGGCAGAGCCGTCCCACGATACGCGAGCGCCCCCCTCGCACCCCCCGCGCCGCGCACTCCCTACCCCCCCGCCACCCC
>NZ_QWKK01000101.1 GCF_009911695.1 Enterorhabdus sp. P55 | reverse complement strand
CCAGGGCGGCCGGCGGCCGGCGGGCGCGACTGGTGCAGCTGACCGGCGGTCGCGACCGAGCGGCGGGCGCAGCCGGCGCGACCGGAGCGGCCGGCGGGTGCGTTCGGACCGGCCGGCAAGTACGTTCTCCGACGCTAACGGGGCCAAAAATGACGACTTGACGACGTGGCTGTGCCCCCGTCGGGGCCTAAGCCGTGCGGATGGCGCGTAAAACCCCAGGTCGCGCTCTGCGACGTTCGCCAGGGCGCGCGGCAGGATCGCGTTTCCGCCGGTTGCTTGTCGTCAGGTCGTCATTTTTGGCCATTTTGCGGCGCGCGGCTGCGCGACGGCGCGCTGCGGCAGGCGTCGCGTCCCCGAGGCGTCTCTCTTCCCGGCCGCACGTCGTCGAGAGCACCTCGCGGGGGAAGGAGCGAATGGCTATAATGGGCAGGCTGTGATTTGCCGAGACCACATACGCGATGCCTTCCAGGCGGCCGTGCCCATCATGCTGGGGTACGTCGCCATCGGCATACCCTGCGGCATCCTGTGCGACTCCATCGGCCTGAACGCGCTGCAGGTGTTCCTGCTCTCGGCGCTGTTCTACTCCGGCGCCGGGCAGTTCATGATCCCCAACATGTACCTGGCTGCCTCGCCGCTTGCCTCCATCATCGCGAGCGTCTCGCTCGTCAACACGCGCCAGATGCTCTACGCGGCCTCCTTCGCGCCGGAGTGCCAGGGGGTCTCCAAGCGCCTGGCGTTTCTCTTCGCCGCCACGGTGACCGACGAGTCCTACGGCGTGTCCACGGCCAAGTTCGCCGAAGGCGGCTGGTCGGTGGATCGCGCGCTCATGGTGAACCTGTTCTCGCAGAGCTCGTGGGCGCTGTCGAACGTGGCGGGCGTGCTCGTGGGCGGTGCTATCGGCATCCCGCTCAACATCGCGGCCTTCGCCATGACCGCCATCTTCATCTGCCTGCTCGTGACCCAGCGGATGACCTCGGCCAACATCGTGGCCATTGTGCTGGCAATGGCAGGTGTGTACCTGTGCAAGGCCGTGGGCCTCACCGGGCCCGCCATCCTGGTGGGCGCGCTCCTGGGCGTCGCGGGCGCCATGGCCTACGCGAGCCTGCGCGACCGGCGCATCGTCGCGAAGTCCGCCCAGATGGATGCCGCCCTGAGCGGTGGGGATGGTGCGGGGAGTGCGAAGGGCGAGCACGTGGGGGAAACGCCGCAAGGCGTGGGCGGAGCCCGGGGTGCGGCTGCCGGAGAGCGGGCGGAAGAGGACGCGGGGCGCAGGACGGATGCCTGGTGCGAGGCGAGTGCTCGCGCGGGCGCGGCGGACGTGCACGCGGATGCTGCTGGTCGGCGCGCGGCGGCTGGTATGCGAGATGCGGATGCGGCGCTGGAGGGCGAGCGGGCGAAGCCCGGGGCGTGCGGTACGGATGCGAGCCGCCTGCCGAAGGCGGCGGCCGCACCGAACGCCCGGGGCGCTTCGGACGGTGACGTGGCGAGCGTGCGTGAGGCGGCGGCCAACGGCGCCGCGGGTGAGAAGCTCGCCGCAGAGGACGCGGAAGGAGGCGCGCGGCGATGAGCTGGGAGGAGTTCTGGGTCGTGCTTGTGGTGTGCGCGCTGACGATGCTCGCATGTCGCGTGCTGCCGCTGTTCCTGCTGAAGGGCCGCGAGCTGCCGCCGATGCTCAGCCGCGCGCTCGGCTTCATTCCGCCCGCCGCCTTCGCCGCCCTGGTGGCCAACGACCTGCTGACGCCGGGCATGTTCGCCGGAGGGCTGTGGCCCGCGGCTATCCCGCTCGTCGCCGCCCTGTGCGTGGTGCTGGTCGCCTGCAAGACGCGCTCGCTGCTGTGGAGCGCGGTAGCCGGCGTCGTCTCCTACGCCCTGCTCACGCTCATCTGACGCTCGCGTCATCGCGCGGGAAAGCCGACGATGCGGCTTGCTATCCGCGCGCCTTTGATAAGGGGCGGTTTCTCAGGGGCGGCTTCTCGGAGGTGGCTCCCCAGGGGTGGCTTCTCGGGGATGAATTCCATGGGACAGCGGGCGAGGACCCTGCTGTCTTCTTCGAGTGTTTCACGTGAAACAAAAAACGAGCAAATAGTTAGATATAGAGAACTTTTGTCCAATCCTCGGGGTTTCGAAGGCAAATGGCATGCGAGCATTCAGGCAGCGAGGGTTGGCGCGCGCGTGGGCGCTCAGGTTGCGAGGGACGATGGGGGACAGATGGCTGGGCGTGAGGCCGATGTGGGGCGGATGGCTGGGCGTGAGGCCGATGGGGGGGGCGGATGGCTGGGCATGATGGTTGGTGGGGTGCGGGTAGGCGGGCTGCGAGGATGGATAGACGGGTGGGCGCTCGGATCGAAGGGGAGATGGACATGCTGATGGCTGAGCTGCGAGGGTGGCCGAGTCCTTGGGCAGGGTCGTGACGACGGATAGGCGCGGGTGCTCGGACTGCGAAGATTGATGGGGCTTGGGGCTAGCGGGGATAGAGGGCAGGGGGGGTGGCGCGGGCGAAGGAGGCGCCGCAGCCGTCGCCTGCGTAGGGCTTCTTGGCGTCGCGTTGTCATTAGAGGCGTACGAATGTTTCACGTGAAACATTTTGCACGACAGGTGCACTTGCGCTGCGTGAGAAGCGAGAGAGAAGGAGGTCGCCGCCTGCATCACCGCAGCCGACAAGCGCCGCCTGCACTGCGTAAGAGGCGGAATCGCCCGGGGAGCGAAGAGGTGCTGAGGGGGTGGGAAGGCAGCTGGATACGGGGCGATTTGGCTCGAAAAGCCACGTTTTCCTACGTACGAATGTTTCACATGAAACATTTCGTCGCCTTTATCTGCCGGAGAAACGAGGGATGCTGCTGGTTTGCGGGAATGCTCTCACGTGCGGCGGCGGGGTCGGCCGCCAGGCGGAGCGCCTCGGGCGGGCGCGCAGCTCGTCTGTCCGCCGGCCTCCTCGCTCGACACTCTCGTTCTCCCGCGTTCTTCCCGCGGCGTCCCCTCTGCCCCCCCCTCGCGCCCCTCCTCCCTCCGCCTCTCACGGAAGGGCGCCCCTTTGCCACCCTCCCATCCTGCCATTCGAGACAGCGCCTTCTTGCTCCCACGCAGGTGAGCCCTCCACCTCCTCGCGCGCGCCGTCTCACGCGCGGGCGCCCCCTCCGTCTCCTCGCAGGTGAGCCCCTCCACCTCCTCGCGCGCGTCCGCTCACGCGCGGGTGCCCCCCGTCTCCTCGCGCGCGGGCGCCCCCCGTCTCCTCGCGCGCGGGCGCCCCCTCTGCCCCCTCGTGCGCAGGCGCTTTCCCTGCCGTCTCGCGTGCGTTCTTCTTGTGATGGGCGTCTTTCGGCCGGTGGGGAGGGGGGCGGCCGTTGGGGGAGGGTGGGGTGCCGTTCGCCTAGCGAGGTTACGCATTTGGAAATCGTAACACCGACGGGGCGCTCGACTGCTATCATGTGTTACGCATCAGAGAATCGTAACACCGCAAAGCGATCATCGCGGCAGCGTCCGGCTGCCGGCGAGCGAGAGGAGACGCCCGTGGCTTCCACTACCCCTATTACTCGACGCAGTTTCATGCGGGCAGCGGCCTGCGCAGCCGGCGCCCTGTCAGCTGGCGCGCTCATGGGCGGCTGCGCGCGGCAGGACGACCCGGCTCCTGCAACCTCGGGATCGGGGGAGGGGTCGGGCTCCAGCGCGACGCCGGGCCAGGTGGTCATCACCATGACGCCGGGGTCTGAGCCGGCGGGGGGCTTCGATCCGTTGGTGGGCTGGGGAGCCGGCGAGCACGTCCACGAGCCGCTCGTCCAGTCCACCCTCATCACCACCGACGACAACCTCGAGTTCGTCAACGACCTGGCCACGTCCTACGGCTGCTCAGATGACGGCATGACCTGGACGTTCACCATCCGCGATGACGTGCGCTTCACTGACGGCGAGCCCCTCACCGCCGCCGACGTGGCCTTCACCGTCAACGGCATCGTGAACGGCGAGGCGGCCGAGGCCGACCTGTCCATGGTGCAGGAGGCCGTCGCGCTCGACGACGTGACCGTCGAGCTGCGCATGAGGCGGCCCAACAACGCGCTGCTCTACACGCTCGCCGTGGTGGGCATCGTTCCCGAGCACGCCTACGGGCCCGATTACGGCGCCCATCCCATCGGCAGCGGACGCTACCTGCTGGAGCAGTGGGATCGCGGCCAGCAGGTCATCCTGCGCGCGAATCCCGACTACTACGGCGAGAAGCCCCTGATGGAGCGCGTTATCATCCTGTTCATGGAAGAGGACGCCTCGCTCGCCGCCGCCCAGTCGGGCACGGCTGACGTGGCCTACACTTCAGCCTCGCTTGCCGGCGGCGTCCCGGCCGGCTATGACCTGCTCGTCTGCGGGACGGTGGACTCCCGCGGCATCTCGCTGCCAACGGTGGGACCCGATCATGGCCCGGTGGTGATCGAGGGCGACATGGCCTACTCGGCGGGCAACGCCGTCACGAGCGACGTGGCCGTGCGTCGGGCGCTCAACTACGGCATCGACCGCGACCTCATGATCGACAACGTGCTGGCCGGCTACGGATCGCCCGCTTACAGCGTGAGCGACGGGATGCCCTGGTCAAGCGAAGCCATGCGCGTGGAAACCGACGTCGAGGCCGCCGCCGCGCTCCTGGACGCGGCCGGCTGGGTGCCGGGGGCTGATGGCGTGCGCGTCCGCGACGGGGTGCGCTGCGCCTTCGACCTGTACTACTCCGCCGGCGACTCCACGCGTCAGGCCCTCGCCTACGACTTCGCCGAGCAGTGCGCCGCCCTCGGCATCGCGGTGAGCCCGCGCGGTGCCAGCTGGGACGACATCTACCTGCGGCAGTACGCCGACCCGGTGCTCTGGGGCTGGGGGTCCAACTCGCCGGTTGAGCTCTACGAGCTCACGTACTCGGACGGCTGGGGAAACTACGCGCTCTACGAGAGCCCGGAGGTGGACGCCGCCCTCGCTGCAGCCCAGGCCCAGCCGACCGTCGAGGCGTCCTACCCGTTCTACCAGCGCGCGCAGTGGGATCCCGAGACGCGCACGGGCGTGGCGCCCGAGGGCGCGGCCACCTGGGTGTGGCTCGCCAACGTCGATCATCTCTACTTCGAGCGGGAGGGCCTGGTCGTGGCGGCCCAGAAGCCGCATCCCCACGGCCATGGCTGGTCGCTCGTGAACAACATCGACCGCTGGAGCTGGGCGTAGGGCCGTGGCGCGCTTCGTCCTGGGAACCATAGGCCGCTTCGTCCTGCTCATGCTAGCGGTGAGCCTGGCCGTCTTCGTGCTGGTGGATCTGTCGCCCATCGACCCGCTCCAGGCCAACCTGGGCCAGGCGGCCCTGCTGGGCATGAGCGACGAGAAGCGCGCCGCCCTGGCCGAGCGCTGGGGCGCCCACACGCCGTGGCCCGAGCGCTACGCCGCCTGGGCCGGCGCCCTCGCCCAGGGCGACCTGGGCACGTCGCTGCGGTACAACCAGCCGGTGGCCCAAGTCATCGCCGAGCGCGCGGGCAACTCCCTGGCGCTCATGGGCATCGCCTGGGTGGTGAGCGGCGTGCTCGGCTTCGCCCTGGGGGTGGCCGCCGCCCTGCGGCGCGGCCGTCGGCTCGACCGGGCGGTGCGCGCCTACTGCTTCGTCCTGGCGTCGTCCCCGACGTTCTGGGTGGGGCTGCTCCTGCTGACGGTGTTCGCCGTGGGCCTGGGCTGGCTCCCGCTCGGGTTCTCGGTGCCGGTGGGGAAGGCGGCGGCCGACGTCACGCTCCTCGATGCCCTGCGTCACGTGGCGCTGCCGGCGCTCACGCTCTCGCTCACGGGGGTGGCCAACATCGCGCTGCACACGCGGGCCAAGGCCCTCGACGTGATGGGAAGCGAGTGGTTCCGCTTCGCCCGGGCGCGCGGGCTCTCGCCGGCGCGCGCCATGACGCGTCACGGGCTGCGCAACCTGGCGCTTCCCGCCGTGACCCTCCAGTTCGCCCAGGTGGCCGAGATCTTCGGCGGCTCGGTGCTGGTGGAGGAGGTCTTCTCCTACCCGGGCCTGGGCCAGGCGGCGGTCACCGCGGGCCTCGGCGGCGACGTGGAGCTCCTGGCCGGCATCGCCCTTGTGTCCGCGGCCCTCGTGTTCGCCGGCAACCTGACGGCCAACCTCGTCTACGGCCTGGTGGACCCGCGCCTGCGCGTCTCCCGCGCCACCGCCTCCGCCCGCCCGCCAAGAGGGGAGGGGATCGCCCGTGGCTGACCTGCAAGGCGCCGCCGACGCCGTCCGCACCGCCCCCGTCCCCTGTGTGGCCGACGCCCCCTGCGCCGATGCCGTTCCCCTGCTCTCCGCTCCGCGCGAGCGTCGGCTGCCCAACCGCCGCGCCGCCCTGGCCCTGGCCGTCCTGGGGGCCGCCGCGCTCATCGCCGTGGTGGCCGCGGGCCTGGCCCTGGCCCCCGAGGCGTCGCGCGTGGACTTCGCGAGCAAGGCCCTCGCCCCCTCGGGGGCCCACCCCTTCGGCACCGACTGGCTCGGCCGCGACATGCTCCTGCGCACCGTCTCGGGCCTGGCCGTCTCCGTCGTGGTGGGGCTGTCCGCCGCCGTGGCCTCGGCCCTCATCGCCCTGGCGCTCGCCACCGCCGCGGCCCTCGGCCCGCGCTGGGCCGATGCCGTGGTGAGCTGGCTCATCGACCTCATGATGGGCATTCCCCACATCGTGCTCCTCATCCTCATCTCCTTCGCCCTGGGCAAGGGGTTCTGGGGCGTCGCCGTGGGCGTGGCGCTCACCCACTGGCCCAGCCTCACGCGTATCCTGCGCGCCGAGATCCTCCAGTGCCGCCAGTCCGGCTACGTGGCCGCCGCCCGCCGCCTGGGCGCCTCGCCGCCGGCCATCGCCTGGCGCCACCTGGTCCCCTACGTGCTGCCGCAGTTCATCGTGGGGCTCGTGCTGCTGTTCCCCCACGCCATCCTCCACGAGGCCGCCATCACCTTCCTGGGCTTCGGCCTGCCCCCCGACCTGCCCGCCATCGGCGTCATCCTGTCCGAGGCCATGGGCTACCTCTCGGCGGGCATGTGGTGGCTCGCGGTGTTCCCGGGCCTGGCGCTCGTAGCCGTCGTGATGCTGTTCGACCTGGTGGGAAGCTCGTTGAGAAAGCTGGTGGATCCCCATGGCGCCCAGGAGTAGGAAGGTGAGGGCTGTGGAGAAGGAGCTGGGGCGCGCCCCTGGCGCCTCTGTCGCGGAGCAGGCGCCTTGCAGCCTGGCATCTCCCGCGGAGGTCGCGGAGGCGGCGCCCTCGGCCGATCCCGCCGCCGCTGGCGCGCCCCATGAGGCCCTCGACCACGGCGCCTCGCCGACGCATCACCACCACTCCCACGCCGCCGGCTCGCGCCATGGCCACGGCCATCACCTGCTGCAGGTGGAGGGGCTCTCGGTGTCCTTCCGGATGTACGACGACGAGGCGGCCCCGTTCTTCCGCGCGCCTCAGCGCGACGTGGAGGTCATCCACGACCTGTCCGTCTCCGTCCACGAGGGCGAGATCGTGGCCGTGGTGGGCGCGTCGGGGTCGGGCAAGACCCTGCTGGCCGACGCGGTGCTGGGCCTGTTCGAGCCCAACGCCTCCGTGCGCGGGCGCATCTGGTTCGACGGCGAGCCCCAGGACAGCGCGTCCCTGGCGGCCCTGCGGGGGGCCGGCGTGGCCCTCGTGCCCCAGTCGGTGGCGAGCCTCGACCCGCTCATGCCCGTCGGACGCCAGGTGGAGGGCGTGCCGCGGGGCCGCGGGGCCGCCCGCCGCGCCGACGCCGCCCGTCGCGCCGA
>NZ_QWKK01000100.1 GCF_009911695.1 Enterorhabdus sp. P55 | reverse complement strand
GCGCGCGAGCGCGCGGCGCGGGTGCGGGCGCGACCCCGACGCGCGACGCGGATGCGGGAGCGCAGGCAAGCGACGCAGGCGCGAATGCGCCCAGAGCGCATGACGCGGCGGGCGCAGGCGGCGGCGCGGCGCGCCCCGAATCTCCCGGCTTCCAGCCAGGCGCGGGGCGCTTCTTCGCCCGGCTGGCCGACCCTCGGGCGGCGGTGGACGTGGGAGGCATCGCGAAGGGATGGATAGCCGACGAGCTGTCGGCGCTGCTGGCCACGCGGGGGCTGGGCGGCTTCATCGTCAACCTGGGCGGAAACGTGGCCGTGGGCGGCGCCAAGCCGGACGGCGCGCCCTGGCGCGTCGGCATCCGCGACCCGCGAGCGCCCCACGACCCCGACGCCCTGCTGGGCGCCGTCCCCCTGGCCGCCGGGTCGGCGGTGACCAGCGGCGTCTACGAGCGTTCGTTCACCGGAACCGACGGGCGGCTGCGCCACCACGTGCTCGACCCCCGCACGGGCTGGCCCGTCGCCACCGACGTGGCCGGCGTCACCGTGGTGGCCGACCGCTCGCTCGACGCCGAGGGATTCTCCACCACGCTGCTCGCCCTGGGCCTAGAGCGCGGGCTCGCCCTGGCGCGGCGCCACGCGGAGATTCGCCAGGCCTTCTTCGTCGGCTTCGACGGCCAGGTGACCCCAGCGCGCTAGGCGCGCGACGCGGGCGGGCGCAAGGCGCGGCCCAACGCACCGCGCCTCCCCGCTTTCGCAAGCTAAGCTCCCTCATTTCGAGGTTTCTGGCCAAAAATACCGTGGTTTACGCAACCACGACGCTGCATGGGAAAACGCCGGCAATCATCGTCTCCGTCTTACCAGGTCAAGGTTATTCTCAGTCAGAAACAGCCGGAGAGGTTGCGGAGGATACCCCCGCCAAGCGCGGAAAACGTGGTGTTTTTGGCCGCAAAGACCCTCCGAGGGCGCTCCTCAGTACGGAAACCCGCTCGCGTCCAGCTGGGCCGCCTGGTGCGCGTCGAGCCAGCCCTCGGGGATGGGGGCGTCGTCATGGCAGCGGCTGCAGGCGTTCACCGACTGGCGGTGGGACTTGTGGCACTCGCCGCACTCGATCTGCTCGTGGCGCACCTCGGTGACGTGGGGGTTGCGCTCCCCCAGCGCGGAGGTGGCCTGGGCCAGGTCGTCGCGGGTCATGTTGTGGCAGTTCTCGTTCAGGCAGAAGGACTCGGGATCGTCCTTCTGAAGGTAATGGTTGAGGTCGGTGAGCGAACGCTCGTCAAGCGGGTACTCGAAGTCGCCGCTCACCCAGTGCAGGCCCTCGGTGATCTGCTGGCCGAGGGTGGGCTCGTGGCAGGACAGGCACGTGAGGCCCGCCTGCTTGTGCTGGACCACCATGAGGTCGCCCATGTCGTCCACGGGGTTGCCCCACTTGTCGAGGCCGGCTTGGCCCGGCTCGCCGTCATAGGTAGCGTTGATGGGATCCTGCGGCGCGTGGCAGATGGCGTTGCAGAAGCTCGGCTGCTCGTGCCACACCCAGAACCCGGCGCCTGCCACCACCACGACGGCGCACACGACGCCGGCCACCACGGCCAGCTTGCGACGATCCCTGCGCTTCGCCGCGGGCGCTGCCGCGTCGGCGGAGGCGGCGGTCTTCTTATCTTCGGTCATCACTTCTCTCCTTCCGCCTTAGGCCAGCAGGGCGAAGCCCTCGGCCAGGAGCGCCTCGGCCTTGTCGAGATTGGCATGGGCGGCCTCGGGGTTGTGGGCGCCCTCGCTGTTCTCGACCATCACGTAGTCCCAGTAGAACTGCGCATGGCGATGGATCTGCTGGGCGCGGGCGAGGGTCTCGGGATCGAGGGAGTCCTTCACGGAGGCCAGCTTCTCGATGTAGCGGACGATGTCCTGGGATATGGCCTGCTCGCGATCGGTGACCCCCTTCTGCCAGGCGGCCACCTCGCCGGCCAGGTCGTCATGGCACAGGCCGCACTTCTCCATGAGCTCGGGGCTCTCGAGGGGGCTCACCAGCTCGTGGGAGGAGTAGCGCGCGCCGGTGTCGGACTCCTCCGTGGCCATGTGGCAGTCGGCGCAGCTGAAGCCGGCCGCGGCCATGCGGGACTGCTGGCCGCCGTAGACGGTCTCGAACTCGGGGTGCTGGGCCTTCAGCAGCGGCGCGCCGGTATCGGGATGCTCCCAGTCCTTGAAGCCGAGGGCGTCGTAGAAGGCGAGCATCTGCTCGGCGTCCATGCCCGCGAGGCTGTCGTAGGGATTGCTCGTCACCTTGGCGGCGTTGAAGTAGTACTCGTTGTGGCACTGGCCGCACACCTGGGCCTCCACTGGCGTGGCCTCGGCCGCATCACCGAGGGAGCCGTGGTAGAAGCCGGAGGTCACCTCGAGCTGGGTCGGGTCGTTGCCATGGCAGTTGTAGCAGCTGACGGGCTCGTCGAACAGGTCGATGAGATCGCTGAACTTCTCGGCGTAGACCCCATCACCCTCCTCGTTCACCAGGGCGGTGAACTGGGGCGTCTTGCAGGTGATGCAGTTGGCGAGCGTGGCGTCGGTCACGCGCGGGGTCTCGGTGATGGAATGCAGCGTGTAGCTGTGGCCGGCCGCCTCGTCATAGCCCTTGGCGAAGCCGTAGCCCTTGTACATGGTGTTGAGCGCAGGGTAGGTCTCGAGGTAGTTGTCCTTGCCCTCGGGCGCGTTGGCCTCGTTGGCCTTCCACGTCTCGTACTGGTGGGGATACAGGCCCGCCCACTCCTCGGCCTTGATGACGCCGAAGCTGTCGGCCGCGGGCGTCAGGTCGGCCTCGGGGGCCGCGGGGTTGTTGGCCCGCGGCGCGCAGGCCGCCAGGCCCGCCACCATCATCGTGGCGCAGAGCGCGGCGGCGGTGAGGCGCAGCTTCTTGCTCTTGAACATCGTCACTCCCTTCCTTCGTCAGATCGGTGCTCGTCAGAACCGCGCGGAGGGCGCGGCGGTATCGGTCAGCTGGCAGCCGGGCCGGGCGGCGGCGCGGCCGCCGGATCGGGCGCGCAGGCGGCGGGCGCCGAAGCGGGCTTGCGGGGACGGCCCAGTCTGAAGCGCAGGGCGTCGGCGGGGCAGGCGTCCACGCAGGCCCCGCAGACCAGGCAGTCGCCGGCACGGACGATCACGTCCTCGCCCGAAAGCGCCGGCTCGAGGATGACGGGATCGGCCAGACAGACGGCCTTGCAGCGGTCGCACTGGACGCAGGCGTCGTGGTCGATGGCCACGTTGACCTGGCCCGCCCGGCCGAGTGCCTCGTAGAGCCCGCCCATGGGGCACAGGGCGCGACACCACACCCGCCGGCTCCAGAGCAGGTCGCAGACGAGCACGGCCACGAGCGTCCACGCGCCGGCGAGGGCCCCGAACAGCAGGCCGCGGTTCACGGCCCCCACCGGGTTGAACGTCTCGAACACCGGCACGCCCACCAGGGCCGACAGGGCCACCACCGCCGCGGCCACGCCCAGCTTGGCATGGCGCGGCACCGCACGCTCGCGCACCTCGATGCCCAGCCGGCGGCGCAGCCAGTCGGTCGCCTCTCCCAGCAGGTTGACGGGGCACACCCAGCCGCAGAAGGCACGCCCGCGCACGAGCCCGTAGGCCACGAGCACGGGAAGCGCACCCACCATCAGGGCGGGCGCCAGATCCCGGGAGGAGGCCGCCACCTGGAGCGCGGCCAGCGGGTCGAGCAACGTCACGCCGCCGACCGAGGAGGAGGCCAGGCTGCCGTAGAAGACGCCCTCAGCCGGCGTGGCCACGGCCGCATCCCCTCCGGAGAACCCGCCGAGAAGGCCCCAGCCCGCCGCAACGAGCGGCAGGCAGAACAGCACGATCAGCGCGCACTGCACGACGCGGCGCACCGCCGTGACGCGGCCCATCCTGCGCGTCTTCCCCGTCATCCTCGCTCCTCCTTCCCTCTCATCCAGATGCCCTCGCGGGCCTGTCGCGGCGCCTCAGCGGCGCGCGGCGTACTCGTCCTCGAAGTTGCAGTACACCAGGTTCACGCCCGTCACGCCCTCCACCTGGATGAAGGAGCTTGCCCGCTCGTGGGAGGCCTGCACGCTGGGGGCCTCGATGGTCACCACCAGCTTGTGGCCCTGGCGCTCGTGCACCTCCACGCCCGGCAGCGCCGCCAGCGCCTCGGCCGCCGCCTCGGCGCATCCCGGCGCCGTCTCCACCACCAGGCTCGAGATGACCACGGGCTCGGCGCCCGCGGCGGCGCCGGCGCGCGCGTCTCTGCTCGCCATCGCGCGCCGCCTAGCCCTGGGAATGGCAGGTGAGGCACTCCCTGCGGGCGCCGAACACCTCGTAGGTGGACACGTCGCCGTCCACGTAGTGGTCGGCGGGCAGGGGCGTGGCCTGGGCCAGCATGTGGTCGGTGGTCTCGTTGGCGCCGTGGCAGCCGTAGCAGCCGTCGGCCCCCAGCTCGTAGAAGCGCCCCTCGTGGCTGGCGGGCATGAGCGACGGCTCGCCGACGGCAGGGCCGGCCGAGGCCTGGGCCGCGTCCGTCCCGCCGCATCCGGCGAGGCCGCCGAGGGCCACGACGAGCAGGGCCCCGGCCGCGACGGCGGTGATCTTCTTCCTCATGGGCCTTGACCTCCCTAGATCTTCTCGATGGACACGGTGGTCTTCTTGTAGTCCGGCTCCTTGGAGAGCGGGCAGTAGACGTCCTGGACCACCAGGTTGATGAGGGTCTCCTCGGCGAAGAACGGCGCGAAGACGATGCCCTCGGGCGGCGCGGTGCGTCCCGCGGTGGACACCTTGATGTCGCAGGAGCCGTAGCGCGACCTCACGCGCACCCTGTCGCCGTCGCTCACGCCCAGGCGCTCGCAATCGGCCGGGTTCATGTCGAGCAGCGCCTCGGGGAGCGCCCGGTCGAGCTCGGCCACGCGGCGGGTCATCGACCCGGTGTGCCAATGCTCCAGCAAGCGCCCGGTGCACAGGTAGAAGGGGTACTCCTCGTCCGGCACCTCCGCCGGCGGCTCCCAGGGGCGGAACACCACCGAGGGGCGCTTGCCCGCCGACTTGTAGAAGCTCACGCCGCCGGCCTTGTCGTGCTCGCCGTACTGCTCGACGCCGTACTGGTCGAAGCCGTCGGCCTGGTCGCCGTCGCAGAAACGCCACAGGGTGGGCAGCCACTCGCCGTCGACCTCGCGCACCGGCCAGGTGAGGCCGTGGTTGTCGATGTAGAGGTCGTAGGGGGCCAGCTGCTTGGCCTCCATCTTGAGGGCCGCGGACTCGTTGATGGCCGCCGCGCGGTCGTTGAGCCAGGGGTTGGAGAAGGTGCGGTACTCCTCCCAGATGGCGCGAGACACCTCGCGCTGGTCGCCGCGGAACTCGCCGGCCTCGGCGTCGTACCACGCTCCGAACAGCGCCTCGAAGGCGTCCTCGTCGCCGATCTTCTCGCCGGCCAGAACCCGCTTGGCTATCTCCATGAGCATCCACAGGTCCCACTGGGCCTGCCCCGGCGGGTCGACGGCCTTCTCGAACACCGCGGTGCGGCGCTCGCCGTTGCCGAACTGGCCCTCGCGCTCCACCCACATGGCCGCGGGCAGCACCACGTCGGCGTACTGGGTGGAGAGCGTCGGGTAGACCTCGGACACGCAGATGAACGCGTCGATGACGCCCTTCTTGTCGCCGCGCCCGAGGAATCGGGTGAGGTTGGGCAGGCTCACGGCCCAGTTGTTGTGGGCGCTCCAGAGGAAGTCGATGTTGCCCTTGGACAGCTCGCGGAAGATCTTCACCGTGTGGAACCCGGGCTTGGCGATGGCGTCGAGGTAGCCCTCGGGCAGGTTCCAGACGGCCTCGGTGTAGCGGCGGTGCGGCTCCTGGGCCACCACCAGGTCAGCCGGCAGGCGATGGCAGAAGGTGCCCACCTCGCGAGCCGTGCCGCAGGCCGAGGGCTGGCCCGTGAGCGAGAAGGCGCCGTCGCCCGGCAGCGCGTAGCGGCCGGTGAGCAGGTGGATGTTGTAGATGCAGTGGTTCATCCACGTGCCGCGGTTGTGCTGGTTGACGCCCATGGTCCACAGCGAGAGCACCTTGCGCGACTTGTCGGCGAACACCTCGGCGAGCTCGCGGATGTCGTCGGCGGGGACGCCGGAGACCTCCTCGGCGTACTCGAGGGTGTAGGGGGCGAGGCGCGCGGCGTACTCCTCGAAGGTGATGGAGGTGACGGCGTCGACGGACTGGCCCTGCTCCGAGGCGTCGTAGCCGTCCTCGAAGGCGTTGCCGATGTTCTCCGTCCCCTGCTTGAACTGCAGGTGGTCGGCGACGAAGGCCTTGTCGTAGAGGTCGTTTTCCACCAGGTAGCAGGCGATGGCGTTGGCGATGGCGATGTCGGCGCCTGGCTTGAACGCGAGCACCTTGTCGGCGCTCGCGGAGGTGCGGGTGCGCAGGGTGGTCACGTCGTAGTGGCGCACGCGCTCGTCGGCCAGCTTGCGGGCGGTCAGCCGCGAGTAGAGCATGGGATGGGCCTCGGCCATGTTGGCGCCCCAGGTGACGAACACGTCGGCCTCGTCGATGTCGGCGTAGCAGCCGGCCGGCTCGTCGGTCTGGAAGATGTTCATGAAGCCCACGACGGCGCTGGCCATGCACAGGCGCGCGTTGGGATCGATGTTGTTGGAGAGCAGGCCGGCCTTCCAGAACTTGGCCTGGCAGTACCCCTCGACGATGGGCTGCTGGCCGCTGCCCCAGAACGCGAGCCGGCTCTTGTCGGCCTTCCACGTCTCGCGCAGCTTGGACGCCACCAAATCGAGCGCCTCGTCCCACGTGGCCTCGCGCAGGCCGTCCGGGGTGCCCTTGGTGGCCTTGTCGTCGCGGATGAGCGGCGTGGTGAGGCGGTCGTCGCCGTAGAGGGCGCTGGCCAGGTAGTACCCCTTCACGCAGTTCAGACCGCGGCTCGACCCGTTCTCGGGGTCGCCGGTGACCGATACCAGGCGGCCGTCCTTGGCCTCGACGATCACACCGCAGCCGCAGCCGCAGAAGCGGCACACGCCCACGGTGCGCGTGGTTCCCGCCGGGGTCGTCGGGGCGCTCGAGGCCTTGGCGGCCCCGTCCGCGCAGCCGGCCATGGTGGCCATGGTGCCCGCGGCCGCGGCGCTGGCGAGCGCCACCGCGGTGGTCTTCACGAACGTCCGTCGCGTGAGATCCATGCTGTCCTCCTCTGCTTTCCTCTGGTTGCGATTTCCTGCCCGCCTGCCTCGCCCCCGGCCGTCCGGCGCGACGGACCGGGCGGCGCTCAGGCGCCCGTCGTCGGCTCCACGTGGATGGCGGGGCGGGGGTCGCCCACCGGGCAGCGCTGCTCGCACAGCCCGCATCCCACGCAGCGTCCCTCGTGGACGACGGGGGCGAACACGGCGTGGATGTCGTCGCCCTCGCGCGGGCGGTAGTCGATGGCGATGGCGTCGTCGATGAGCGGGCAGGCTCGGTAGCACACCTCGCAGCGCATGCCCTTGAACGACAGGCACAGCTCCTCGTCGATGCGCGCGGTGCCCATGGCCACCTCGGAGCGCTCCCGCACCGGGGAGAGGGCACCGGTGGGGCACGCCGCCGCGCAGGGGAAGCCGGCGCAGAGACGGCAGGCCTGGGCCCGGGCGTCGATGACGGGGGTTCCCGCGGCCAGCCCCGCGTCGAGCGGTGCCGCGTGGATGGCCTGGTAGGGACAGGCCTCCAGGCAGCGGCCGCACTTGACGCAGCGGGCGTCGAACGCGGCGGGCGCGCCGGCGCCGGGCGGCCGCAGCAGCCCCAGGGCGGGGCGCGTCCCCTCCCAGGCGGCGGCGAG
>NZ_QWKK01000099.1 GCF_009911695.1 Enterorhabdus sp. P55 | reverse complement strand
GGCCGAGGCCCCGCGGCCTGCGCCGCGCGCTGGCGCCTCGCCGCCGCGCGCCGCCAGCGCCGGCGACGAGATGACCCTGCGCTGCCGCCTGGCGCAAGACCGGTTCCGCCTGACCAGCCGCGAGTGCGAGATCATGGAGGCCATCGTGCGCGGCAACACCGTGGCGCGCACGGCTGAGATCTTCGTGCTGTCCGAGAACACGGTGCGCACCCACACTAAGCACATCTACACCAAGCTCGGCGTCCACCGCAAGCAGGAGATGATCGACGTCCTGAACGGCCTTGAGCTGGAGGGCGCCGGCGAGTAGGGCTCCTTGGCGGGCGCGGAGAACGGCCGACGGGGGGCTGGGGGCTCCCCAGATCGAGCGAGCGCCACGTTTTCCGGCGAGAATGGCACTGATCCGCTGTTTGGTACGGTCAGACGCTGCCAAGGTGCCTCGAACGCTCGGCTGTGGGCCCCTTTCTCCGACATTTGCCCAGGTCGCGGTTGAGCACCTGAGGCGCCTTTGCGCGCCAAGGGCCCGTCCGACCGTACCAAACAGCGGATCAGTGCCAATTTAGGCAAGAAAGCCGGCTGTCGCGCTCGGCGACACGTAATGCCCCCTAGCATCGCGGCCCGCATGTCGTGGCGCCGCGACGTCAGCGCCCGCCCGGTGCGCGGCGGACTTCGCCTCGGCTATACTGAGCGCCATGGAATCGAACGAGGAAAGACGTCAGGGAGGCTACGCCGCGCGTTATGCGCGGTGGACGGCGCCGCTCCGGGCGCGTGCCGGCGCACCGCGGGCGCTTGCGAGCGCGAACCGCATGCTCACGGCGCTCTTCTACGCCGCCTACCCGGTGCTGATCGTCTGGGCGGCGCTCGTCGAACCGGCGCAGGCGGCGGCCTACCTGGTGGCACCGGGCGTCGGGTTCGTCGCGGTCACGCTGTTCCGACACGCCTTCGACGCGCCGCGGCCCTACGAGCGCTGGGACATCGCGCCGCTCGTCGCACGCGACGGCGCCGGACGCTCCTTCCCGAGCCGCCACGTGTTCAGCGCCTTCGCCATCGCCTCGTGCTGGGCCTCATGGTACGCGCCCGCCGGAGCGGCGCTGCTCGCGCTCGCCACGGCGCTCGCCGCCTGCCGCGTGCTCGGCGGCGTCCACTACCCGCGCGACGTCGTGGCCGGCGCGCTCTGTGGCCTGCTCTGCGGCCTCATCGCCGCCCTCGTCGCCTGAGGCCGGGACGCAGCAGCCCGCCAGCACGGACAGGCCACCCGGCAACAGCCCTCTGATCGAGCAGCCGGGGGCAACGCAGACCTCGCCTCCCTAGAGCGCCTTCGCCATCCACTGGTGCTCGACGTGCTCGTCGAGCTCGACGGGGCCGTAGGCGGCGTACCCCGCCTTCGCGTAGAAGGGCTGGGCGCTGCACTGGGCATGCAGGTGCATCTCCGTGGCGCCGGCCTCGCGCGCGATGCGCTCGGACTCCGCCAGCAGAAGCGAGCCCAGCCCGCCCTTGCGCGCCTCGGGCAGCACGGCCAGCCGCCCAAAGACCCAACGCCCCGGCGCATCGTCGAGCGCCGGCTCGAGCGTGGCCGGAAACACCCGCGCGCAGCCGAGCAGCACCCCGTCGCCGTAGAGCGTCACGTGGATCATCTCCGACGCCTCGTCCTCGGGGCCGAACTCGTTTTTGAAGCCCTGCTCCTCCACGAACACGCGCGTCCGCACCGCCGCCGCGTCCTCAAACGCCTCCGCGCCTTGCCCGAACGTGATTTCCATGAGCGCCTCCCTTGGAATCGAAATGCAAAAAGGCCAGCTGAGAAGCTGGCCTTTCGAGTTTCTGGCTCCCCGGGTAGGATTCGAACCTACAACCCTTCGGTTAACAGCCGAATGCTCTGCCGTTGAGCTACCGAGGAATCTCATGCGACCTTCCGGCCCCATGCGCAAGATAGAATTATACCCAAACCCGCCCCGCGCGCAAGACCCAATTTTGCGTCTTGCGCGCGTTTTCGCTCGGCAGGTCGAACGCGCGGCGCCCTCCCCCCGACGCCCGCGCGCCGCAGGCTACACGAAGATGAACATCGCCAGGAAGGCGAGGGCCGCCACCCACATGAGGGGCTTCACCTCGGCCACGCGGCCGCGCACCGCCATGAGGATGACGTAGGCGATGAAGCCCAGGCCGATGCCGTTGGTGATGGAGTAGGTGAACGGGATGCCCACGATGACGAGGAACGCCGGAAACGCCAGCTCAGGCTCCTTCCAGGCGATGGATCCCACATCGGTCATCATGAGGAAGCCCACCACCACGAGCGCGCCGCAGGTAGCCGGCCCGGACACCATGCCGAACAGCGGCGCGAGGAAGGCGCACACGAGGAACAGCGCGGCCGTCACCAGGTTGGCCAGGCCCGTGCGGGCGCCCTCGGCCACGCCGGAGGCGGACTCGACGAAGCAGGTGATGGAGCTCGCGCCGAAGAAGCCGCCGGCGATGGCCGCCGTGGAGTCGACGGCCAGGATGGGCTGGATGTCCTTCACGTCTCCGCGCTCGTCGGCGAAGTCGCCCTGCTTGCCGATGGCCACCACCGTGCCCATGGTGTCGAAGAAGTCGCTCATGAGCAGGCTGAACACGAACAGCAGCAGGGCCGGCTGCAGGAACACCTGCACGATGGCCATCTGGCCGTCCACCGTCTGGAACGGCGCCGCGAAGGTGGAGAAGTCGAGCCCGAGGCTCCAGGAGGTGGGCACCGCGGTCACGCCGAGCGGGATGCCCACGATGACGGCCACCACGATGGAGATGAGCAGGCCGCCGCGCACGCCGAGGATCTGGAAGATCACCGCGCACGCAAGCGAGACGAGGGCCACGATGCAGCCCGGCTCGGAAAGCTCGCCCAGGGCCACGAGCGTGGAGTCGTCGGCGATGACGAGCCCAGCGCCCTTGAGACCGATGAACGCGATGAACAGGCCGATGCCGATGCCAATGGCGTGGCGCAGGTCCACGGGGATGGCATCCATGACCGCCTTGCGCAGGCCGCCGAGCACAAGCCCGAGGATGACGACGCCCTCGAGGAACACCACGGCCATGGCCACGCGCCAGTCGATGCCGAGCGAGCCGCACAGGCCGTAGGCGACGATGGCGTTGATGCCCATGCCCGAGGCCAGGGCGACGGGCCGGTTGGCGATGAGACCCATGGCGACGGTCATCACCGCCGCGCCGACGCAGGTGGCCGTGAGGCCCGCCTCGAACGGCACGCCGGCGTCCGAGAGGATGGCCGGGTTGACGGCCACGATGTAGGCCATGGCCAGAAACGTCGTAAGACCGCCGAGCACCTCCGTCGATACCGTCGACCCGCGCTCGCGGATCTTGAAGAACTGCTCCATGGACACTCCCCTTCCTTGGTCTGATGGCCGCGAAAAAACACCTGTCCGCCACTGTACCATGCTCCGGGCGCCAGGGAGCGAGAACGTCGGGTTTTCGTTCCCCCTGCTGGGCGGGCTACTTCCTTCGCACGAGGTAGCAACGGTGAATCTTGCGGTTGCGCTCGAAGTCGTGCGGGATGGTGCGCTCGGTGATGTCCTCGATCGCCACGCCGAGGCGCGTGAGCTCGTCCACGTTCGGCTTGAAGCCGCGCAGGTTGCACGAGAACACGGCCACGCCGTCCTTGGCCAGAAGGCGGCTCACGCCCACGAGCAGCTCCACGTGATCGCGCTGCACGTCCCAGGTGCGCTTGCCCATGGCCTTGGAGTTGCTGAAGGTGGGCGGGTCCACGAAGACGAGGTCGAAGGAGCGCCGGGCGCGGCGGGCGTCGCGGATCCAGTCCATGACGTCGGCGCGCTCCAGGTGGTGGACGGCCGGATGGGCAGCCCGGGCGTCCCGGGACGCGCTGGCGCCACGAGCGCCTCGGGAGCTGCGGGCTTCGCGCGGGCCGCGAGAGTCGCGGGCGCCCCCCGCCCCGGCGCCATCGCAGGAAAAGCCGTTGGCCTCCAGGTTGCGGCGGGCCCAGTCGAGGTAGGTCTGGGAGAGGTCCACCGTGGTGGTCTCGACCGCGCCGCCCGCGGCCGCGTGGACCGAGGCCGTGCCCGTGTAGGCGAACAGGTTGAGGAACCGCTTGCCGCGGGCCATCCGGCCCACCATCTTCCGCGTGTCGCGATGGTCGAGGAAGATGCCCGTGTCCAGGTAGCCGGCCAGATCTACCTCGAAGGCGAGCCCGGCCTCGGCAGTGTGGGCCACGTAGCTGCGCCGCCCGGCGTCGCGGTACTGCGAGCCGCCCTTCGAGCGCGTGCGCACCTTGGAGAACACGTGGTCGGGCCGCACGCCCAGGGCCACCGGCACGATGGCCAGCACGTCCTCGAAGCGCCGCCGCGCCGTGGCCGGGTCGACCGAGCGCGGGGCCTGGTACTCGGCCACGTGGACGAATACCTTGCCCTCGGAGTCGCCCGCGCCCTGGTACAGGTCGATGGCGGCAGCGTACTCGGGCAGGTCAGCATCGTAGAGACGGTAGCAGGCCACGCCCTCGCGCCGCGCCCACTTGCGGCGCTCGCGCGCCACCTTGAACAGGCGGGCGGCGAACTGGGCGGCAGCCTCGTCGTGAACCTCCACCGCATGATCGGCACCGCCCTGGGGGTCGGGCACCGTGATGACGGCCCGGGCCGCAGGCGGCTGGTCGAACGCCTCGAGGCAGGCCTCAGCCCGGCCGCGGGAGATCGCGGCCTGGAAGGCAGGCGCGATGCCGAAGCGGCCGGCGACGCCCTCAGGCCCAGCCCAGGCGAAACGCGAGCCCGCGGGCGCCGCAGCGCAGGCGGCCATGAAGGCAGCGGTCTCGGCGATGGCGCGCGCATCCGACGGGTCGCGGTCAAGCGATGCCGCGTGCGCGACGAGCAGCGCCGGGACGGGAGCGGGAACAGCGGCGGCAGCCGGAGCCGGGACGTCCGCGGCCCCCGAGGCCGCGGCTGAGGCGCTCTCGGGACTCTCGGGAGCGACGGCTGCGGAGGGCGGCTCCCCGGTCGCGACGGCAGCCGCACGATCCGGGGCGACTGGGTTCGCGCCGGCTTCGAGCGAGGCGGCCGGCGAGTTCCTTTCGCTTTTCTGGCCATTTTCGCCACGGTTTACGCAAGCTTCGCGCTCCGATACCGCGATTCTGGCCATTTTCGCCACGGTTTCCGCGCTTCGAGCGACTTCGGCAGCGTAAACCGTGGTGTTTTTGGCCATCTTTTCGGAAATCTCCGCCAAAACCCCCGCGAGGCGCGCCTCGATGGCGGACGTGTCCTCGGGAGAGGCCGCCTCCACGCTTGCTACCCGCCGCAGGCCGGCGGCGCGCACATGGCCGCGTGCCCGGGCAACGGCTGGCGACGAGGCCGACACGCCCACGATGCGCACCCGCGCCAAGTCAGGTTCCGCACCCGTAGCCGCGGAGCCCGCCGCGCCCTCGGCCAGGCCTGCAACGCCCGCTGCGGTCGCGGTGTCGCCCGCCAGCGCTGCCAGACCGCGCTCGAAGCGCTCGTCGGCCTCGGCGAGCAGGTCAGCCCAGGCGCCCTCATCGTGGAGCGCCCAGCCGCAGAAGCCCCATCGCTCGCGCACGAGGCCCGGCGCCTGGTCAGCGGCGATGCCGGCCGCCTCGCATATCGTGAGGCCGTCGTCGCAAGCCGCGTCGAAGAGCCCCCAGCCCGCCACCGCGGCGCTCCCCCACCCGGCAGCCGCCAGGAGCGCCGCGGCCAGCGCGCAGGCCGCCGGCGCGTCGTCGCCGTCGCGGGCGTCCAGATAGGCGCGACGGTGGAGCGACTCGCCCGAGAGGTCGAGCGAGAGCGTGGCCCGCCCCTCGCGCACCCGTGCCTCGATGACCGCGTCGGCCCCCTTCGGCGCCACCTCCGGGCGCTCGCCCCGGCGTGCGAGCACGCGGTCGCACATGGCATCCTTCAGCTTGAGCTCGGTGAAGTGACTGTTGCGCAGCTCGGCGTTGGTGCCCCGGGCCCGCACGGCCAGCGACGCGCCCGGCGCGAGCACGTCCTCCCAGGGCACGGCGTAAGCGCCCGCGTAGAGCAGATCGGCGTCGCCGGCGTTCACCCGCGCCACCGTGAGCGTCACGCGGCCGGCCAGACGCGACCACAGGCACACGCGCTCGGCGTCGAGCGGCGCGCCGAAGAAGGTGACGCCGCCCTTGAGCGGCCGCACACGCCGCACGCCCAGGGCGCGCAACTCATCGGCCAGGAGAGCCTCAGCCCCCGGCAGGCATGTCGCGAAGAACTCGAGGGGCTCCTCGGCGCTCGGTCTAGGATTCTGGTTCATGGGAAAGCTCCTGATGGGCAGGGCGGTCAGAGGTCTCGGCAATGGTAGCACAGGCGGCCGGCAAAAGCCGATTCGAGCAGGCTGGCTCGCCTGCGGCGAGGGAGCCTGCTCGGACTCATGGCCGATCCACAACGCCGTTGTTGCGCAACGATCTTGCGCGAGTTGCCGGTAAAGTGGCAGGGAGACGGCGGGGCGAGGCCGCGTGCCGTCTTTTCCCCTCCCAAGAGAAGGGCCGGCGTGATGCCGGCCCTTCGTCTTAGTCTTCCAGGTAATCCTTCAGCTTGCTGGACCGCGACGGGTGCCTGAGCTTCGCGAGGGTCTTGGACTCGATCTGGCGGATGCGCTCGCGGGTGACGCCGAACTCGCGGCCCACCTCCTCGAGCGTGCGCGGGTGGCCGTCCTCCAGGCCGAAGCGCAGGCTGATGACCTTGCGCTCGCGCTCGGCCAGGCCGTCGAGCACCTTCTGGAGCTGCTCCTGGAGCATGGAGAAGCTGGCGGCATCGGGGGGCACCACGGCGGCGTCGTCCTCGATGAAGTCGCCGAGCTGGGAGTCCTCCTCCTCGCCGATGGGCGTCTCGAGGCTCACCGGCTCCTGGCTGATCTTCTGGATCTCGCGGACGCGCTCGGCGGGCAGGCCCATCTCCTTGCCGATCTCCTCGGGAGTTGGCTCGCGGCCGAGCTCCTGGAGCAGCTGGCGCTGGATGCGCACGAGCTTGTTGATGGTCTCCACCATGTGCACGGGGATGCGGATGGTGCGGGCCTGGTCGGCGATGGCGCGGGTGATGGCCTGGCGGATCCACCAGGTAGCGTAGGTGGAGAACTTGAAGCCCTTGGTGTAGTCGAACTTCTCCACGGCGCGGATGAGACCGAGGTTGCCTTCTTGGATGAGGTCGAGGAACAGCATGCCGCGGCCCACGTAGCGCTTGGCGATGGACACCACCAGGCGCAGGTTGGCCTCGATGAGCTGCTGCTTGGCGTCCAGGCCCACCTGCTCGATGCGGCCCAGGCGGCGCTTCTCGCGACGGTCGAGCTCGACGCCGTCCTCCTCGGCGCGCTCCAGCTCCTCGGTGGCGGCCACGCCGGCCTCGATCTTCATGGCCAGGTCGATCTCCTCCGCGGCAGTGAGCAGCGGAACCTTGCCGATCTCCTTCAGGTACATGCGCACCGGGTCGCCGGTGAGCATGGTGACGTTGGCCTCGGCGTTGCGCTTGCGGGCCTTGGCCTTGGCAGCGCGGGCGGTGGTGCGAACCTTGGGCAGCGACACGTCCGAGGCGGCCTTGAGCTCGTCCTCGGGGATGCCCTCGAGCAGGTCCTCGTCCTCGCCCTCGATGTCCGACTCGATCTTTTCCTCGGTGAGGGCCTCGCCCGAAGCCTCGATGGCGCCGGAGGCGGGCTCGGCGTCCAGGTCGTCGCCGTCGACGTCGTCGGCCTCCTCGACCACGACGACCTCCTCGACGACCGGCGTCTCCTCGGCGGCTTTCTGGGTTTTGGCGGATTTCTTCGTTGCAGCTTTAGCCACGCGGTTTCCTTCCTATAAGGCGTCACAAGGCATAGCTTCGCCATTATGGGCGCAAAGATACAGCGGGTTATTGT
>NZ_QWKK01000098.1 GCF_009911695.1 Enterorhabdus sp. P55 | reverse complement strand
GGGCGCAAGGCGCGGAGGGCGCGCGAGGACAGGGCCGCGGGGCAGCGCGGCGGCGGGCGCCGCGGGCACGACGGGTTCTGCGGCTGCGAGCGCGGCAGATCCTGCAGCTGCGGCGAGCGGCGAGGCAGCGCGGCGGCGGGCAGCGCGGTGGCGACGTGATGATGGGGCGTGGCGACGGGCAGCGCGGTGGTGACGTGATGGCGGGGCGTGGCGACTGTCGGGTGTTGGAGCCATGACGCGGTGGGGGGGACGCTGGGGTGTCGGGCGCGGTGCGGTGGAGGAGCGAGGGGGTGCTGGGGCGTGGAGGGCGCCGAGACACGAGGCAGGCTGCGAGTGGCCCTCGAGGCGCGCTGTCGACCGAGGAAACGCAAACGAGTGTTTCACGTGAAGCACTCCGGCGTTCAATTCTCGTTCTAGATGACGGCGCCGAATTAGGGCTGCGGTAGCGGGCGGACGGGAGGGAGGAGCGGAGGAGGGCGTCGTGCATTTCACGTCGGTGTGCGGGGTGGCTCTGACATCGTGCCAGGATCGCTCCGCCTCAACAGGCTCCCGCGCCTCGCCTTGCTGCGTCAGGCACGCTTCCGGGCGCTCGTGTCTTCGGGTCATCTGCATGGCTGCGTCGGCCGCTTGCTCCGCTCTCGCCTGTCACGTTGCGGCCGACTCTTCTCGTCGCTCATCCTGCGGTTGCGCGACGCGTCAGCCGAGGCCTCGTCCCGTCGCGATATTCCCGACTGCGCTTGGGGCGATCGCCTGATCCGCTTCGCTCATCACGATGACCCTCGCAGCTCTTGGCGGGGGCGTTCCGCATCCAATTTCGTGAGCTATCCGAGGCTTGGGGCCGGGAAATCCCGCACTTTTCCGGTTTTCCCGCGAGTTTTCGTCGACCTGGGCAAATGCATTCAGCGCGGGCCGCATACGCCGCTCTGCCCTTGGATAACCCGCGAAATTGGATGCGAAACGCCCCTCGCGCTGGCCCCTGCCGCCAGGGAGGGGCTAGGCGTGGGCGCGCTTCGGGAAGAAGGGGCACGCCGTCCGCAGGCATTCGGCATTGCGCGCCATGAAGGTGCAGGTCACTTGAGCGGGCAGCTCCATGGTCACGCCCATTGTCTCGGCGGTGTAGGCTGCGGCTTCCTGCAGGGCGATGAACGTACTGCGCTTGCAGCAGCGCGGGCCGCCCACGTCAGCCAGGCGATCGAGGATGCGGGAGGTCAAGCGCGCTGTCTGCCCCCAAGGACCGAGGGTCATCGGCGTGGCGCCGAGTACGATGGAGCAGTACATCCCCGCGCTGATGGCCGCGCCGCAGGTGCCCCAGTAGCCGCAGACGCCGCCGGGCACCGCCAGCGAGCGGCGGCGCAGCTCGACGAGCGCGGCGCTCAGATCCAGCGCGCCGCCGGCGTTGCGGTAGGCGGTCAGCAGCGCGGCGCCTGCTAGTGTGTGGTGCTCGGGCCCGTTGGGGTAGAGGGCGTCGTCGGCCATGATCTGCTGGGCTAGCGCGATGGGGTCGCGCAGGTCGCTTGTGGCGCAGGTGGCGAGCACGTGCTCGACGCCGCGGGCGCGATGGCACTGGTCGCATACGTAGTGCCCGGACTGGCAGATGGCGTGCGCCGTCTCGACGCGGCTGCACTCCTCGCAGGTGACCTCCTGCGCCGCCTCGAAGTAGCGCAGCGGCTCCCCGCATGCCAGGCATACTCCCAAGCTTCGAGTCATCCCGCCTCCTGTTCGTCAGCCAGTTTCGCCGCCATTATAGGCCACCTGGCGTCGGCGGGCCTTCCCACGCCGCCTTCCTTGGCGTCTACCCCGCCGCCGCCCGCCGCCGCCCGCTGCCAGCGAGGCCTTTCGCTGCGAGGGGCTTCTCTGCGTTCGGCGTTTCCCGCTTGCCGGCAGGTGGCGCTTTCCGCCGGGTCGCTGTGCCTCGTCCGGCTGCCTCGCTCGCTTCCCTCCTGTCGCCGACGCCGCCCCTCCTTGCCCCGGCTCCCGTCTTAGCCGGGCCGTCGCTCGGCGTCACCCTGATTGGCCGGCTCGTCACCCCGCAAGCTGCCTGGCGGCCTGTTTGCATGAGTCGACTGGCGCATGGGGCGGAGCGCGAGCGGTACCTTGCGCGGATTCCGGCGGAAAATGGCCATTTGCTTCGAAATTCCGAGGATGAATCCGAGAGACGGGCGCCTACGGAGGTCTTGCGTGTCGCTTGACGCCCAAAAGGGGGCGTTCGTTACACTCGTGCGTGCGGGAGACCTGCCCAAGGCCGCATCAGCCTCGGAATTTCGAAGCAAATGACCCAAAAACGGCGTCTCCTCTGCAAGGGGGCGCAGGCGGGGCGCACAGGTGGCGGGCGCGCTCTCAGGCCGAGGCGATTGCGGTGGCAGGCGCGGTGGGCGCGACGGGCGCGGCGGGCGCGATGGGCGCGGCGAGCGGAACTCCTGGCGCTTTGGGGCGCTCGTGGGTACAATAGAGCCAGCACTGACCCCGTCGCGGCCGCGGCCCGACGGAGGCTTGAGGAGAGGAAACCCATGGTACGTCCCTACGATGACGCCCCCGACGCCGAAAAGCGCGCGTCGGCTGCCGCCGATGCCCCTGGTGCGGAGGGCGCTTCCCCTGATGAAAAGGCCTCCGAGGCCGACCTGACGCCCGTCGCCGACGCATCTGCCGAGGATGGCGCGAAAGCGGCTGAGTCCGCGCCCGACCCCATCGCCGCCGCGGCCGCTGCTGCGCGGGCGGAGGCGGAGAAGGTGCGCGCCGCCGAGCGCGCTCGCGTCGCGGCCCCTGCCGACCAGACGGCTCCCGCCGACGCGGCCGATGCCGCGGCCTTCGCTGGCCCCGATCCCGACCCGGCCGCCGATCCCGCGCCTGCCGGCCGCCCCGACCTCGCCCCCGACCCTGACGCGACCTCCGACCTCGCCCCCGACGTCTCCGACGCGTCCGCTTCTCGCGTGGCCGCCGCGGACGACCTCGCCTACCGCCAGCCTGTTGCCACCGCTGTCATGCCGCCGCAGCAGGAGGAGCGCGTGCGCCCCGCCGTCCCACGCCCCGCGCGAGCGGCGGCGTCCTATGGCACCGTCGAGCCGGCGCGCTCGCGCAAGGCTCGCGGCGGACGGCGCGGCATCGCCGTAGCGCTCGTCGTGGTGCTGCTGTTCGCGGCTGCGGCTGGCGGCGCGTACTGGTTCTTCCTCGCCGGCAAGTCCGAGCCTGCCGTCTCCCTCGACCGCGGCCAGCGCGTCACGCTCACGCTGACCCGCGCCCAGCAGGTGCTTGAGGGCCTGAGCATGGAGGCGCCCGACCTGGCCCAGTTCCGCTACGTGCCCACCGACAACCTCGTGGGCCCGAAGTTCGAGAACGTGGCCGTGGGCGATGTCGTGGAGCAGAAGGAGGGCGATAAGGTCGTCGCCACGCGCGAGGTCACCGCTGACGCGCTCTTCCGCAACAAGGGCATCCTGCTCACCGTGCCCGTGAAGCTCGCCTTCGCCTACGACGAGGCGGGCGAGACCTGGCGCGAAGGCGACCTGGAGCTGGGCGATATGACGGCCCAGCCGCTCTCGGCGCCGAATGCCACGCTCATCGTGGAGGACCTCGACGCGTTGCTGGCCGCCTACGACCCGGCTGTGGGCACGCTGTTCGCCGGCGTCGCGCCCAAGACCTCGTCGCGCCTGACCACCGAGGGAGGCGCCATCACTGTTGCCCTCGCCAAGGACGAGCAGGTGACGGAAGGGGAGAAGCAGCTGATCAAGCACCATAACTGCTCTGCGCAGATAGCCGTCACCTGGTCAGACACCGAAGGCTGGGTGGCGAAGGTCGACCGCCTCAACGACGAGGTGACCGTCGAGGATGTCACCACGGCCCAGCCTGACGGGGAAGACCAGGAGGAAGAGGGCGACCAGGGCGGCGAGGACGGGCCCGTCGGCCAGGAGGGCGGGCGCCCCGAGTACGGGCTCAAGTGCTCCACGGGCGACCTCGTGGAGTTGGGCGGCACGGTGAGCGGCACGCCCGGCGCGCTCACCTTCAAGCCCGACGGCGGTCTGCGCCTCACGCTCGACGGCAGCCAGCGCGATGTGTGGGCGATGACCCTCACGCTTGGCGAGGGCATTGACGCCAATGCGCTCGTCGGCCGCCACGTCACCGTGGTGGGTACCATCGGATCGGGCACCCTCGCCGCTGAGGAAGTGGCGATCGGGTAGGGAGGCCGTTCCTTCGAAGCGCGCTTTGCCGCAGAAGTCGAGGGCCCCGCAGCGCGGGGTCCCCGTGCGTTCGGGGGGGGCGGCGTGTAGCGCCTGGCGCCTGCCGGGGCGACGCGGGCTCGCGTCGGGCGCCCGCGTGGCAGGGCTCCGCCCTCAAGGGCGCAAGCGTCAACTGCCCCTTTTCCCTCTCATACCAAGTGGTACAATGGCCAGGCATTGGCATGATGGTTGCGCCGGCAGGCGCAGGCGGGTCGCAAGGGGCGGCCGGTCTTGGGGGAATGCGGGTGAGAGTCCCGCGCTATACCAGTAACCGTAAACGCCGGCAGCGCTTCCCGCCTTGCGGGATCGCGGGCACGCGACGCGCCGCCGATCAGGCAAAGTCGGAATACCCAGCCATCGCAGAGAAGCCCTGGAAAGCGAGGTTCCGACTATGGTTGGACGCACTTCCGCGCCGCCGTCCGGCGCGAAACCCCTCACGAAACTGTTCATGCTGCTGATGGCGGCGGCGCTCTGCCTGGGCCTTATGCCCATCGCCCCCGCCTGGGCCGACGAGCCTGCCCCCGACGCCCCGGCGCCGCAGGCGGCCGAGCAGACCGTCACCCTCACGGTGCTGGCGGGCACGACTACCGATTACACCACTGGCGTGACCACCTACAATACCTGGGTGAACAAGAAATACGCCTTCAAGGAGGGCGCCACGGTGGAAGACCTGCTGAACGCTGCCGTGGAGGCCGGTGACCTCAAGGCCTACGATGCGCCCGAATCCTCGTATGGCGGCAAGTACGTCGGATCCATCACGTCCGCCAAGGGCATCGACCTGAAGAACTGGAACAGCGACGACTTCTCGGTGAGCCTGTACTGGTCTTACTACGAGAACGGGGCCTACGGCCAGGGCGACTGCGCTATCGATCATCGCGAGCTCAAGGCGGGCACGAACTACCAGCTGGCCTGGAACAAGTACTCGTCTGCGGACGACAATCTCACGTCAGCCGACTGGGATGCCTACTACGAGAAGCATCCGGTGGCTGGCGAGTCGGCCGACACGGTAACGCTTTCGCTTGTCGCGGGCTCCAAGTCCGATCCGGATACGTACGAGATGCTGCCCGTCATCTGGCTCAACAAGGCCTATCAGAGGGCGGACGTCCTGGCGGTTGCCAAGGAGCGCGACGCGAACGCGACGCTCGACACGATCACCTTGGAGGATCTGCTGAACACGGCGGTGAAGGCTGGCGACATCAAGTCCTACGCGGCGCCCGAGGGCACGTACGGCAAGGCCGTCGAGTCCATCACCTCGAAAGAGGGCGTCAAGATGGCGAAGTGGGACTCGGCCGACTTCTCCGTGAGCCTGTACTGGGCCTCCTATCGAGATGGCGGCTATGGTGGCGCGACGCTCGACAAGGAGCTGCTGAAGGGCGCGAATGCCTTCCAGTTCGCCTGGACCATCTACAGCAGCGCCAACGCTCCCGCCGACGCGGCGGCGTGGGCTGCGTACTACCAGGACAACCCGCCTGCGGCGGCCGGGTCGGATGCCGTGCTCCCCGGCGGCGAGGAGCCGGTGGAGCCGCCGACCTCCGAGCATCCGGCCACGGGCGTGAGCCAGGCTGCCGTCGGCTCGCTCATGACCGGCATCGTCGCCTCCTACGCGGGCACCTCCGATCCGTGGGTCGTCATGAGCCTGGCGGCGCTTGACAGGGATGAGGGGGCCGATCTGGACGCCTTCTACGCCGAGGCTCTGGCCCAGGCCAAGGACCCGGGCTTTGATCCGACTGCTCTTCAGCGCAGCATCATCGCGCTGACCGCCGCGGGCTACGATGCGCGGGCGCTGGCCGATTCCCCCGCTGCCCGCGCGGCGGGCGATTTCGACGCCATCGCGGCCCTCGGCTCGCGCGTCTCCGGCTCCACCCTTCCCAATGCCCGCATGGCGGCCCTGTGGGCCTATGCCAGCGGTGACTACGCGGTGCCGGCTGACGCCGCGCTCTCCAAAGACGCCCTCATCGCCAGCGTGCTGGCCGACCAGCAGCCGGGCGGCGGTTTCGCCCTATCGGGCGCCGAGGCCAACGCCGACATGACGGCTATGGCCATTAGCGCGCTCGCGCCCTACCGCGACAATCCCGAGGTGCGCAACGCCGTCAACCGCGCGCTCGTGGCGCTCAAGGGCATCCAGCTGCCCACCGGCGGCTTCGCCGACAACGACGGGCTGCCGAACGCCTGCTCGACGGCCTTCGCCGTCATCGCCCTGTGCGCGGCCGGCATCGACCCGGCCACGGAATGGGCGGTAGAGAGCGGTGCCACGCCGTTTTCCGCGCTGCTGGCCTACGGGCTGCAGGATAACTCCGGCTTTGCCTTCGAGGCGGGCGGCGATCGTGACGGGAACGCAACGGAGCAGGGTCTTCGCGCCCTTGTGGCTTATCGTGGCCTGAAGGCGGCTGGCGCGAACGGCGATTACAACCTCTATGCGCAGGCTCGCGAGGGCGGCGTGACCATTCCGTCTGCCGAGGGCCAGGAGCCGCCGAAGCAGGAGCAGCCCCAGCCTCAGCCTGAGGCGCCGGCGGATGGCGACAAGGCGGGCGCGGGCTCGGCCAAGGGCACGCCGCTGGCCCCCACGGGGGATGCGGCGCCGGCCGGGGCGGCTGCGGTGGTCGCGCTCGCGGCGGCGGCAGCCGGCGCGGTTGCGCTGCGGCGTCGAGAGGTCGCGTAGAAGGAGCCGAAGATGGCAGAGGATAAGAAGGCGGGGGCGGACGAGCGCGTCGTCCCCGATCGGATACGAGAGGATGCCGTGGAGGCCGGGGCGCCCGTCGTCCCGGAGCCGCGGCGGCGCGGGCGCGTGCCGCTGGTGGTGGGGTCGGTGTGCGCTGCGTGCGTGCTGGCGCTCGCCGTCGGCGGGTTTGCGCTGGGGGCAGCCTCCCAGGAGGGCGCGGCGGTCGACTTGTGGGCATCCACGACCGTGCCGGTGCGCGAGGTGAGCGAGGCGTCGTCCCTCGACGACTACCTGGCCGAGGTGGTGCCTGCTGCCGGCGAGGGCGCCGAGGAGCCCGCGGCGGAAGAGCCCGCCGCCGAGGAGCCTGCGGCCGGCGCATCCGCCGCCGAGAAGCCGGACGCGCCTTCCTCCGAGGCGCCCGCGACTCCGCCGGCAAGCGACTCGTCCTCTGCCGGATCGGGCGGCGGCCAGGCCGCCCAGCCCCCGGCATCGTCCGGCGGCGCGGGATCGAGCGGCGGGTCGTCCTCGGGGGGCACGGCGGAGACCCCCTCCGCGCCCCCGGCACCCGATCCGAAGCCCCAGACCATCACCGTCACCATCTCGGTCGATGGGTCGAAGGCCAAGCCCTCGGGCTACTCCGTGGGCCTGGGCTCCCGCTCGGTCACCCTGCCCGAGGGGGCCACGGTCTATGACGCCCTCAAGGCCACGGGGCTGGCCATTGGCGGCAGCGCGAGCTACGTCAGCTCCATCGGAGGCCTGGCCGAGTTCTCCTGCGGGGCTGGCAGCGGGTGGATGTACGGGGTCAACGGGTCGTATCCGAAGAAGGCCTGCAACGCCTACAAGCTGTCCTCAGGCGATAGCGTGCGCTGGGTGTACACCCTGGACAACGGCAATGACGTCTAGCGCCTCGCCGGACGGGGAGGCGCTAGACGGCGGCCAGGCGGCGCAGGCGGGGAAGGTTTCGGCCCGCCCTGCCTGCGCGCCGCCCTCCTCGGCGGGGAGCGCGCGATGGGCGCCGCCATCCTGCGGCGATGCGCGCCCGCCCGATGGCGCGGCGGCCCCGC
>NZ_QWKK01000097.1 GCF_009911695.1 Enterorhabdus sp. P55 | reverse complement strand
GGACGGCCGGCCTGGCGCGGCGGGCGAGCGCGGCGGCCGGCGCGGGGCGGGCCGCTGTCGCGGGCCTTCGCTTCCGGCGCCGGTTTACGTTAGAATGCTTCGATGCGTTTTTTCGATACCGAGCGGAGGCATTCCCATGATCAAGGACATCGTCACGGACGAGGCCATCCTTTCCCAGCCCTGCGAGCCGGCCACGGCGGCCGACGCGGAGGTGGCCCAGGACCTGGTGGACACGCTGCTGGCCAACGAGGAGGCCGCGGCGCTGGCGGCCAACCAGATCGGCGTGACCAAGGCCATCGTCGCCTACCTCAACGAGAAGGACCGCCCGGTGGTGATGTACAACCCGCAGATCACCCAGGCGCTCAAGCCCTTCCCGGCCGTGGAGGCGTGCCTGTCTCGCGAGGAGGCCGCCGCCATCACCCGCTACAAGTGGATCCGCGTGTCCTACGACGTGCTGCTCAACGGCGAGCTCATGCCCCGCAAGAAGAAGATGGAGGGCTGGCAGGCCCAGCTCGTCCAGCACATGATCGACCACTGCAACGGCGAGCTGGTGTAGCATGACGGCCCCTGCTGAGGGGCACGCGCCGGGCGCGGCCGACGGCGCGGCTGACCCCGTGTTCCAGGCGGAGCAGGCCCACCTCTCCGCCACCTACGCCACCTTGCTCGAGCTGGGACGCGACGCCGCCCGCGCCATGGGCGAGCTGGCGGCTGATGCCGCGGCCGACAAGGAGTCCATGGCCGAGGAGCTGGCCACCAACTACGCCACCTGGGACGACGCCATGGAGACCCACGCCGACTTCATGGCGCTCAACCGCATCATCGACGGGTACAACCTGTCCCACAGCGTGCAGGCCGAGCGCCTGGCTGCCGTGGAGGCGCTTCTGCGCCAGCCCTACTTCGCCAAGGTGTCCCTGCGCTTCCGCGAGGGTGACGCGCCGAAGGACCTCTACCTGGGCACCGCCGGCATCTCCGATGCGGGGTATCGCCGCCTGGTGGTGGACTGGCGCAGCCCCGTGGCCGAGGTGTACTACAACCAGGCCATGGGCCCCACCTCCTACGAGGCCGACGGGCGCACGATCAACGTGGATCTGCTGCTGCGCCGCCAGTTCGACATCGAGCGCGACGAGCTGCGCGGCTACTTCGACAGCGACGTGGCCATCCAGGACTCTCTCTTGCTCGCGTCGCTCTCGCGCCAGCGCTCGGCGCAGATGCAGGCCATCACGGCCACCATCCAGCGCGAGCAGAACGTGGTGATCCGCCATGACGACGTGCCGACGCTGCTCGTGGCGGGCATCGCCGGGTCGGGCAAGACCTCGGTGCTGCTCCAGCGCATCGCCTACCTGTTCTACCGCAACCGCGACACCCTGCGCCCGGAGGAGGTGTGCCTCATCACGCCCAACCCGGTGTTCAGCCGCTACATCGCGAACGTCCTGCCCGACCTGGGTGAGCGCAACCCGCGCACCCTCACCTGGGGCGAGCTCCTCGCGCCGCTCCTGCCCGCAGACCGCGGCGTGGGGGAGGGATCGGCCAGCCTGGACGACCTGGCGCGCATCGATGCGGCCGTGGCCTCCTTCGAGTTCGACCCGCGCGACTTCCGCCCCGTGACGAGCGCGGGGGTCACCCTCATCGGCTCCGACGCGGTGTGGAAGGCGTGCCAGAAGTTCCGCAACGTCGCGGCCGGCCCGCACCGCGTGAGCCTCATGCGCGAGGAGCTGGCGAAGCGCCTGGAGGCGCGCCTCGGCCAGCTGGCGGCGACGGAGGCCGTGCAGAACGAGGTGGCGGCGCTCTCCATCGAGGAGCAGCTGCGCCTGTTCGGCGAGACGGCCGACCCGGTCGACGAGGCCGAGGAGCGTGCGCTGGCCCTGCGCTACCTGCGCGACCGCCACGCCGATGCGCCCGGGCGCGTGGAGCGCGACGAGTGGCTCGACGTGGACCGGGTGGCCCTGCGTCTGCTCGGAGACCCGGGGCTCACCTCGGTGGAGTGGGTCTACCTGAAGATGGCGCTCACGGGGCTTTCCGACCCCGGGGCCAAGTACGTGATGATCGACGAGGTGCAGGACTACACGGCCGCTCAGCTGGCGGTGGCGGCGCGCTACTTCCGCCGCGCCCGGTTCCTCCTGCTGGGGGATCCGAACCAGGCCATCGTCGAGGGGACGGCCTCGTGGGACGAGGTGCGCGCGGTGTTCGAGGCCGCCCGCGGCCCGGTGAGCGAGTGCCGCCTCATGACGAGCTACCGCTCCACCCCCGCCATCACCGACCTGTTCGCGTCGCTTCTGCCGCCGGAGGAGGCCCTGGAGGTGTCCTCCGTGCAGCGTGAGGCTGCGCCGCCCGAGGTCATCGTGGCGCCCGACGGCGACGCCTGGGCCGCCGAGCTGCGCCGCGTGGCGGAAGAGGCGGCCGGCGCCCCGGGGCTCACGGCGGTCATCGTGCCCTACAAGAGCGAGGCGCGCCGCGTGGCCCGGACCCTAGGCGAGGGCGCCGTGGTGGTGGGGGAGCGCGACAGCCTGCCCGATGCCGGCGTGGCGGTGCTGCCGCTTGCGCTGGCCAAGGGCCTGGAGTTCGACCGCGTGACCATCCCCGACGCCTCGGCGCGGGTGTTCCCCGCCACCGATCTGGCGCGCCGGCGCCTCTACACCGCCCTCTCCCGCGCCACCCGCCACGTAACCATCCTGGCCGACGGCGAGCTGACGGAGCTGCTGAGGCGCTAGGGGCGCACAGGGGGGGGGCGCAGCGCACATGAGGCGCTAGGGGCGCACAGGGGACAGTTCTGTGTGCTGCGGTGCGGGTATCCGCCTCGCAGCCGCGTCCCGCTCAAGTGGGGAGGGCATCGGGCGTCCCCCGCGTTCGGCCGGTGGGAAGTTAGGAGAAGAGAGGCCATGGCCAAGAAACAATCGCTTACGATGCGCAGCCTGCACTACTACTGGCTGGCGACGCGCAACCACCTGGGGCTGTTCGTGGCGCTCGTGGCCTCCACCATCGGGTTCTGCGGGTTCCTCACCTACGGCAACCCCTACGTGATGAGCCTCATCGTGGATCGCATCAGCGCGGCGCCCGTGGGCTCTGACGAGGTGTTCTCGGTGTTCGGGCCCTATGTCGCGGCGCTCATCGGCATCAACCTGGCGGGCCAGGCGTGCTCCAAGCTGCAGGACTACACGCTGTGGAAGCTCCAGATAGCCGTGAACTACGACCTGGCCACCACCTCCTTCGACTGCCTGTGCAACCAGTCGCTGTCGTTCCACTCCAACCGCTTCGGCGGGGCGCTCGTGAGCCAGGCGTCCAAGTTCATGGCCGGCTACACCCAGCTGCTCCAGGTCATGAACTTCCCGTTTTTGCCCATCCTGTGCTCGGTCACCTTCACCTGCCTCATCCTCGTTCCCGTGGTGCCGGCCTATGCGGCGGTGCTCATGGGCATGCTCGCGGTGTATGCGGTGGTCAGCTACCTTATGTACAAGCGCATCTTGCACCTGAACGAGAAGGCGGCGAGCGCCCAGAACCAGCTGTCGGGCGAGCTGTCGGATGCGGTTGCCAACATCCTGGCGGTGAAGACCTACGGGCGCGAGGACTACGAGCGGGGGCTCTTCGACACGGCGAACCGCGAGGTGGTGGCCCGCGACTCCAAGCGTATGCGCGCCTCGCTCGTCCGTGGCATCACCACGGCGGCCATCACTGTGGTCATCATGAGCGTGGTGACGGTGTTCATCTCGGGCGGTAACGCGTGGTTCGGCATCACGCCGGGCACGGTCATCCTCATGTTCACCTACACCAACACGGTGACCAACCAGTTCAACTTCATCAACACGGGCCTGCAGCGCATCAACCAGGCCTTCGGCGATGCGAGCGGCATGACGGCGGTGCTCGACGAGCCGCGGCTCGTGGCCGACAAGCCGGGTGCGGAGCCCCTCGTGGTGGAGCGGGGCGCCATCGACTTTAGGGACATCAACTTCTGGTACACCGACGGCGATGCGCGCACCCAGGTGTTTGACGACTTCAACCTGCGCATCCCGGCCGGGCAGCGCGTGGGCCTGGTGGGCATGAGCGGCGCGGGGAAGACGACGCTCACCAAGCTGCTGCTGCGCCTGGCCGACATCCAGGAGGGCGAGATTCTCGTGGACGGCCAGAACGTGGCCGACGTGACCCAGCAGTCGCTGCGGCGCCAGATAGCCTACGTGCCCCAGGAGGCGCTGCTGTTCCACCGCACCATCGCGGAGAACATCGCCTACGGGCGGCCCGACGCCACTGACGAGGAGATTCGGGCGGCGGCCCAGGCTGCGAACGCGCTCGAGTTCATCGAGGCGCTGCCGCAGGGCTTCGCCACCGTCACCGGCGAGCGCGGCGTGAAGCTCTCGGGCGGCCAGCGCCAGCGCATCGCCATCGCACGGGCAATGCTCGCCGACTGCCCCATCCTGGTGTTGGATGAGGCCACGAGCGCGCTCGACTCCGAGAGCGAGGCTGCCGTGCAGGAGGCGCTCGGGCGTCTCATGGCTGGGCGCACTGCCATCGTGGTGGCGCATCGGCTGTCCACCGTGGCGAGCCTCGACCGCATCGTCGTGCTCGACCACGGCCGCATCGCGGAGGACGGCCCCCATGCCGACCTGGTGGAGCGCAACGGCGAGTACGCCGCGCTTTGGAGCCGCCAGACCGGCGCTTATGCGGGGTAGCGGGGGAGCGGGGTGACGGAGGGTCACACCTGATGGCACGCCCCGTCGGGGCGTGCCATCAGGTGTGACCCTCCGTCACCCATACGTCACCCCGCTCCGTCATTTGTGGCCAAAAACGATGCGCTTTACGCTGCGTTGACGCCGAGCGTCGGGCTTGCCGCGAACGGCGCCCGGCATAACCCCAGGTCGCACGCAGGACGCTTTCTTCTTGTCGCGTGCGGCGGCGTTTCGGCTGCGTAAACCGTGGCGAAAATGGCCAGAAACGCGATCCGTTGCCTTCTGCGTCCCTTCTCCCTCGGTCTCGTCGTATCGTTTGGCCGTGTCTGCCGCGACGGACGCATCGGGGCGGTTGGCGTCTCGTCTGGGGTACAATGGACGCCGTTTGCCACAGGAGCGAGGGGGGCGTCGTGGAGAAGAGGCTGACGGTCTGGCAGGCCGCGTGCATCATTGCGGGCTACGGGGTGGGAAGCGGCGTTATGACGCTGCCGTACCTGGTGGATCGGGCGGGGCTCGTGCCGGGGCTGCTCATCCTGGGCGTGGCGTTCTTCTTCAGCTACTGCATGCACCTGATGCTGGCCGAGATCACCCTTGGCAGCGGCAAGGGCTCCCAGATCATATCGGTGTTCCGCACCTACCTGTTCCGCGGCCCGCGTGGCAACGTCTTCGTGGGCATGCTGTTCGTGCTGACGGCGCTCGTGCTCATCACCAACCTGGCGGCCTATGTGGCCGGCGGCGCGGAGATCTTCGAGGCGGCCGGCTTCCCGCCGCTTGTCGCTACGCTGCTGTTCTACGCCATCGCGGCTGTGATCGTGCTCTTCGGATTGAAGGTGCTCGGCGTGAGCGAGGCGCTCTCCATCAG
The DNA here is from genome assembly GCF_009911695.1 of Enterorhabdus sp. P55. Classification (GTDB taxonomy): domain Bacteria; phylum Actinomycetota; class Coriobacteriia; order Coriobacteriales; family Eggerthellaceae; genus Enterorhabdus. The sequence continues at coordinate 2,540 of NZ_QWKK01000097.1, read as the reverse complement.
CGTCATCCTGGGAATCGTGGCCGTGCTGGCCGTCGCGTCGGTGCTGAGCTGGCGCAATCCGCTGCCGTGGGGCGTGGTCGGCCAGCCCAACGAGCTGCTGGCCTTCTTCGGCATGGCGATGTTCTCGTTCGTCGCGTTCTTCAGCGTGCCCCAGGCGGTGGAGGGGCTCGGGCGCGATCCGGTGCGCGTGCGCCGCGCCGTGCTGCTGGGCCTCGGGATCAACCTGCTGTTCAGCGTCGTCATCGTGCTGTGCGCGCTCGGCAGCTCGGCGCGTGTCACCGAGCTGGGCATCATCGGCTGGTCGGAGGGCATCGGGCTGTGGGCCCAGGTGCTCGGCTCGGCCTTCACCGTGCTGGCCATGCTTACCACGTACTGGTCGATCTCGCTGGCGCTGTCGGACATCGTGCAGGAGCAGACGGGGCTCCATCGTCGCGTGTGCTGGGCCATCGCGACGCTGCCCTCGCTCATCCTGGTGCTGCTCAACCTGGGTGGCTTTCTCGCCATCATGCGCACGGCCGGCGGGCTCATCGCCATCCTCATGGCCGTCATGGTGGTGCCGGCCTTCCGTCGCTGTCGCCGTGCGAACGGGCGCATCCTGCTGCCTGACGTCCTGGCCAGCACGCCCATGCAGGTCATCGTGCTGGCGGCGTTCCTCCTCATGGCCGTCGGCAGCGCTGTGAGCCTGTAGGGAGGCAGCCATGCGCACCGTCTTCGAGAACGGCGTGTTCCACACCTTGGAGGGCGAGGGCGCCACGGGTCGCTCGCTCGTGGTGGAGGACGGTGTCATCGCGGCTATTGACGGCGGCGCGCGCGGCGGCGACCGCGTGGTCGATATGGGCGGCGCGCACGTGTACCCGGCGCTTATCGACGCGCATCTTCACCTGATGGAGGCCATCGCGCTGGCGAGCGTGGGCGAGCCGGTGTGCGTGCTCGCCGATGGCCGCGTGGAGCCTCATGACCTGGCTGGCGTCGAGGCGCGCGTGCGGGCCGCGGCCGGGCGGGCAGGCGCGCGGCCGGGGAGGCTGCTCATCTTGAGCGGCTATGTGTCGGCGGCTGTGGACGAGGGCCGGCTGCCCGATCGGCGCGAGCTTGACGCGTGGGCGAGCGGGGCCGACGTGTGGCTGATGAACATCGACGGGCATTCGGGATCGTGCTCGTCGTCGCTGCTGGAGAAGCTGGGGCTTGGGGCGGTCGCGCCCGATGGCGTGTTCTCGGGGGAGGCGCACGACGCCAACCTAGGCAAGCTCACCGCTCATCTGGCCTTGCGGCTCACTCCGGCGGCGCTCGCGCGCGGCATCGCGCGCTTCTGCAACGAGTGCGCGGGGTTCGGCATCGGCACGGTATGTGCCCTCGAGGGCACCGATGACGTGGAGCGTGACGTGGTGGGCGAGCTGGCGGCCTTCCTGGCCCAGCGCCTGCCCATCGACGTGCGCCTGTTTCCCCAGTACCTTGACGAGCGCAAGCTCGCTCGCGTGCGGCCGCGCATGGCCGCCGCGCGCGTCGGCGGCTGCATGGCGTGGGAGACGGACGGGTCGGTGGGGTCGCGTACGGCGGCGTTCTCCCGGCCGTACCGCGATGGTACGCGCGGGTCGCTCTACTTCGACACCGCCGAGCTGGCGGATGCGGTGGGGCGCCTGGCGGGGCAGGGCTACCAGGTGACGGCGCATGCCATCGGCGATGCGGCCATCGACCAGCTGGTGGGCGTGCTCGACGGCGTCCCCGGGCGCCATCGCATCGACCACTTCGAGTTTCCCTCCGCAGACGCCGTGGCCTGGGCGTGCGAGCGGCGCCCCTTCATCACCGTCCAGCCGGGCTATGCGTGGGTGGACGCGCGCTTTCTCCATGGTTACGAGCGGTTCCTCGATGAGGAGCAGGTGGGGTCTCAGGTGCCGCTCGCGCGTCTCGTGCGCGCCGGCGTGCCTGTGTGCGGGTCGAGTGACGCGCCGGTGCAGTCGGTCGACCCGTTCCTCCAGATGCGCGGCATGCGGGAGTTCGCCGTGCCGGGGCAGTCGCTGACGGGGTTCGAGGCGCTACGGACCTACACCGCCAGCGGCGGCGAGATGCTGGGAGAACGCAAGGGGCTGCTGCGCGAGGGCTGGGAGGCGAGCTTCTTCGCCTGCGATGTGGACTTGGAGGCCTGCGAGCCTGCAGCACTTGAGGGATGTTGCGCTCGTGGCCTGTGGCTGCGCGGCCGGCCCTACCGCCCGCTGTCTGAGGGCCTGGGTGCCTTGGCGCGCGTTCTGACGCGCCGGCCGCGTCTGGTGTAGGCGTCCCGCCGCGGAGGCCGCCGCGGCGGTTTGCGGCCAAAAATGGTGCGCTTTACGCTGATGGGGCGTCCGGTGGGGGATGTCCTTGGCGAAGCACCAGGTCAGAGGCGAGGTGTTTTCCCTTTGTCATCCGCAATGTCGCTTCGGCTGCGTAAACCGTGGTGAAAATGGCCAGAGTGACGGGTGCCGGGGGTGCCAGGGGGTGCCAGGGGGTCACACCTGATGGCACACCCCGGCAGGGGTGTGCCATCAGGTGTGACCCCCTGGCACCCC
>NZ_QWKK01000096.1 GCF_009911695.1 Enterorhabdus sp. P55 | reverse complement strand
CTTGCCCTGGAGGTCGTCGATCTGGCCGTTGGCCTCGTCGATGCGCGCCTGGGCCTCGTCCATCTTGGCCTGGGCCTCTTGCTGGGAGGCCAGCGCGGCAGAATAGGAGGCCTCTGCCTGGTAGAGGCGCTCGGACATCGCGTTCAGCTGGGTGAGCGCTGCCTGGGCCTCGGCCTGCTTCTCCGCGGCGCTGGGGGCCGCGAGCGCCGCGGCGGGGGAGGCGGCGACGAGAGCCGCGCTAGCCAGGGCGCCTCCCAGGAAGGCGCGGCGGGTGAGGATATCAGGATGCTCGCTCATCGGGTTCCTCCTTGATCGAGCAGCGGGTTCGAGAAGACGGCGCCTTCGGGGGCACCGCCGTTCATAGTACCATGCCGCCTGTCCCGCGCTCCCCAAGCGCGCGCTTCTCGCGCAACCCCTACATATATATAAGGTTGCCGAGGAGGCTGGCGGAAGCGGCCACTTTGGGAGGAATCGTGGAGACACGCCCGGGGCCGTGTAAGTAGTTGACACGTCGGAGACGGTAGCGTATTATTCATTCGCTCGCTGGTTAGGCCTAGCCTTGCAAGCGGGTGGCAGCTTGAAAAGTACACATGAATTCAGCGCCGAAATGGGCGTGTGCCCGAGTGGTTAAAGGGGACGGGCTGTAAACCCGTTGGCTCTGCCTACCTAGGTTCGAATCCTAGCGCGCCCACCATTTCGCCTGTGTAGCTCAGTCGGTAGAGCACTTCGTTGGTAACGAAGAGGTCACCGGTTCAAGTCCGGTCGCAGGCTCCACTTGGCGGTGTAGCTCAGTTGGTCAGAGCACACGGTTCATACCCGTGGCGTCACTGGTTCAAATCCAGTCACCGCTACCATTTGGATTTATCGCGTCCGCTCGTCGGGCGCGTTTATTTTGTTTGTTTTTGCATAATCTCTTTTCAAGGAGGATGAAACATGGCTAAGGAGAAGTTCGAGCGTTCCAAGCCGCATGTTAACATCGGCACCATCGGCCACGTTGACCATGGCAAGACGACGCTGACCGCCGCCATCTCCAAGACCCTGTCTGAGAACGACGGCTCTCACGGCACCGCTGCCGCTGACTTCACCGCCTTCGACATGATCGACAAGGCCCCTGAGGAGCGCGAGCGCGGCATCACCATCTCCATCGCGCACATCGAGTACGAGACGGACACCCGCCACTACGCTCACGTTGACTGCCCCGGCCATGCCGACTACGTCAAGAACATGATCACCGGTGCTGCCCAGATGGACGGCGCTATCCTGGTCATCGCCGCCACCGACGGCCCCATGGCCCAGACTCGCGAGCACATCCTGCTCGCCCGTCAGGTCGGCGTGCCCTACATCGTCGTCTTCCTGAACAAGTGCGACATGGTGGACGACGAGGAGCTCATCGAGCTCGTTGAGATGGAGGTTCGCGAGCTGCTCGACAGCTACGAGTTCCCCGGCGACGACACCCCGATCATCCGCGGCTCCGCTCTGAAGGCCCTCGAGGGCGACAAGGAGTGGCAGGAGAAGGTCTGGGAGCTCATGGATGCTGTGGATTCCTACATCCCCACCCCGGAGCGCGACGTCGACAAGCCGTTCCTGATGGCCGTCGAGGACACCATGACCATCACCGGCCGCGGCACCGTTGCCACCGGTCGTGTGGAGCGCGGCGTCCTGCATGTCAATGACCCGCTGGAGATCATCGGCATCAAGGAGACCCAGAACACCGTCTGCACCGGCATCGAGATGTTCCGCAAGCTGCTCGACGAGGCTCAGGCTGGCGACAACATCGGCTGCCTGCTCCGCGGCATCAAGCGCGAGGAGATCGTGCGCGGCCAGGTTCTCTGCAAGCCCGGCAGCGTGACCCCGCACACTGAGTTCGAGGGCCAGGTCTACATCCTGACCAAGGAGGAGGGCGGCCGTCACACCCCGTTCTTCGATGGCTATCGTCCGCAGTTCTACTTCCGCACCACCGACGTGACCGGCGTGGCTCACCTGCCCGAGGGCACCGAGATGGTCATGCCTGGCGACAACGTGACGATCAAGGGCGAGCTCATTCACCCGATCGCCATGGAGGACGGCCTCAAGTTCGCTATCCGCGAGGGTGGCCGTACCGTTGGCTCCGGCCGCGTTACCAAGATCATCAAGTAACTTCGCTTGCATGATTGAGAGGGAGCCCGTCTTCGGGCGGGCTCCCTTCCCTTACGGTTCATGTGTATGTTGAAAAGCCTGCTCGAGAATAACGGTAAAAGGAGAATTCATGCGTACTCTGGTCACTCTGGCGTGCACTGATTGCAAGCGCCGCAATTACACGACCAAGAAGAACAAGCAGAATAACCCTGACCGTATCGAGTTCAAGAAGTACTGCAAGTGGTGCGGCCATCACACCCTGCACCGCGAGACTCGATAGAGGTTCAGGCGAAGAAACAGGCATAGGCCAGTAGCTCCAATTGGTAGAGCGGCGGTCTCCAAAACCGCATGTTGGGGGTTCGAGTCCCTCCTGGCCTGCCAGCTTGTTAACTGCGAGCAGCCCGAGCGAGGCTGCTTGTTTGGCGTTTAGACGTTTTACGATTTTCCGATAAAGGAACTCCATGGCTAAGAAATCCAAGACACAACGAGCGAAGGCGTCTGCTGCCCGTCAGCAGCGCAAGGCTGACCGCGATACCGAGGTGCTTGTCGAGGAGGTCGCGCCGGAGCCTGAGGAGAAGCCCAAGAAGGGCCTCTTCAAGAAGGCCGAGGAAAAGCCTGCTGAGGCTGCCGAGCCCAAGAAGGCTGCGAAGAAGGCCGACGAGAAGCCCAAGAAGAAGCGCTTCCAGTTCCTTCGCGACGTGAAGTCCGAGATGAAGCGCGTCACCTGGCCCACCCGCACCGACGTTCTGCGTTGGACGGGTGTCGTGGTGGTCGCCCTCATCTTCTTCGGCGTGTTCGTCGCGCTGCTCGACAACGTCATCATCACGCCGCTGCTGGTGTTGATCTCGGGAATCGGAGCCTAGGCCATGACTAAGAAATGGTACGTCCTCCACACCTATTCCGGCTACGAGAACAAGGTGAAGAAGAACCTTGAGACCCGCATCGAGACGATGGGGCTCGAGAACAACGTCTTCGGCATCGAGATTCCGACCGAGATGGTGACGGAGATCAAAGATGGCGGCCGTCGCGTCGAGAGCGAGAAGAAGGTGTTCCCGGGCTACGTGCTCGTGCGCATGGAGCTCGACGATCGCAGCTGGGCCGCCGTTCGCAACACGCCGGGCGTCACCGGTTTCGTGGGCAGCCAGGGCAACCCCCAGGCGCTGACCCGCGACGAGTACAACAAGATCATGAAGCGCACCAGCCGCGAGGCGCCGAAGAAGACGTCGACGAGCCTGGAAGTGGGCCAGTCCGTCAAGGTGGTCTCGGGCCCGCTGGCCGAGTTCGACGGCGTCGTCTCCGAGGTGTCGCCGGAAGCTGGCAAGGTGAAGGTCATGGTCTCCATCTTCGGCCGCGAAACCCCCGTCGAGCTTTCGTTCGACCAGGTGGCCAAGATCTAACTGTGCACACATTAAGCACGATGGGCGCCCGCGTGGACCGGGGCTTCTCGCCGATCGGGCTTTTGTGATAGAGAGAGTATCCGCTTACATCTGAAAGGTAGTCACAGATGGCTGAAAAGAAAGTCACCGGCTTCATCAAGCTGCAGATTCCTGCTGGTGCGGCCAACCCGGCGCCTCCCGTCGGCCCGGCCCTTGGCGCCCAGGGCGTCAACATCATGCAGTTCTGCCAGGCGTTCAACGCCCAGACGCAGGATCAGTCCGGCACCATCATTCCCGTTGAGATCACCGTCTACGAGGACAAGTCCTTCACCTTCGTGTGCAAGACCCCGCCGGCGGCCGTCCTCATCAAGGAGAAGCTGGGCATCCAGTCCGGCGCCGGCATCCCGCAGCTCCAGGTGGTCGGCACGCTGACCGAGGATCAGCTCCGCGAGATCGCCGAGATCAAGATGCCCGACCTCAACGCCAACGACATCGAGGCTGCCATGGAGATCGTGGCCGGCACCGCCCGCTCCATGGGCGTGCGCATCGAGGGCCGCGAGATGAAGAAGAAGTACGTGCCCAGCCGCAAGGTGGCCGCGATGCTTCAGGGTAAGACCATCGACGAATAGCTGCGGTTCTGCGCGGCGTCCGGCCGGGCTCCCTGTTCGGGCCCCGACGCCGTGCGAAACCTCGCGGTTTGCGAGTTTACCAGTGGAAGAGTTCAGAAGCGCTCGCCATCACCACGAAAGGAAACGACATGACTAAGAAGTCCAAGAAGTACCTCGCCGCCGAGGCGCAGATTCCCGAGGCGCCCGTCGCGCCGCTCGAGGCCATGAAGCTCCTGAAGGAGATCGCTACGGCCAACTTCGACGAGACCGTGACCGGCGACTTCCGCCTGGGCATCGACACCCGCCAGGCTGACCAGCAGCTGCGCGGCACCGTGAGCCTGCCCAACGGTTCCGGCAAGACCGTGCGCGTGGCCGTCTTCGCCGAGGGTGAGGCTGCCCGTGCTGCCGAGGAGGCCGGTGCCGACATCGTGGGCACCGACGAGCTCATGGCTCAGATCCAGGCCGGCGAGTTCAACTTCGACGCCGCCGTGGCTACCCCCGACCAGATGGGCAAGGTCGGCCGCCTGGGCAAGATCCTCGGCCCCCGCGGCCTCATGCCGAACCCCAAGCTCGGCACGGTGACCAACGACGTGGCCAAGGCCATCAACGAGCTCAAGGGCGGGCGCGTGGAGTACCGCGCCGACCGCTACGGCATCGCGCACGTCGTCCTCGGCAAGGCGTCCTTCACCGCTGAGCAGCTGGCCGAGAACTACGGCGCCGTCTACGACGAGATCCTGCGCATGAAGCCGGCCGCCGCCAAGGGCCGCTACGTGAAGTCCATCACCGTCGCGGGCACCATGACCCCGGGCGTGCCGGTGGACTCCTCCGTGACCCGCGCCTACGCTGAGGCTGCCGAGTAGCGGATACTACTCTCATTCACCGGAAGGACCCCGCGCCTAGCGCGGGGTCCTTTTGCGTTTTCGGGGTCGTTTGCGGGCGGCGGGGCTGCTCGTGGGCGCTGCGGGAAGCGGTGGTGCCGGGTCGCTGCGAGCCGCAAGCGGCAAGACGGGCCTCGGGCGCGAAATACGGGTGTTTCGGAGCGAGAAAGTGCGGCTCTGCATGGCGCAAGTGCCCGGGCGTGATGCTTTTCGGGCTGTTTTCAAGGAATGACGCCCCCATTCTCGCCGAAAATCCCTCTGGGGAAAGGCTTAGAATGAGGTTGAGCATGCAAAGCCGGATTTTCTCGTCAGAAAACGGCCTGAAAGCCGTCCGGCGCAGAATCCCAGGGAGGGAACCCATGATCATACGCAAGTCGCCGGCCGAGATCGAGGCCATGAGGGAGGCCGGCCGCGTGTCGGCCAAGGTGCTGCGCGAGGTGGGGGCCCTCGTCAAGCCGGGCGTCACCACTGCCGAGCTCGACGAGTTCGCCGAGACGCTCATCCGCCTGGAGGGCGGCATCCCCGCGTTCAAGGGCTACGGCGGCTTCCCCGGCTCCATCTGCGCGTCGGTGAACGACCAGATCGTCCACGGCATCCCCTCCGCGAAGGTGGTGCTCAAGGAGGGTGACATCATCTCCATCGACACGGGCGCCATCGTGGATGGCTGGGTGGGGGATAACGCCTGGACGTACGCGGTGGGCACGGTGTCGCCGGAGAAGAAGCGCCTGCTCGAGGTGACGGAGAAGTGCCTGTGGGCGGGGCTTGACGCGGCCCGTCCGGGCAATCGGCTCGGCGATATCGGCCATGCGGTGCAGTCGGTGGCCGAGGCGGCCGGGTTCGGCGTGGTGCGCGAGTACGTGGGCCACGGCATCGGGCGTGACATGCACGAGGACCCCAACGTGCCCAACTACGGGCGCAAGCACAGCGGCATCCGCCTTGAGCCGGGGATGGTGCTGGCCATCGAGCCCATGATCAACGCGGGAACCCACAAGACGCGCCAGATGCCCGACGGATGGCTCGTGTGCACCCGTGACGGGCGCCCCTCGGCCCACTTCGAGAAGACGGTGGCCGTCACCGAGGAGGGCCCGGTCATCCTGACCGCGGAGGAGGGCCGCCGCCGTCCGGTGTGACGTCTGTCCCGGCGCTGCCCTGGCGGCGAATCCGGTGGCCGCTGGGACGGGGCGGGCTCGGTCGCAGCGCTGGCGGCCTAGAGGCGGATCAGGCGGTCGACTCGGTGCGTCGCAGGAGGGGTGGGGGCTGCCGTGCCCGCGATTGCACGGGGACGCGACTCGATGGTTTGGCGCGTCGCGTGGGCGGGAGGGCGGACTGTCCCGGGCGCATCGCACGCGTGGATCGGCCCGCCCCCCGCCCGCAGCTCCGACGGCCGATTCGGCGCGGGAGGGCTGTGGGCCCCGCGACTCCTTCGCGTCGCGGGGGGGGGAGGTCGCGGGGCCCGCGATCTCGTTGCGGCGCGACGACCCGGCGCTAGCGGCCCAGGCGGCCGCCCACCTTCGCGACGATGGAGGTGACGAAGGCGGCCTCGGGCAGCCCGAGGCGCACCGCCGGCGCGAAGGTGACGGCGAGCGCCACCACGCCGCCTGCGGCCAGGTAGGCGAGGGCCTGGGGCACCGACCCGGTGAGCGGCCCGAGGAGCGCCTGGAGTCCCGCGAGCACCACGCCGCCGGCCAGCGCGCCCAGAAGGCCCAGCCCGACGCTGCGCAGCGAGACCGCTGCGAGGAACCCGAGGCCCATGGGCCCGTAGTGGCGCCGCAGGTAGGCGAACGCGATCAAATCGCCCACCACGTAGGATACCACGGTGGAGGCGGCGATGGCCTCGAGCGTGACGGGGTAGCCGTGCTGCGCTCCCCAGGCCGCGCCCACGGTGACGGCGATCTGCGCCGCCACGGCCACGAAGTTCACCACCGAGAACACCCCCATGCGGCGGATGCTGCTGAATATCTTGTTGAGGTAGGCGTTTACGCCGTAGAACGGCAGCGCCACGGCCATGACGGCCAGGTAGCGCGCGATCTGGCCGATGCTCTCCTCGGTAAACGCGCCGATATGGTAGAGCGTGACCAGCGGCGTGGCGAAGACGACCAGGTAGAGCGCCATGGGCACCATGAGGAAGATGATCTGCCCCGTGCCGTCGATGATGCCCCGCACCACGCCCCGCACGTTTCCGTCTGCCTGCATGTCCGACAGCTCCGTGAACATGGCGGTGGTCACCGGCACGGCGAGGAACGAGTAGGGGAACGTGAACCACAGCCGCGCGTACGCGATGACCGAGGGGCCGTTGTCGGCGAAGCAGTAGGACGCCGCGTTCTGGGCCGACACGGTGGCGAACGAGCACACGGTGACGAAGACGGCCGGCGCGCCGAGGGCGAGCGTCTCGCGCAGGGCCGGATCGCGCAGGTTGATGCGCGGTCGGATGCGTATGCCGTTCTTGCGCAGCGCGGGCACCTGGACGGCCATCTGCACGAACACGCCGAGCGGGTTGCCGATGGCGATGGCATAGAAGGCCAGCAGCTGGTCGTGCTGGGCGATGGCGGCGTAGATGAGGAACGACGCGATGACGATGACGTTGTTGAACACCGGCGCGATAGACGACCAGAAGTACTCGCGGTTGGCGTTGAGCAGGCCCGATACGATGGACGAGCAGCCGTAGAACACGATCTGGATGGCGAAGAACTGGAAGAAGAACACCGCGAGCGCCATCTCCTGCTGATCGGAGTAGAACGACTGGGTGAAGATGACCTGCGCGGGGAACAGCATGCAGAGCGCCGTGACGATGCTGAGCAACGCGATGACGATGGTAAGCAGGTTGGAGGCGTAGTCGTTGCCGCGCTCCTGGCCGAGCTTCTTCTTCACGCTCAGGTACACCGGCAGAAACGCTGTGACCAGCATGCCGCCCATGACCAGCTCGTAGAGCATGTTGGGCAGGTTGTTGGCCACCTGGTAGGAGCTGGAGACGAAGGTGGCTCCCAGGGCGAAGGCCATGGCCCAGGTACGGGCGAAGCCGGTGATGCGCGAGGCGATGACGCAGATGCTGATGAGCGCGGCCGAGCCCCCCACGTCGCGGACGGGGGCGCCCATCTCGGCGTCCTCGGCCGGGTCGGTCAGGTCGTCGCGGTCGGCTGCGCCGGGACGGGGCAGGGGGGCGGGGGAGGGGCGGCGGGCGTGGCGCGCCTCGCGCTCGGCCAGAAAGTCGAGCAGCTCCACCTCCTCCAGGGCGAAGGCCTGCTGCTGGAGCGTGCCGTCGGGGTCGGTGCGGTCGAGGCCCGTGTGGCGGCCTATGATGGGGATGGCCCCGGTGAGGCCCGGGTCGG
>NZ_QWKK01000095.1 GCF_009911695.1 Enterorhabdus sp. P55 | reverse complement strand
TGACGCTGGCCACCCTCACCATCTGCGTGAACCGCCTGGTTGACAAGGGCTATCTCATCCGCGAGCGCGACACGGCGGATCGCCGCCGCGTGCTCGTGTCGCTCTCGCGCAAGGGGCGCCAGGTGTACCGCGCGCACCGCCTGTTCCACCGTCAGATGGTCGACGAGGCCCTGGGCACCCTCTCTGACGAGGAGGAGCGCGTGCTGGCGGACTCCCTCATGAAGGTGCGCGCGTTCTTCGAGGAGCGCGCGTGATCCTGGCTGTGAGCGCGTGCCTTCTGGGTGATGCGTGCCGCTACGACGGCGCGGCGAAGCCCTGCGCGCGCGTGGCCGCGCTGGCCGCGCGCCACGAGCTCGTACCGGTGTGCCCGGAACGGGCCGGCGGCCTGCCCGTGCCGCGTCCGCCCGCGGAGATCGTCGAGCGTGATCCGGTGCGCGTGGCCGACGCGGCGGGATCCGACGTGACGGCGGCCTTCTGCGCCGGCGCCCGCCGCAGCCTGGAGGAGGCGCTGGCCGCCGGCTGCGCGGGCGCGGTGCTCAAGGCGCGGTCTCCCTCGTGCGGGTCGGGCGCCGTCTACGACGGCACGTTCGCGGGCGCGCTCGTTCCCGGCTGGGGCGTGGCGGCTGCCCTCTTCCGTGAGGCGGGGCTGCCCGTGGTCGACGAGGACGCCGACTTCGCGTCCCTGGGATGGTGACCGCCGCTCGGGGTCGTGCGTGGTCGCGGGCTGGGGCTTGGCGGCACCTCGGCGGGGCGACTGCCACATTTTGGGCCTCAGGCGGCACTGATTGGCAGTTTGGTACGGTCTGAGGGGCCATGAGCCCCCGCTTACGCGATCTCTGGCGCCTTACGGCTAGGGCCAACCTGGGCAAACGTCGACGCAGGGTCCGCGAGTGCTGCTGCGAACCGTACCAAACTGCCAATCAGTGCCATTTTCGCGCGAAAACGTGGCAGTGGCGCGGTGCGTGGGCGCCGCACGATCCTTGGCGCGCGGCTCGCGTGGGTTCTGGCGGGAGCGCGGCGCGCTGACGGGCTCTGGGGCGCGGCTCGCCTCGTGCGTTGATGGATCCCGGCGCCGGACGCCGTCAGGCGGGGCGGGCGGCCGGCGCGCTAGTCGCCGGTGAGCAGGTCGATCAGGTCGTCTTGGGTGAGCGTGGCCAGCGACACGCCGTCGCTCGCGCCGATGACCGCGGCGGCCAGGTCGGCCTTGCGCTCCTGGAGGCGCAGGATGCGCTCCTCGATGGTTCCCTCGGCGATGACGCGGTAGACGCTCACGGCCTCGGTCTGGCCGATGCGGTGGGCGCGGTCGGTGGCCTGGGCCTCGGCGGCGGCGTTCCACCACGGATCGGCGTGGATGACCACCGAGGCGCCCGTCAGGTTGAGCCCCGTGCCGCCGGCGCGCAGCGACACGAGGAACACGGGCGTGTCGTCGGCGTTGAAGGCGTCCACCAGCTCGACGCGCTGCCGCTTGGGCGTGGCGCCCGTGATGACGTAGTAGGGCACGCCCTCGCGGTCGAGCCGCTCGGCGATACGCGCCAGATACGTGGTGAACTGGGAGAACACGAGCGCCTTTTGCCCGCCGTCGCGCGCCTCGCCCACGAGGTCCATGAGGGCGTCCATCTTGGCGGCGCGCCCGCGGAAGTTCTCGTAGACGAGCGCCGGATCGCAGCAGAGCTGCCGCAGCCGCGTGAGCTCGGCGAGCACCTCCACCTTGCGCTCGTCGAAGCGGCGGCCATCCTTGGGCTTGGGCGCGGCGATGTCGGCGCGCAGGCGCTGCTCGTGGGCGGCGTAGAGCTTGGCCTGCTCGCCGCGGAGCGGGACGGCCACCACGCTCTCGAGCTTGGGAGGGAGGTCGGGCAGCACGTCGGCCTTGAGGCGGCGCAGCACGAAGGGCCCCACGAGTGCGGCCAGGCGGGCTGCGGCGTCGGCGGCCTCGGCCTCGTCGGGCTCCTCCTCGCGGCCGAGGATGGGGGCCTCGAAGCGCTGGGAGAAGCTCGCGTAGGACCCGAGCAGCCCCGGCATGAGGAAGTCGAAGATGCTCCAGAGCTCCGAGAGGCGGTTCTCCACCGGCGTGCCGGTGAGCGCCAGGCGCAGCGGCGCGGTCAGGCGCTTGGCGGCGCGGGCGGTGAGGGTGGCCTGATTCTTGATGTACTGGGCCTCGTCGAGCACCACGCAGCCCAGGTCGCGCTCCTCCCAGGCCTCGGCATCGCGGCGCAGGAGGTCGTACGAGGTCACCAGCACGTCGGCGCCGTGGGCGCGCACGCGGTCGCGATCGCGCTTGGGGCCGGCGACGGCTGCGGCCGTGAGGGAGGGGGCGAAGCGGCGCAGCTCGGCCGTCCAGTGGTAGACGAGCGAGGCCGGGCACACGATGAGCGTGCCGCCCCCGGCGCGCAGCTCCTCGGCCCGCGCGAGGAGCAGGGCGATGAGCTGCACCGACTTGCCGAGGCCCATCTCGTCGGCGAGGATGCCGCCAAGCCCCAGGTCGGCCAGGGCCGAGAGCCACCCGAAGCCTTCGCGCTGGTAGGGGCGCAGGGTGGCCCGCAGGTCGGCGGGCGGTGCGTAGGCGGTCACGTCGACTGCGCGCAGGCGCTCGACGTAGCGGTGGAAGCCCTCGTCGCGCCGCGCGTCGGACAGAGTCTCGTCCAGGTAGAAGGCGCGCCAGGCGGGCAGCTCCACGTGTCCGGAGGCCAGGTCGGCCGCAGAGAGCCCCAGGTCGTCGGCGAGCCGCTCGAGCTCGGAGAGGTCGTAGCCCTCAAGGCTCAGGAACGCGCCGTCGCGCAGGCGGTGGTAGCGCCGGCGCTGGCGGTAGCTCTCGAAGAGCGCCGCGAGCTCCTCGGGCGGCAGGTCGGCAGAGGACACGTCCAGGTCTATGAGGCTGCCGTGAAGCGAGAGCCCCACGTCTACCCGCGGCTTCCCATCGGCGATGAGGCGGTCGAAGGCGGGCGTGGTGAACACCTCGCCGAGGGTCTGGAGGCGCGAAAGCCCGCCGAAGAGCAGGCGCTCCACGCCGTCGCCGTCGGCGAGGGGGAGGGTGGCGTCGGGGCGGAAGTAGGCGGAGAGCACGTCGCACGCGCGCCGCTCGGCGGCCTCGTCGCGCAGCGGGGTCGGGCCGGGCCAGGCGCCGGCGCGAGCATTCGGGCTGGTGGGCGCGCCGGGGGCCGCGATGCCGACGGTGACGGGCGCGCCGTGGGCGGCCTCCACCTCGGTGGCGAGCGCGTGGGGCGGCACGGCCAGGGGCAGGCGCGCCTCGCCGTAGACGGCGTGGGCGAGCATGGTGACCGCGTGGCCCTCGCGGTCGAGGCGGAACTCGAGCGTGCAGGGCACGGGGCGGTAGCGGTCGATGTCGGCCGGGGCACGCACGTCCAGGTGCTCCTCGAGCAGCGGCAGCACCTCCGCGCAGAACAGCGGCAGGTCGGCCGCGGCCACGAAGAGGCGCTCGTCGCTGGACTGGTAGACGGCGCGCAGGAAGTCGGCGCACCGTGCGAAGGCAGGCGTGCAGCGGTAGAGCAGGTCGTCCTGGACGACGTAGAGGCGCTCGCCGGCGGCCGCGAACACGAGCGGCTCGTCGCGCATGATGGTGTAGCCGCCCGGATCGAGCGCGCAGAGGCGCAGCGTGAGGGCGGGATCCTCGTCGATGGCGCTCACCTGGTTGGTGCGCCGGAGCACGCCGTCGCCGCCCTCGAGCGTGAAGGTGCGCCCGCCCTCCAGGTCGATGAGCTCCACCACCTCGGCCTCGGTGAGGAAGAGCTCGCGGTCGGTGCCGCCCTCGCGCCCGGCGCGCCGGGCGACCAGGCGGTTACGCGCTGCCACCGCCCGCGCGATGAAGCCGGCGAGCGCCCGGCCGTGGGCGGTGAAGGCCTCCGGCGCGTGGGCGAAGGCGAGCTTCTGCCCGTAGGCCACCGTCTCGCCCGTGCGCAGCGCCGTCGCGAACTCCGCCAGCGAGCGCAGCGCGTAGCCGCCGCGCGGGCCCACGACGCGGAAGCGCGCCGTCCAGCTCTCGTAGGCGTAGCCCAAGATGAGCTCTACGTCCACGGCGTCGCGCAGCGCCTCGTGGGAGGCGCGGCGGGCGCGGTCGAGGTAGGCGGCGAGGGCGGGGCTCGTCTGGGGCGCGGCATCGGGGCGCCAGCCGAGGAAGCCGTCGGGGCGCGCGAGGTAGGCGAGCGCGAGCGCGGCGGCGTGCTTGCACATGCCGTCCGCGCCGCGGAAGGCGGGGCAGGTGCAGGAGTAGTCGATCACCGCGCCGGCGGCCTCGTCGAGCGTCGCCGAGGTGCGGTAGCGGTCAGACCAGCCGGCGCTCGAGGCCACGAAGGCCGACAGCGTCACCTCGCCGCCCGCGTAGCGGCACTGGCGCGTGAGGATGTCCTGGTCGCGCGCGGCGATGGCCCGCGCCCGCTGAAGCGTGCGCGCCGAGCAGTGCCGCGCTATCTCGTCCTCGGTGATCATGCCTTCTCGGCTCCTCTCGATCTGTCCTGGCCTGTTCCGGCCTTTGCGGCCCGGGGCCTCGGGCTCCGGCCGTCCGGCTCCCCGCGCCCGGGGCAGGGCTTCGGTCGCCTCCTTGCTGCGGAATCATGTGGTGGGGCACCACGTGATTCCTCGCTGCGGGGGGGGGCGCTCCCTTCGCTCCGGCCCCGGGCGCGGGGAGCCTGCTCGGGCTCGGCGCTGCGGGCGCTCAGCCTCGATGCTCCTGGTGCTCGGCGTCGCCATCTTCCACCTGCTGGCCCGCCAGCGCCGAGCGCAGGTAGCGGCCGGTGACGCTGGCGGGATCGGCCGCCACCTGGGCCGGGGTGCCTGCGGCCACGATGCGGCCGCCGTCGGCGCCGCCGCCCGGCCCCAGGTCGATGACGTAGTCGGCGTTGGCGATCATGTCCAGGTCGTGCTCGATCACCACCACGGTGGCGCCGTGCTCGACGAGGCGCTGGAGCACGGCGACGAGGGTGGCTACGTCGAGCGGGTGCAGGCCGATGGTAGGCTCGTCGAACACGAAGAGCGCGTCGGCCTGGCTGCGTCGCATCTCGCTCGCCAGCTTGAGGCGCTGGGCCTCGCCGCCCGAGAGCGCGGGCGTCGCCTCGCCGAGGGTGAGGTAGCCCAGCCCCAGGTCGTGGAGGGTCTGGAGCTTGGCGTGGGCCTTCTTGAGCCCGCTAAGCGCCTCGAGGGCCTGGTCCACCGTGAGCGCGAGCAGCTCGGGCAGCGCGAGGGTGCGCACGGAGGCGAGGTCGTCAGCGTGGCTGGCAGCGCCGGCCGCGGAATCGTCGTCGCGGGCGCGCTGCGGTTCGGTGGCGTCCCGGGTGACCTCGGCGCCCCACGGCGCGCGGCTGCCGGGGGAGTCGGCCGCGGCGCTGCCGCCCACCGTCATCTGGAGGGCGTAGGCGTCCGCGCCGTAGCGCGCGCCGCGGCAGTCGGGGCAGGGGATGTCCACATCGGGGAGGAACTGCACGTCGAGCGAGATCTGGCCGGTGCCGTCGCAGGTGGGGCAGCGCAGGCTTCCCGTGTTGTAGGAGAAGTCGCCCGCCTTGAGGCCGCGCTCGCGCGCCTCGGGCAGCTGGGCGAAGGCGCGCCGCAGGTCGTCGAGCACGCCGGAGTAGGTGGCCACGGTGGAGCGCACGTTCACGCCGATGGGCGTGGCGTCCACGAGGTTCGCGCGCGTGATGCCAGGCGCGTCCACGTCCACGACGTGCGCGGGCAGCGTCCGTCCGGCGATGCGTGCCTGAAGGCCCGCCACCAGGCTCTCGAGCACGAGCGTGGTCTTGCCCGACCCCGACACGCCGGTGACCGCGGTCAGGCGCTTTCTCGGGATGCGCGCCTCGAGGGGCCTCACGGTGTGGAGGGCGCTGGTCTCCAGGCCGATGGCGCCCTCGTCGAAGACGTGCTCCGGCGCGACGGGCGTGCGCACGCGCACCTTCGCCGTGCCGGCGAGGAGCGGGCCGATGCGGCTGGCGGGGTCGGCTTCCACCTGGGCCACCGTTCCGCTTGCGATGACGCGCCCGCCGTCGGCGCCCGAGCCGGGGCCTATCTCGATGAGGTGGTCGGCGTGGCGCAGCACGGCGGTGTCGTGATCGACCATCACCACCGAGTTGCCGTCGGCGATGAGGTCGTCCATCACGCCGAGCAGGCCCTCCACGTTGGCCGGGTGCAGCCCGATGGAGGGCTCGTCGAGCACGTAGAGCACGCCGGTGGTGCGGCTGCGCACGGCGCGCGTGAGGGCCACGCGCTGGCGCTCGCCGTTGGAGAGCGTCGCGCTCGCGCGGTCGAGGGAGAGGTAGCCGAGCCCCAGCTGGCCGAGGCGCTCGAGGGGCTCGGCCGTCTCCGCGATGATGGCCTCGGCCATCGGGCGCAGCTCCGCCGGAAGCCCGGGGCCCACCGTGGGCAGCCAGGCGCGCAGGCCGTCGAGCGTGAGGGCCGCCGCCTCGGCGAGGCTTTGCCCGTCGATGAGGCTGCCCCGCGCCCGCGCCGAGAGCCGGGTGCCGCCGCAGTCGGGGCACGTGTCCTCGGTGAGGAACTTCGCCACGCGGGCCATCCCCTTCTCGTCCTTGGCCTTCGAAAGCGCGTTCCTTACCGTGTTCACCGCGCTGTAGTAGGTGAAGTCGAGCTCGGTGGCGCGGTCCTTGCCCTTGGGGACGTAGAGGATGTGGCGCTTCTCCATCGGGCCGTGCAGGACGATCTCCTTCTCCTCGTCGGTGAGGTCGCGGTAGGGGACGTCAGTGCGCACGCCCATCTCGCCGGCCACCTGGCTCATGAGCGACCACATGAGCTGGCGCCAGGGGGCCACGGCCCCCTCGTCGAGGGTGAGGGAGGGATCGGGGACGAGGGTGGACTCGTCGATGGTCCGCACCACGCCGGTGCCGCCGCAGGTGGGGCAGGCTCCGGCGCCGTTGAAGGCGAGGTCCTCAGCGGAGGGACCGTAGAACTCGACGCCGCAGGTGGCGCACGTGAGGGGGCGCTCGGCGGCCACGTTGAGCGAGGGCGGGTTGAGGTGTCCGTTCGGGCAGCGGTGGGCGCCGACGCGCGAGAACAGGAGGCGCAGGTGGTTGAGAAGCTCGGTGGACGTGCCGAACGTGGAGTGCACCCCGGGGACGCCGGGTCGCTGGCGCAGGGCGAGGGCGGCCGGCACGTGGCGCACCTCGCAGGCCCCGGCACGGCCGGGCTGCGCGATGCGGCGGCGCGTGTAGGCGGAGAGGGCCTCCAGGTAGCGGCGGGAGCCCTCCGCGTAGAGGACGCCGAGGGCGAGCGAGCTCTTGCCGGAGCCGGAGACGCCGGCGATGCCGACGAGCTGGCGCAGGGGAACGTCGACGTCGAGGTCGCGCAGGTTGTGCACGTGCGCGCCGCGGACCTGGATGGCGTCGGGGGAGGGGGGCGTGGGGGAGGTCGGGTCGGACATGGGGTCTCCAATCGTGGGGCGCCCGGCGCCGGGATGGCGCGAGGCGACAGACCATTCTACCGCGCCGCGCCTGCAGGGTGCAGCGGCGAGACGCGTGTTGGGCGGCGATTCGTTGCCCGCGGCGGTCGTGAGGGGCGGGGTTGGAGCGGCGATCCTCCGGTTTTTCGGCCCCGGCTGCAGATTTTGACGGTTTTGCACTCTCGGGAGACGCGGGAGGGGCGCTCGGGCGTGGGAGGCCCGATGCCGACCAGGGCAAACGACGGAGGGCGGCGTGCGCGGGGCCTTGGACGGCGGAGGGACGGGTGCAAAACCGTCAGAATTTGCGGAGCCCGCCGAAAACGCCAAGGCGCCTCGATGGGGCAGCGGGCAAGCGGCGGGCGTTTGGGCGCGTGGGCGGCTCTCGGCGAAGCGCGCGTGGCGGGCCGGAACGGGGCCGGCGGGCCAGGGCGAGAGGGGGTGACGGGCGTTCGTGGCGGGGTGCGTCCGGCCGCCGCGTCGGCGGTGCGTGCGGGGTGCGTCTGCGGTGCCTTCGCATCCAATCTCGCGAGTTGTCCGAGGGCCTGACGCGGGCTGTCGGCCTCCTTGCGGGCTTCGATATGCGCGACCTGGGGAAACGCCGGGGTTCTCGCATGGTGGCGCCTCGGATTTCAGTTCTCGGGGCTGACGAGCCTCAGATAGCTCGCGAGATTGGATGCGAAACGGCGCGAGGCCGAACGAGGAGGGCCGCTCGGCCGCGTGGCTCAGGCGGTCTTCGCTGGGCGGGGCGCGTGGTAGGCTGGCGGTCTTCGCGAGGCGGGGCTGTGCGGCGGCCGCTCGCGGCGGTTGTCGCGCGAGGAACCCCGCACCGCCGAGCGATCATGCAGACGGCCCCGCTCGCGGCGGCTGTCGCGCGGGAGGAGGGACGGGGTTTGGATACAATGACGAGGACGGAAAACGAGGCAGCGGAAGAGGCGATGGTGGCGGATACTCGACAAGATGGCCGCAGCGCGGCGGAGCGGGACGGCGTGCGAGCGGATGCGGAGCTCGTGGCGGACAACGCGGACGCGGCCCTGGACGCGGCGCTGGCGCTCGTGCGCGAGGCTGCGGCAGCGGGACGGCGCGCCTGCGTGGTGACGGCCTCGGCGGAGCTGGCCGCGTCGGTGCGGCGGTCGCTGGCCGCGTCGGGCGG
>NZ_QWKK01000094.1 GCF_009911695.1 Enterorhabdus sp. P55 | reverse complement strand
GGCGGGCAGGGCGTCCGGCGCGGGCGCGGCGGGCGGCAGCGGCTCAACGGCGGGAATGGCGGCGTCCGGCGCGGGGGCCTCGTCCGCACGCGCGGGGGCCGCGGGGGTCGAAAATCCCGTCGGGATCTTCTCGTTCTCCATGGGCTCGCTCCTCTCCTACACCGGCTGGGCCACGGCCGTGAGGCCGGTGTCCTCCGGCAGGCCGCAGATGATGTTGGCGCACTGGACCGCCTGGCCCGCAGCGCCCTTCCCCAGGTTGTCGATGGCGCCGACGGCCACGATCATGGGCGCCGTCGGATGCACTGCCACGCCCACCTGCGCGCGACAGGTGCCGGCGACCGACGCCGTGCGCGGCCAGGCGCCCGGCTCGAGCACCTCCACGAGCGGAGAGGCGGCGTAGAAGTCGCGGTAGAGCCCCGCCAGCTCCTCGGTGGTCGGCCGCGGCGAGGACGGGCCAAGCGGCAGGTTCACCGTGGAGAGCAGCCCGCGGTTGAGCGGGGCCAGGTGCGGGGTGAACACGAGGCGCCCGGGGATGCCGAGGATCTGCTCGATCTCCGGCGTGTGGCGGTGGGCGCCCACGCCGTAGGCCTCGAGGTTCTCGTTGGCGAAGCAGAAGTGGGTGCGCTCGGTGGCCTTCTTGCCGGCGCCGGTGACGCCGGACACCACGTCGGCCACCACGGTGCCCGCCGGGTCGACGAGTCCCGCGCGGATGGCGGGCGCGGCCGCCAGCGAGGTGGCCGTGGGATAGCAGCCGGCGCAACCCACGAGCACCGCCTCGCCGCGCGCGTGGGCGGCCGCGGCACGGGCGAGCTCGCCGCCGGTGAGCTCTGGCAGGCCGAAGGCGGCGCGGGCGAGCAGGTCGACGGCCGTATGGGGCGTCTGGTACCAGGCCTCGTAGACGGACGGGTCCTTCAGGCGGAAGTCGGCCGACAGGTCGATGACGGTGACGCCATGCTCCACGAGCCCGGGGGCCTGGGCGAGCGCCGCCGTGTGGGGCACCGCCAGGAACACCACGTCGCAGGAATGCAGGTCGGCCTGGTCATGGGAGGAGAAGGCCAGGTCGGTGGCGCCGCGGAAGGCCGGGTAGACCTCGGCGACGGGGCGGTCAGCCAGCGCGTCGGAGGTGACGGCGGTCAGGGTGAATTCCGGATGGGCCAGGAGCAGCCTCACGAGCTCGATGCCCGCGAATCCAGCTGCGCCCACCACGCCTGCTCTCAGGGTCATGAGTCGCTCTCTTCCTTCGGTGCTTCGGCGAGAAGCCTCTGCCATGCTAGTCAAGGAAACGGCACCGCTGCCGGACGGCGCCGAGGAGTTACGGAAATGAAAGGGCGCGCGGAAGCGGCGGCGCTAGGAACGTCGTCGGAGGCGCGGCCCTGCGGCGGCGCCGGCGGTGATGAACGCGTTGCGGAATTCCACGATATGCCCTCGTTTTCGCTCCTTGGGCGCCCCTCGGCCATGCCAGTGATACCATGGGCGCCGATCAAACGGATATTGTAAGCAAACCGGATAGCGTTTTGCGCAGAAAACGACGGAGTTTGGAGTAAGCGATGACCAAGAACGACCAACCGGCTCGCGAGGCGAACCTCGACGCCATCGTGGCCTACTTCGAAGGCGGCATCAAGGAGTCCTCCGAGCAGCTCGGCATCGAGCTGGAGCACACGCTCGTGCGCGCCGACGGATCCCCGGTCTCCTACCGCGAGGAGAACGGCGCGCGCTGGCTGCTCGAGCAGCTGCTGGCCGACTACCCGGAGGCCACGCGCGACCCGGAGGGCGACCTGCTGGGCGTGGCGCGTCCCGGCGAGGCCGTGACCATCGAGCCCGCCGCCCAGGTGGAGCTCTCGGCCGGCCCCTTCACGCGCCTGGCCGACGCCGAGGCCTGTTTCACCGCCTTCGAGCGCACGCTCGCCGCGCGCCTCGACCCGGTGGACACCCAGGCGCTCACCCCGGGCTACCACCCCACCGCGCGCGCCGTGGACCTGGAGCTCATCCCCAAGCGACGCTACAAGCTCATGAACAGGTACCTGGGCGCCATCGGCAAGTACGGCATCTGCATGATGCGCGGCAGCGCCTCCACCCAGGTGTCCATCGACTACTCGTCGGCGGACGACTGCCTGCGTAAGATGCGCCTGGCCTTCGCCCTGGTGCCGCTGCTCTCGCTCATCTGCGACAACTCCCCCGTGTTCGAGGACGCGCCGCGCGAGCATCAGCTGGTGCGCACGGAGATCTGGGAGAAGTGCGACCCCGACCGCTGCGGCGTGGTTCCCGGCATCATGGACCCCGGCTTCACCCTGCGCGACTACGCCGCCTACGTGCTGGACACGCCGGCCATCCTCGTGGCCTGCGACTCCGAGCAGTGGTGCTACACCGACCGCACCTTCGGTGAGATCTACGCCGAGGAGCCCATGACCCGCGCGCAGGTGGAGCATGCGCTGTCGATGTTCTTCACCGACGTGCGGCTGAAGACCTACGTGGAGATACGCCCGGCCGACGCCATGCCGGTGCCCTACGTGATTGCCTACGCGGCCCTGATCAAGGGGCTGTTCTACAGCGACGAGAGCCTGGATGCGCTCGAGGGGCTCTTCGCCGGCGTGACCGCCGAGGACATCGCCGCCGGCAAGGCGTCGCTCATGAGGAGCGGCTACGACGGCTATTTGTACCGCCACCCCGTCTCCGAGCTGGCCGACGAGGTGATGAGCCTGGCGGCGACGGGGCTTCCCGAGGACGAGCGCGCCTACCTCACACCGCTTGCCAGCCTGGTGGCGTCGCGCATCACCTTGGCCGATGTGGCCGAGGCGGAACGCGGGGCGTAACCGGCGGCACGCGCCCGCCCGGGGAAGGCGCCCGTCCAGGGAAGGTGCCCGTCCAGGGAAGGTGCCCCGGCGCCTCGCCCCCCCTCCGCGCCGCCGAGCGCAGAGGCGCCGCTTGATGACAAGTTGGAGCAGGTTTGCGGCCGCAGGCGCCGAGGGCGCCCGCTTGGGCTAGACTGGCAGGCTCTGGCACAATGACGAAAGGAGCCTTCCGATGAGCAACGAGGGCAAGAAGGTCAAGATCCACTACACTGGCACGCTGGACGACGGGGAGAAGTTCGATTCCTCCTACGACCACGGCGAGCCCATTGAGTTCGTGTGCATGGCCGGCGACGTGATCCCCGGCTTCGACGAGGGCGTGAAGGACATGGCCGTCGGCGACAAGAAGACCATCCACATCGAGCCGGCCGACGCCTACGGCGAGGTGCGCGAGGACCTCATCCAGGAGGTTCCGCTGGAGAACATCCCCAACGCCAGCGAGCTGCCCGTGGGCGGCGTCATCTACATGCACGGCCCCGACGGAAGCCCCGTGCCGGTGCAGGTGAAGGCCGTCGAGGACGGCGTGGCCACCTTCGACTTCAACCACCCGCTGGCGGGCAAGGCGCTCAACTTCGAGCTGGAGCTGGTGGAGGTCGCCGACTAGCGTCCGCTACGCACCAGATGCCAAGAGCGGCCCGGCCTTCCCAGGGAGGCCGGGCCGCTCTGCTTTCCCCAGCGCATGAGGGCCCCGGCTCATTGGATGCCGGGGCCCTCATGCGCTGGGGGTCTGGACGCCCTGCGGGCGCCGGCCTCGTCGGCCGCTAGGCATAGGCCACCTCGTCCAGCGCCTCGGCTGCGGAAGCCTGCGCGGGGGCCTGGGGCGAGGCGAAGGAGCCGGCCCACTTGGTCACGCCGGCCTCGGGAATGGCGTCGGCCTCCACCAGCGAGCACACGGCGCTGCTGGCCTTGTCCGACGAGATGCCCATGTTGGCGAAGTGGCGCGCCAGCTTGTGGCAGTAGGCGGCATCGGGCTCGGACAGGGTAGCGAGGACCTTGAGGGCCTTTTCGTTGAGCATCGGAAACTCTCCTCTCGTCATGGTTGATCAACGACGAAGAGGTTACCGTCAGTTCGCGAGCGCGCCCTTAGAGGCGGCGACGAACCGCGTGCGCCGCCATTTGTGCCGTTGCACAAAAAATAGTGAGTTAGTCAGTCATTGAATATGCCAAAACGAGGAGGGCGGCCAGCTCCCTGTCGGATACGTCGGGCAGGGCCAGCTCCTCCCGGATGCGCCGCAGACGATAGCGCACCGTGTTGGGATGCTGGTAGAGCGCCTCGGCCGTGGCGCGCACCTCGCCGAAGGACGCGGCATAGGCGCGGGCGGTGGCGGCAAGCTCGGTGCCGTGGGCTCGGTCGTACTCGTCGAGGAGCGATCGGTAGAGCTGCGCCGTTCCGGCGAAGAGACGGTCGGCCGACGCCGCGGCGCGAAAGGCCCCCAGGCCCAAGCTCGCCCAGCGAACGACCGGCCTCCCCTGGTCGCAGGCGGCGTCGAGAGCCGTACGCGCCTGGCGAATGGCCAGGTCTCCCTGGCCGAGGGAGACCTCCTGGCTGACGCCGCAGCGCAGGCGGCCCGCCGCCTCTATGCGAGCCACCAGGTCGGCCTCGGACCGGGCGATGGCGCCGCGAGGCGGCCGGTCGTAGGAGACGAAGGCGAGCAGCTGGTCGCGGTAGCGCACGACGCAGGCCTGAACGACGCTCGCCTGATTGCGCTGGAAGTCGTAGAGCAGCGCGCCGAGCTCGCCCTGGAGCGCCGAGAGCATGCAACCGTCGGGCGCCAAGGGGCGGGCCGCCAGGCACTGCACCGTGGCGCCGGTGGTGCGCGCCACCTCGAAGAGGCCCTCGCGCACATCCGCATCGCCTCGCGGGGCGATGAGCGCGTCGATGAGCGCGTCGCGCTGGGACTGGGCCCGATCCTCGGCCACCAAGGCGAGGACGGCGGCCATGAGCCGCTCGACGAAGTGCCCCTCGTAGAAGAAGACGGGCACGCCGCGGGCGGTGCTGAGCTCAGCGGCCTCCGCGCTGATGGCGTCCATGGCCACCGGCTTGATGACGAGGGCCGCGACGTCTCGCTCGATCATGGCCCTGACGGCCTGGTCAGCCAGATCGGGGTCGCGCTGGGCGAAGCCGAGCGAGGTGAAGATGAACTCGCAGGGGGTAAAGGAGTCGTAGTCTCCCCAGAACGGCTCGAAGTCGAGAATGCCCGCGCCGGTAACCAGGCGCTCCTCGCAGCCCTCGCAGGGAGCGGCCAGCCAGATATCCTCGAATATCCCCAGGTTCAGCACGTCTTTCACCGTGACCACGATCCGCACCTCCTCACACGTCATCAGGACATGCCGCCATGGTACGCCAATCCCCCGACGAGGGCCAGAGAGCGCCCCGGCCGGGCGGGCGCCCCTTGGGGAGAGCCCGCCCGAAACCGCAGCCTAGCCCTCGTCCAAGACGCGCAGGACATCGGCCAGCAAGACGAGCCCCTCCTCGTCAGCGATCAGGTCAAGCAGGACATCGGTGAGAACCGCCTGGCCGATAAGCGATCGGCACGGGCAGGATCCGAGCAGCCAGTCGGTCTGACCCGGGAAGGGGGCGGTCGGCCAACCGGGCGCGCAAGCGCAGTCGTAGGTCATGTCAGAGCACCTCCAGAAGTCGAGCGGATTCGACCTGGGCGCCAAGCAGGCTCACCCAGGCGTTGTAGTTGAGCAGGCGAAGGCAGGCGTTCCCCGTCGTCGGAGACCGACACGCAGGAGCGGAGGGCACCGGGCGCGGCGCAGGCGGCGGGGCAGCCCGCGGGGAGAACCCCCGGCGCGTGAGGGCCCAGAACAGGGCGGCGGCCACCTGCAGCGCGTCATCGGCCGACTGCTCGCACGGCACCCAGAGGGGCCGCGCGAGCACCTGCCCCCAAGCCTCGTCGCCCCAGGCGCGCAGGCTCGCCCCAAGGGCGGCGGGCGCCCAGGGGACATCGGGGCCAAGGCCCTCCAGCAGCCGCGCGGCGTCAGGAGGCAGGGCGCCCCAGGCCGGGCCGCCGCAGACGGCAAGCGCGTCGGCGGCGGCCGAGGCGGATGCCAGGGAAACTTGCGCAGCCCCCATGCGCCGCATGAGGGAGCCCGACGGGCCCAGGGCGCGAAACGACTCGAGCGGCAGCACCACCTGGCCGCCAGGAGAGGCGCCCTTCCGGGCGCGCAGGGCCTCCATGGAGCGCAGGGCTGCGCGCACGCGGGAGACGAGGGGCCGCAGGCGCCGGGCGCCCAGGCGCGCGGGATCGACCGACCAGCCTGCCTGGTGGCGCAGAACGGCGCAGCAGAGCTCCTCCGGATCGCAGGAGCAGAGGGCCTCCCCCACGGTGATGAGGCTCCCCCTCGGGCTGGCAAGACGGGTTTTGGGCAGCACGGTATTAGGACGCGGGTGCGCCATGGTAAATCCCCCCTTCGGAAGGTTCCCTGGATGAGAGAGGATCTTGCAAGCGTGGTAAGGACGGGGCGGGAATCACGACGTCTCGGTGGGCACATCCCCCAGAGGGACGGCGCTTGCACTGGCTCTGCTTTGACTGCAAGCAGTATACCATAGAATCAGAACGTTTGTTCTGTAAAAGAACAGGCAGAAAGCCTCCGGGGCCACCCTGCCGTAAATCAGACGCCATCAGGGGAAACGCGCCGCCTCCCCCAACCGGCGCCCAGCCTAAACGTCAACGCGCGCGAAAAGCCCCTCCCCGCACGCCGGGGCGCCCGCGGGGAGGGCGCCGGCGCCCCCGAGCCGCCCCGCGCACGCAAGGAGGCCGGGATCTCGCGAGCCCGGCCTCCGCATAAGCCGTCTTGCTCAAGTCTCCCGCCGCCAGCGCCTTCCGGCCGCAGGAGGCGCGTCGCTAGTTGCCAGCGGCGCGAGCGGCCTGGTACTCCTCCACCAGCCGCTTGGTCACGTCATGGGGAGCCTCCTCGTAGCCCTCCACCGCGATGGCGTAGGAGCCGCTGCCGCGCGTGAGCGAGCGCAGGTCCTTCGTGTAGCTGACCACCTCGGCGTAGGGCACGCGCACCATGATGACCGTCTCGCCCGCGTCGTTGGAGTCTGTGCCCACGATGCGGCCGCGGCGCGTGGAGATGTCGCCCATGATGGCGCCGGCGTACTCCTCGCCCACCACGATGTCCATGGTGGCCATGGGCTCCAAGATCACCGGATCGGCCTTCTCGCACGCGGCGCGGAAGCCGATGCGGGCCGCCGTCTTGAACGCCATCTCATTGGAGTCGACGGAGTGGTAGGAGCCGTCGTACACAGCGCACTTGATGTCCACCATGGGATAGCCGGCCAAAAAGCCCTCGCGCATGGCGTCCTGCACGCCCTTGTCCACCGCGGGGATGAGTCCGTTGGGGATGGCACCGCCCTTGATCTCGTCGACGAACTCGTAGCCCGCGCCAGGATTGGGCGAGAGGCGCAGCCAGCAGTCGCCGAACTGCCCGGCGCCGCCCGTCTGCTTCTTATGGCGCCCCTGGGCCTCGGCGGTCTTGCGGATGGTCTCGCGGTAGGGCACGCGCACGGGCACAAGCCGCGCCTCCACGCCGGTCTGGTCCTTGAGGCGCGCCATCAGCATGTCCACCTGGGTATCGCCCATGGCGGTGAGGATGGTCTGGTGCGTGTCCTCGTTGCGGGAGATGCGCACCGTGGGGTCGGACTCGGCTGCGCGGGCCAGGAACGTGCCCAGCTTGTCCTCGTCCTTCTTGTTGACCGCCTCCACGGCCACGGGGTACTGCGGGGTGGGCGTGGGCAGCGGCATGACGGAGATCTCGCCGGTCTGCGAGAGCGTATCGCCCGAGCGCGTCTCCCCGAGCTTCGGCACCACGATGATGTCGCCGGCCTTGGCGCTCTTCACGTCCAAAGGCTCCTTGCCCATCATCACGTAGAGGTGCCCCAGGCGCTCCTTCTTGCCGGTGCGGTAGTTGATGAGCTCCATGCCAGGCTCGAGCACGCCGGCGATCACCTTGAGGAAGCTGAGGCGGCCGACGAACGGGTCGGAGAGGGTCTTGAAGACGAAGGCGGCGGGGCGCTTGGACTCGTCCACGCGGATGGTCTCGCCGTCGGCCATCTGGAAGCGGCCGTGGCTGCGCGGATGCGGGAAGTAGGTGCAGATGTCCTCCATGAGGCCCTGGACGCCCTGCATGATGATGGTGGATCCCACGAACACGGGGATGAACAGCTCCTTGGCGATGGCCTGGTCGAGCAGCGACTCGAGCTCAGCCTGGGTGAGCTGCTCCTCGCCGTCGAGGTACTTCATCATGAGCTCGTCATCGGCCTCGGCCACCAGGTCGCAGAGCTTGTCGCGGGCCGCCTGGGCCACGTCGGCGTACTCCTCGGGAATGTCGGTGACGACCTCCTCCAGGCCGTCGCCGTCATGGAAGCGGGCCTTCATGCGGATGACGTCGATGACGCCCTTGAAGTCGGACTCGACGCCCATGGGGATGGTGACGGCGCCCAGGCGCGAGCCGAAGCGCGCGTGGAGGGTGGCCATGGCCGTGTCGAAGTTGGCGTTCTCAC
Source organism: Enterorhabdus sp. P55 (assembly GCF_009911695.1). Taxonomy (GTDB): domain Bacteria; phylum Actinomycetota; class Coriobacteriia; order Coriobacteriales; family Eggerthellaceae; genus Enterorhabdus. Next base: position 1,007 of record NZ_QWKK01000094.1, on the reverse strand, counting down.
GGTCGATGTGGTTGATGTAGACGGCGCGCGACAGGCGCATGTCCTCGGCCTCACGCCACAGCTTGGTGGTCATGACCTGCGGGCCGGCGACGGCGTCCACCACGAACAGCGCCATCTCGGCAGCTTGCATGGTGGCCAGGGTGTCGCCGATGAAGTCGGGGTGGCCTGACGTGTCCAGCACGTTGATCTTGTAGTCCTTGTAGGGGATGGGGGCGATGGAGGTGCCGATGGTGAACTTGCGCTTGATCTCCTCGGGGTCATAGTCGAGGTAGGACTTCCCGTCGTGGGTCGTGCCCATGCGGGGGGTCTTGCCGGAAACGTAGAGCATCGCCTCGGCGAGCGACGTCTTCCCGGCGCCGTCTTGGCCCACGAGGACGATGTTTCTGACGTGTTCGGTAGCAGGAGCTGCCATGGTGACCACCAACTTTCAAGTTTCGCCGCCGCGCACCCCTTTCGTGGAAGGCGCGACTGCCCGGGCCTTCATTACGAACTCGCACTCATCGCCCGCGCACGCGTGGGCGACGCCTTCAGTTTAGCGTATCTTCCCTTCCGCGAACGCGGGAGGGGACGGTTTCGAAGGCGACTTGGAGGCTGCTCGTCCGGTTTTTCCCTCCGCTCGCAGAGAAAACGCCCCGCCCGGCGCGAAGGCGGGCCGACATCGGGAAGGAAGGAGGCCGCGATGGAGGCGAATTGCCCCGACGCTCTTGCGCTCCGGGGAAAGATCGCTATCATGCCCGTGTCTATCTGCGGAAACGTAAACGGGCGTTTGCACCGTGCCCCTCGCAGAGAGACGGCGGGGCCGAGGGCCTCGCCCGCCAGGCGACCGAAGGGGTGATGACATGCGCGACACCGGGGGATCCGCCCACCTGCCCGTGGCCCTGACCCTGGCCGGGGCGGCTGCGGGGGCGTTCGCCGCCGCGTGGCTGGCCTGCTGGGCGCAGAGCCGGCCGGAGGGCGCGGAGGCCGGCGAGGCAGGCGCGAAGGCGCCGGCGGCCCGAGGGGCGGGC
>NZ_QWKK01000093.1 GCF_009911695.1 Enterorhabdus sp. P55 | reverse complement strand
GCGCCCCCCCGCAGCCGCGGAGCCTTGGCGCGTTGGCGCCGGGCGAGGCGATCGGCGGGCGTTGGGTGCGAGCGGACGTGTTGGCGCGGGGCACGGGCGCTGGTGCGGGGCGCCGGCGGTGGCCGCGGGCTGGTGAGGCTGCGCCAACCCCGCGGCCGCGGAGCCTTGGCGTGTTGGCGCGCTGGTGCAGGGCGCCAGGCGCGGGCGATTTGGGATTTCTGGCCAATTTTGTCACGACTTACGCTGATCGTCCCCCAATTACTGCGCGACTGCTGGGCTTCGGTTTGCGTATCCCCAGGTCGGAAAAGGGGAGCGGAGGAGACTACTCCATCGGGGCGCCTTATTTAGCGTAAACCATGGGGAAAGTGGCCAGAAACCCTGAAAGCGCTTGCGTCTCCCACCTGCTGCCGTGGCTGGCTGCTTCAAGCGCTTGCGCCGTGCCGACAATGCCAGAATCGAGGGATTCGCCGTGACCTTTGTGCGAGTGATGCGATGACGGTGTCGGCTGCGAGTTGTGCGTCCTGCTGTCGTGGGGCCTGCGAGAAGGCCCCGTTATTCCGCAGCCGCGGCTCCGCTTCTGCTGTTGGCGGTGCCGGCGATCTCAGTCTGCGCCGGGGTGCTTGCGGTTGGGAGTGGCTGCGGCTCTGCTCGCTCTTGGTTGCGGGAGTTGGTGTCGGGCGTACGGCAGCGGAGGTGGCTGCGGGCCGCGCGGAAGGCGGCAAGCCGCGTCCGTGCCGACGGGCAGCCGTGATCTGCGCCACGCCCAACAGCCGGGTTTCTCTGATACCGCCGGACGGCCGCGAATCGTGCCGACGCCGCGCGGCCCCGCGGTTGCCGCGGCTTCGTCGGCCCCGCGTCTGCCCGGCGATGGCTTGCGGCCCCCTTGCCGCCTGGGCGCCCGATACCGGCCCCTCCCACCCAGGCGCGAGGGGCCCACGCGACCGCTGCGACCGGCCCGATGACTCTCCCTCCCGGGCGTGAGGGTCGCAGGCTTGTCCTCCTCTTTCGCCGCCCTATCAGGCGAAGAGCTCCGGCGGCAGGCCGTAGCCGCGGGGGAGCGCCTGCAGGGAGCGCCTGCGGGCGGGAAAGTCTGCCACGCGCGGGCGAATGCGCTCGTCGAGTGCGCGGGCTATCCGATAGGCGAGCTCGTCCAGGCTGCGTCGTCCGTAGAGGTGCCCGGAGGTGACGACGGCCACCGTCCAGCCGTCGGCCCCCATTCCCTCCCGGCGCATGATGTCGCGGGCGTGTTGGGCGATGGTGAGATGGGTCAAGTTGGAGTCGTACTCGACGGCGAGCCTCACGGTGGGCCAGGCGAGGTCGGCGCAGACCGTCGCCTGGCCCGCGAGCCGCTGCGCGCGGCCGGTGAGCGCGACCGTGTGGTTGAGGCGCGGTCGGCTGAGCGCCAGCCCGCCGAGGCGGTGGGGGAGCGAGAGCTGCAGGAACAGGTCGGCCTCCGCTGGCGAGCGCGCTCGGTCGGCAGCCAGGTCGACGGCGCGACGGGTCGTGCGTGACCCGGGCAGCGCCGAGTTGCGCGTGACGAAGGAGCGCACGGAGGCACAGGTGGTGAGCGGTGGGCGCAGCTCCAGCCCGTGCTCGGCCGGCTGGACGGCGGAGAGCCCGCAGAGTGCCATGATGGCCTTCGCGAGCTGCGCCTCGGGGCAGCGTCGTCCGATCTGGACAGCGCAGAGCTCGGGCGAGGCGGCGTAGATACCAGGCGCGACAGGCAGCAGGGCCCCGCGCGGGAGGCGGCGGTCGCAGCGATGGGGGATGAGTCGCTCACTCGGATGGAGGTTGGCCGCCACCATAAGATGGTAAGGGGGCGCGAGATGCGGCAGCGTGCGAGCGAGGTGGTCGAGCGCCGAGGCCGTTGGCCGGCTGTCGCGGCGCAGGTCCGTGACGCACGGCGCAGGAAGGGGCCGGCTGGCGGCCTGGAGCCAATGCTCGTAGGCGGTAGATCCGTAGAGAATCAGAACCATGGCGTTACATCTCCTCTGGTTCGGGCGGGTAGTATAGCAGCTGGCACCGCCAAAGGCGAGGGGCTTTCTCTCTCAACGGTGCCTCGTCGAAGGCGATCTGCCTCCTGGAAATGCCGTTCGCCGAGCGGCCGTCGGCAAGACGCGCGGTCTGTCAGCCGCCTGGACGGCGATGCCGCCGCCGACTGTCGGTACCGGACGGGAGCGTTGGCAGCTGTTCTCGGCGGCGTTTCTCGGATTTCTGGCCAATTTCGCCATGGTTTACGCTATTTCGTCCGCGAAAACAGGCGAGAAGGCGGATGGCTTCAGCGTTTTCCCAGGTCGCAGAAGCCTGCTTGCTGTCAAGGAGGAAAGAGACAGCGGAAAACGTGGTGAAATTGGCCAGAAACCTGTCTGGTGGCGTGGGTGGCTGTGCGGCATCCCGGGGAAGGGGCCTTCGGCTTGGCGTCGCCCCCAGCTTGGTAGGCGCTTAGCCGGTCGGGCGGGCGAGCCGGCCGCGCCACGGCGGCATCGGTTCGGACTCGGCCCCGCCGTGGCGTGGCGCCGTTGTCCGATGCGTCCCCCCGCGCCGCTACCCGTCCGCTCCGGCACCGCCGCCTTGCTGCCCACCCGGCGGCCACACTGTTACCCGTCCGCCCGATCCGGCGCCCCAGCCTGGTCGCTATCGGCTCTGAGGGACGGGCCCATTGCGCTCGTGACCGGTTCCCCTGGCGTCCCTCCTCCTTGCTGGCCGCGAAGGCCGCCGTGAGGCGCCATTCGTCTCTGCCAATCGGATGTCGCGCGCCGGCGGGTCGGGCTGGCGTGGCGGGTGCCTGCGGTATACTGGCGGGCATGGAAATCGCCTCGGTCATACTCGACATACCCACCCAGGCCCTTGACGCGCCCTACACCTACCTCGTCCCCGATGCGCTGCGGGCTGAGGGGCGTCCGGTTGAGGTGGGCTGTGCTGTGCTCGTGCCCTTCGGCCATCGCAAGGCCGTCGGCTTCATCGTCGGCCTAGATAATGTGGAAGACGAGGTGCCGGCTGCGGATGAGGGATCGGCGAGCGGGGAGCCGGGAGAGGCCGGCGACCTGTGGGCTGGGACGCTCTGGGGCGCGGGCGACGCCTCGGCCGGGCGTCCCGCGGCCCTCGGGGACGGCCCTGGCTCGGAGCCCGCGCACCCGATCGGCCTTGGCAGGCCCGGCGCGCGAGGCGCCTCCCGCGCTGCGGCCGCCGACGCGGGGGAGGCCCACTTCGGGTTCGGGGCGCAGTACGAGGCCTCGGCGGCGGAGGCGCGACGCGAGCGCGCGGCCGTCGCCGGCATGGACCTCGCGCGCCTCAAGCCCGTCGAGCGCGTGCTCTCCAAGCCCTACTTCGACGAGGAGGGCGCCGCCTGTGCCCGCTACCTTGCCGAGCGCTACGTCGCGCCGCTGTCGGCCTGCGTGCGCCTGTTCACGCCCCCCGGCGGCGTTCCGCGCCTGGTGCGCGGCGCCCATGGCGGCTGGCGGCTGGAGGAGCCGGCGGTGGGGGAGGTAGACGACCGCTGGGCCACGCTTCTGCCCGCCGCAGCCGACTTCACCCCGCGTAAGAACGCGGTGAAGCAGATCGGCGTCATCGAGGCTCTGCGTCGCGGCGATTTGCGCGTGGCTGAGCTGGCTTTGGAGTTCGGCTCGGTCGGCTCCACGCTCAAGGCCCTGGCGGATAAGGGCGTCGTGCGCATCGAGCATCGTCGGCGCATGCGTGGCTTCGACGGTGCGGCCGCCGGCCCCTCTGCCTCCTGCGCCGCGGGCTCAGGCGCTGCGACCCGGGGCCTCGCGCCCGACCCTGCGCCTGCGTCCGCACCGAAGGCGGCCCATCCCGCCGCGCTTGCGCTATCGGCCGGAATGGCCGCTGCATCGGAATCCGAGGACATCGCGCTCGACGGCGCGACCATCCCCGGCATCGCCTTCGCCTCCGCGGGCGCCCCTGCGGCCCCCACGCCCGACGACTCGCGCGACCCCGCGTCCGCGGCCCCCGCCCCGGCCAGCGGCGAGGCCACGGACCGCCCGGCCCTCACTCCCGGCCAAGCCGCCGCGCTCGAGGCCATCGACGAGGCGCGCGCGGCGGCGTCGGGCCAGGTGGTCCTTGTGGACGGCGTCACCGGGTCGGGCAAGACCGAGGTGTACCTGCGCGCCATCGAGCGCGTGCTCGCCGCCGGCCGCACCGCCATCGTCCTCGTGCCCGAGATCTCCCTCACGCCCCAGACGGTGGGCCGCTTCCGGGGTCGCTTCGGCGACGCGGTGGCTGTCATGCACTCGCGCATGAGCCAGGGCGAGCGCTACGACCAATGGGACTTCATCCGCTCGGGCGCGGCCCGCGTGGTGGTGGGCGCCCGCAGCGCCCTGTTCACGCCGCTCGCCAACGTGGGCCTCATCGTCATCGACGAGGAGCACGAGGGCTCCTACAAGCAGGACTCGGCCCCGCGCTACCAGGCCCGCGACGTGGCCGAGTGGATGATGCGCCGGGCCGGCGGGGCGCTCGTGCTCGGATCGGCCACGCCTTCGGTGGAGGCGCTCCACGCCGCCGCCACCCGCGAGGGCTGGCGGCAGGTGGCCCTGCCCGAGCGCGCTAACGGACGGCCGCTTCCCCAGGTGGAGGTGGTGGACATGGCCGCCGAGTTCAAGGGGGGCTCGCGAGCCATGTTCTCGGGCCGGCTCACCCGCGCCCTAGGCGAGGAGCTCGCGAAGGGGCGCAAGGCGGTCCTGCTCCTCAACCAGCGCGGCTTCGCGAAGTTCCTGCTGTGCCGCGACTGCGGGTTCGTCCCGGAGTGCCCCTCGTGCTCCACGTCGCTGGCCTACCACGAGTCCGACCGCACGCTGCGCTGCCACCATTGCGACTACCGCGTGCCCGCGCCGCCTACCTGCCCCGAGTGCGGCAGCCCCTACCTCAAGAAGTTCGGCGCCGGCACCCAGCGGGTGGAGGCCGAGCTGCGGGCGCTTTTGGACGGGCTGCCCGGCGTGGGGCCGCAGGTGCCGGTCATCCGCATGGACGCCGACACCACTCGGGCCAAGGGCGCCCACCAGCGGCTGCTCGAGCAGTTCGCCGCCGCCGACGCCGCGGTGCTCCTGGGCACGCAGATGATCGCCAAGGGCCTCGACTTCGACGACGTGACCCTCGTGGGCGTCATCAACGCCGACACTCAGCTCCACCTGCCTGACTACCGGGCCGGCGAGCGCACCTTCGACCTCATCGAGCAGGTGGCCGGCCGCGCCGGACGCGCCGAGCTGCCCGGCCGCGTGCTCGTGCAGACCTACGAGGCCGACGCCGTGGCCATCCGCGCCGCCGCCCGCTACGACCGCGCGCTGTTCCTGCGCGCCGAGCTGCCCAAGCGCCGGGCACTCGGCTACCCGCCCTACGTTCGCATGGCCAACGTGCTCGTGTGGGGCGCTGACGAGCAGGCCGTTGCCCGCGCCGCCGAGGAGCTGCGCGCCCAGCTCGAGCGCCTCGTGCGCGACCACGGCGGCGAGGGCTGGCTCGTGCTGCCCGCCACCCCCTGCGTCTTGGGCAAGCTGCGCAACGCCTACCGCTGGCACGTGGTGGTGAAGGCCCCGCCTGACGCCGACATCTCCACCGTCCTCACGCGCCTGTTCCGCGCTCGCAAGGCCGATCCTCAGGTCAACGTGGCCGTGGACGTGGACCCGGTGGACCTGCTGTAGCGCCGCGCGCCGCCATTTGTTGCGCAACTCCCTCGGCGCGCCCTGGGTTACAATCGAAACCGTTGAAGCGCAACGGTGAGAAACCCCAGGTTATCCGCGAAAAACGAGAGGAGGCGCCGTGGTTGCACGTCACAGGCGCCGCCTGCCCTCCGCGGCCTGCGGCCGCTGGGTCCTCCTCGCCCCCGCATCCCCGCCGGGCGCGCCCGCCCGCGGCGCCTGGCCCTGCCCGAAGGGCCGCCCGTGAGCGGCGAGGAGCTTCGCGCGCGAGAGGGGGAGGGCGCCCGCGCCGACGGCCGCCGCGCCTCGGAGGAGGGGCTCGCCGGCAGCGCGGCGGCATCCGTGCCCGGCGGCGGAGCGTGGCGCCTCGCGTACGTGACCGACCTTGAGCTGCCCCATCCCCTGGACGCGGCCGGCCGCGATGCCTGCCTGCGCCGTCTCTCCGCGCTGTTTTTGGACGACGCCTGCGCGCGGCGCGGCGGCCTGGGGCGCGTGACCCGCGCCGTCAACGCAACAGGGGAGCCCTTCGCCGTGAAGGCCCTCGTCCTGCCCGACGACGGTCCTGGCGACCCGGCGCGTCGGGCGGAGATCGTCCGCCGTGCCTTCGACGAGGAATACGAGAGCCAGCGCCGGCTCGTCGGGCTCGAGGGGTTCCCACAGCTCTATGGCCGGGGGATGGTGGACGGGAAGCCGGTCATCATCATGGAATGGGTGGAGGGCGAGACCCTTGAGCACGCAGCCCGGGCCCTGGCGGTGGATGATGACGGGCGCCTGTCGCCCCTGACAGCGGCGCGGCTGGGTCGTGACCTGTTCGAGCTGCTTGTGCGCATGGATCAGAAGGCGGGCGGCCTCGCCCATCGGGATCTGTCGCCGGCCAACGTGATGGTGCGCACGAGGGAGCTGCCCCTGGCCGATCAGGCGGAGGCGGGCGCCTTCGACCTGCGCATCGTCGACTTCGGATCATCGGCGCTGGCGCAGCGGCGCGAGACCTCGCTCACCGAGGGATTCGGCGCGCCGCGCGGGGCCACGCCCGACTACGCGCCGCCGGAGATGCTCACCGACGACGTGCCCCAGGCCCCGCACGCGCGCGTGTCGCCGGCAGTGGACGTGTACGCCGCCGCGAGCGTCGTCTACGGGCTCGCGTGCGGGAGGCCGCCCTTCGACCTGGGCGCGGAGGGCGAGGTGCGCTCGCCCTACCGCTGCAAGACCGAGGACGCCCCGGCGCCCCTGCGCACGGCCCACGACGCCGCGCCCGATCTGGCCGCGGTGCTGCGGCGTGAGCCGGAGGTGGCCGCCGCAGCGGCGTCTGCGTCTGACGAAGGGCTGCTGCGCGCGGCGCTCGCGTCGGCGGATGCCCGGCTGGGGGCCGTGATACTGCCGTGCCTCGTCGTCGATCAGGCCGCGCGCCCGTCAGCCGTGACTGTCCGCGATGGACTGGCGGCACTGTGCCGGGACTACGCGGACTTGGTGCGCCGCGCTCTGGGCGGGGGAACCCCCGATCTCGCCCCCGCCGGCGGCGCACCCTGCGACGGGGGGGGGGTGCGCCCTCCCCGGATTCCTCGGGCCCGCTGAGGCGCCCGCATCCCGGTAACGTCGCCGCTTCCGAACGACCCTAGGCCCCCAAGAGGAGATGCCCCCATGACCCCGACCGACACCACCCCCTGCTTCACGCTGTTCGACGTGCTCAAGTCCCGTGGCGGCATCAGCTACAAGGACACCGCCGCCATGGTGCTCTCCGGCAAGCCCCTGAGCGACGGGCGCAGCCCCGTGAGCCGCGTGGACGACCGCACCTGGGTGTCGCGCGCGGTGGTGCACGCGCCGGCCGGCTCGCTCCCGGACCGCTACTTCTGCGACTTTCCCACGAGCGCCCTGCGCATCGTCGCGCGGTTGAAGTCCCAGAAGGGCGGCTCGATGACGGGCGAGGACATCCTGACGATGCTGCGCGGAGACGCCCAGCGCCCCATGGAGCGCTCGCTGGCCGCGTGCCATCAGAGCGCGGCGCTCTACCGCAACGCGATGGGGCGCGTGGCCGAGGCTCCGGGGCTCACGGCGGACGAGCACGCCGAGGCGGCCATGGTGCTGTTCGTGGCCGCCGGCTGCTCAGCGGACGCGCGGCGGGCGTCGGCGGCGGCGCTCGACTTCATGCGCACGGCCCACGGCGGAGGAGCGGTGACGCCGGCTCCGGGCCTGGGCGAGCCGCCGACGGGCGAGGGCGTGGGTCGGGAGCCGGTTCTGGGGCTGCTGCGCCTGGTCGGGGGCTCGCCGAGCGGCGCGCCCCATTGGCTGGCGCCGGGGCCGGAGGGGACGGTCGTCGGAGCGCTCGCCACCGAGGAGGGGGCGCTCAACGACGTGGGCCCCACGGTGTCCGCCCGCCATCTGCGCATCCGCCGCGACGAGGCCGGGCGCTGGCTGGCCGAGGGCCTTGGCTCGCGCAACGGCACCATGCTCGTGGGCGGCCAAGACGGTCGCCACGTGACGGTGGAGCTCCCCCAGTCCGCCCGCGACGCCGAGGCCGTTCCCGCTCCCATCGAGATCCACCCCGGCGACCAGCTCATCCTCGGCGAGGAGACCGCCTTCCTCGTGCTGGAGGGATATCCCGAGGCGTAGAGAAGGCCGACGCTGAGCGCCGGCCTTCTCTGACGATGAGGGCGATTGGCTTAGACGAGATCCTTTCGTATCCATGCCCCGTTTCCGTCTTTAATTCCCCATGCCTCGATTTTCGACATGTCGGCCACGTCTCCGGAGCCGCAAGAAAGCACTTTGAGGGAAGGCAGCGCCGAAGGGTCAAAAGTCTGTAGATTATTATCCGAGATGCTTATTGTCAGAAGCTTATCGCAGCCTCTGAGTGAGAGAGAGGCAATCTTATTGTGTGCGCAGTTGAGTTCTCGGAGGCTGCCGCAGCCATCTGCGTCAAGGGCCGTAAGGTTATTATCGTAGCAATTCAGCACAGCGAGGGCGGTGCAGCCGCTGATGTCAAGGGAGGCAAGGGCGTTATTGGTGCAGTCGACGCTCTTGAGGGCTGAGAGCCCTTCAAGAGAAAGAGAAGTAAGCCTATTGCGATTGATGTTTACCTCTTCAAGTTTCGAGCATGATGAGAGATCGAGCGTTTTTATCACAGCATTGGAATCGAGCCCGAAATGCGTGAGATTAGGACAGCCTGTCAAGTCCAGGGCTGAGAGTCGGCCAATTCGGCCGCCTGTTACGCCCGCTTGGTTGATGTAGAGCGCTTTCAGAGAGGGGCATTCCCCGATGTCCAGGGTTTCAAGCTCCTGCATGTCTATGACAACTTCCGTGAGCGTAGTCGAGGGCTCAATGCGTATGGAGGTTAATTCAGTAGAAGAGAGGTTCGCTTTATCGGTATCGAGAGAAGCGCTGACAACAGGGAGTCCGTCAATGCTGTTGGGTATGGTGAGCTCCCTTTGAGAGCCTTGATAGGCATCGATAACAATGCCACCACCGACGAGCACGTTATTTTTGTAATACCGCACGCCAGTGCAGATGAAGTCGTTCCCCATGTCCTGTCGGTTGAAGACGTCCGACCTGTCAAAGTCCGTCGGCTCGACGGGCAGGTTGGGCTCGCTCGGCTGGCTCGGGTTGCTCGGCTCGTCCGGCGTGCTCGGGTTGCCCGGGGTCGTCGGGCCCTCCGCGTCCCCGGGGCCGCCGGGCCTGAAGGAGCCCTGGTAGCCCGGGACCCACTTGCCGTCGGGGCCCACGAAGCAGCCCACCCACTCGTTGACGGCCATGGAGCCGT
>NZ_QWKK01000092.1 GCF_009911695.1 Enterorhabdus sp. P55 | reverse complement strand
GCCCGCCCGCGTGACCCGCCGCGCCCGCCCGCGCAGCCCGCCGCGCGTGCCAACCGCCGCCGCTCGCCCGATTCCCGTGTCGTTGCCGTGGGCTGTGCTATACTGACTCCACTTTACTACGGTAGAGTGATGGAATGGCCGCGAGAGGGACGGCCGGCATCACGCCAGATCATACGGGAGGAACTAGCTATGAAGAAGATGAAGGCGCTCGTCGTCGCTGCGGCGGCTCTGAGCCTGTCCGCGCTGCTGCTGGCCGGCTGCTCCGGCGGCACCGCCGCCGACGACAAGAAGGCCGAGGACAAGGCCCCGGCCCAGGAGGAGAAGACCACGCTCATCGTGGGCCTGGACAACGCCTACCCGCCCTACGGCTTCGTCGGCGACGACGGCAACCTGACCGGCTTCGACATCGACCTGGCCACCGAGGTGGCCGAGCGCAACGGCTGGGATCTGAAGCTGGAGGCCATCGACTGGGACGCCAAGGACGCGCTGCTCAACCAGGGCACCATCAACTGCATCTGGAACGGCTTCACCATGGAGGGCCGCGAGGGCAAGTACGCCTTCTCCAAGCCCTACATGCACAACGAGCAGGTGGTTGTGGTGAAGGCTGACTCTGGCATCGACTCGCTTGAGGCTCTGGCCGGCAAGAACGTCATGACCCAGGTCGACTCCGCCGCCCTCGACGTGCTCGAGGACGAGGAGGGCCAGAAGGCCCTGGCCGACACCTTCGCCGGCGGCGCGGCCCAGACCATCGGCGACTACAACAACGCCTTCATGCAGCTGGAGTCTGGTGCCGTGGATGCCGTTGCCTGCGACCTGTCCATCGCCGACTACCAGATGGCGGCCAAGCCTGGCGTGTTCGTGAAGCTTGAGCCCCTGTCCACCGAGAACTATGCCGTGGGCTTCGCCAAGGACGGCGACGCGGCCATGGTCGACGCGGTAAACAAGACCCTCAAGGAGATGTACGATGATGGCACCATCGCCGAGCTCTGCGAGAAGTGGGGCGAGTACGGCATCACCATTGATAACTGGGTGCTGGTCGACTAACGCCATCCCCTTTGGCGCTCTAGTGCGCTAGACTGGGGGCATACGAGGTAACCGGGCGAATGCCGTGGGTCTCCCGCGGCATTCGCTGTCGTATCGGTAGGTTTGCCGAGGGGCCGCGCGGCGGCTTCGCGGCAAGCGATACCGGGCTTGAAGAGGAGGTACGGTGGAATTCTCGGTGATGATGGGCATTCTGGGAGAGGGCTTTCTGCTCACGGCGCAGATCTTCGTCGTGACGCTCGTCGGCTCCCTGCCGCTGGGCGTGGTGGTGGCACTCGCGCGCATGAGTCGCTTCAAGCCGCTGGCCTGGCTGGCCCAGCTCTACATCTCGGTGCTGCGCGGCACGCCGCTCATGCTGCAGCTCATGGCCATCATGTTCGGCCCGTACTACCTGCTGGGCCTGAACATGGGGTCGGACTGGAAGTTCTCCGCCTGCGCCATCGGCTTCATCCTCAACTATGCTGCCTACTTCGCCGAGATCTACCGCTCGGGTATCCAGTCCATCCCGCGCGGCCAGTACGAGGCGGCGGCGGTGCTGGGCTACTCGCGGGCCCAGACGTTCATGAAGATCGTGCTGCCCCAGGTCATCAAGCGCATCCTGCCCGCCATGGGCAACGAGGTCATCACCCTGGTGAAGGACACCTCGCTTGCCTTCGTGCTCGGCATTGCCGAGATGTTCTCGGCTGCCAAGGCGTTGGCCGCGCGCGAGGTCTCCATGCTGCCCTATGCCATCGCCGCGCTCATCTACTGGGTGTTCTGCCTGCTCATCGAGTTCATCCTCAACCGTGTCGAGAAGAAGCTGGACTACTACCATGACTAACGCAAACGCCCCCGTCGTCACGCTCGAGCACGCGAAGAAGGCGTTCGGCGCCAACGAGGTGCTCAAGGACATCTCGCTCACCGTCAACCGCGGCGACGTGCTGGCCATCATCGGGCCGTCAGGCGGCGGCAAGTCGACGCTTCTGCGCTGCCTCACGCTGTTGGAGACGCTCGACGCGGGCGATCTGTCCTACGGCGACCTGGCGGTGACGCGCACCAATGACGCCGGCCGCGCCGTCTACGGCGGCAAGGACGTGCTCGCCCAAGCCAAGACGCGCTTTGGCCTGGTGTTCCAGAACTTCAACCTGTTTCCGCACTACACGGTGCTCAAGAACATCACCGACGCTCCCGTCTGCGTGCAGAAGCGGCCCAAGGACGAGGCGGAGGCCCAGGCCCGCGAGCTGCTGGCGAAGATGGGGCTGGCCGGCAAGGAGGACATGGTGCCCTGCGAGCTGTCCGGCGGGCAGCAGCAGCGTGTGGCCATCGCCCGGGCGCTTGCGCTCAACCCCGACGTGCTGTTCTTCGACGAGCCTACGAGCGCGCTCGATCCCGAGCTCACCCGCGACGTTCTTCAGGTCATCCGCGACCTGGCGGCCGAGCGCATGACCATGGTCATCGTCACCCACGAGATGAGCTTCGCACGTGACGTGGCCGACCACCTCATCTTCATAGACGACGGCCGCGTGGTGGAGGCGGGCCGCGCGGCGGACGTCATCAACAACCCCGTGCACGAGCGCACCCGCGCGTTCCTCTCGCGCTACGAGCAGGGCTAGCCCATGGATGTGAAGAACCTCTTTGACCAGGGCGTCTCCAAGGCACGCGGTGCCGTCTCCTCCCTCGCCGTGGAGCAGCGTGGCTTCGTGCGCGACCTGGTGCGCCTGTGCGACGACGGCTACAGCCGCGGCTGGCACGAGCGCAACGGCGGCAACGCCTCCTACCGCCTGACGGCCGAGGAGGCTCAGGCCTGCCGCCCCTACTTCGCCGAGACCCCGCGCCCCTGGGAGCCGCTTGAGGCTGCGGTGCCGAGCATGGCGGGGGAGTGCCTGCTGGTGACGGCGGCGGGCTCGTACTTCCGCAACGTGAAGGACGCCCCGGCCCGCGCGCTCGGCATCATCGAGGTGGATCTGGGCGGCGCGTTCTGGCGTCCCGTCTGGGGCTTCGAGGGCGATGGCCGCCCGACGAGCGAGCTGGCGGCGCATGTCATCCTGCACGGCGTGCGCAAGGAGGCCACGGACGGCGCGTGCCGCGTGGTGTACCACTGCCATCCCGTGCCGGTGATCGCGCTCACCTTCGCGCTGCCGTCGGACGCCCGCGTCATCACTCGCGCGCTGTGGCAGACGATGACCGAGTGCCTCATGGTGTTTCCCGAGGGCGTGGGCGCCGTGCCCACGGCCGTGCCCGGCTCGCGCGAGCTGGCCGACCTCACGGCTGCGGCGGCGCGCGATCACGCGGCCGTCATCTGGGCGCACCACGGCCTGCTCGCCACCGGCGCCACGTGCGACGAGGCCTTCGGCCTGGCGGACGTGGTGGTGAAGGCGGCGGCCATCTACCGCGAGGCCCGCCTGCTCTGCGGCGGCGCCGAGCCGGCCTACCCGCTGACTGACGACGATCTGCGGGCCATCGCGGCAGGCCTGGGGCTCGCGCCCAACCCGGCGTACCTGGCGTCTGCGGAGGAGGCGGCCGCTCCGGCGGCGCCGCAGCCGAGCGCCAGCGCTGACCAGGCGCCCGCGGGCGCTTCCGCCGCGCCGGGCGCCGCGCCCGATCCGGCGGGGGAGTGAGCGCCATGGCGGTCGCCTTCCACTTCGCGCGCCATGGCGAGACGCTGTTCAACGTCATGGGGAAGGTGCAGGGCTGGTGCGACACGCCGCTCACGGGCAACGGCCTGTACGCGGCCTACCGCCTGGGGCAGGGCCTCGCGGATACCGACTTCACCTGGGCGTATTCCAGCGACAGCGGCCGCGCGCGTGAGACGCTTGCCGTCGCGCTCGAGGCGCGCGCCAACGAGCGGCGCCTGCGCGGCCTTGATGAGGGCGACCGGTCTATCCCTGTGTCGGCGGATGCCCGGCTGCGCGAGTGGTGCTACGGCTGGCTCGAGGGCGAGCTGGGCGAGGAGATGCGCCGCGCGCTCGTCGACTGCTTCAGCCGCGACCTCTCGCGCGCCGAGCAGAATGAGCGCCTGCCCGAGATAGCGAACTACTTCGCGCGCGTCGACCCGACGGGCCGCGCCGAGGACTTTGCCGCCATCGAGGGGCGCCTGCGCGCGTTCATCGCCGAGACGGCGGCCCACGCCGAGGAGGCGGGCGGCGGCGATGTGCTCGTGGTCACCCACGCCTTCGTCATCCGCACGCTGGTCTACCTCTACGACCGCCCCCGCGTCAATGACCCCCTCAAGATAGAGAACGCCAGCCTCACCGAGCTGATCTGGGAAGACGGCGCCATTCGCCTGGGGAGGATAGGCGACACGGCACATCTGGGGTAGCGCCCGGGCCGCGTCCTGCCTACGCGCCCCTCGCGCTACTTCTGCGGCTTCCTCACCATGGCGCGCTCGGTGATGGCGAAGTCAGGGCTCTCGAAGACGTGGCACACCTCAAAGCCCACGTGTTCGTAGAGCGCCTGGAGCGAGTCGGAGTAGGTCTCAAGGTAGCAGGGGATCCCGTGCTCGTCCGCATAGTCGAAGAACGGCGTCATGAGCTTGCGGAAGCGCCCCGTGCCGCGCTTGGTCGCATCAACTGCCAGCATGACGAAGTGGATGAAGTCGCCTTCCTTCTGCTCGCGCTCCTCCCAGTCGAAGACGGAGATGGGGGCCATGCGCTCCAGCTGCACGGCGAGGGCGGCGGCCTCCTCCTCGGAGAGGACCTCCTCCATCAGGATGCGGTCGGCCTTCTCCTCCAGGTGGGCCCACGTGAGGCCCTCCAGGTCGCTCTTGAGGTAGGCGACGGCCAGCGCAGAGGCGTCCTCCAGGCAGTAGACGGCCTGGTAGGGTGCGCCCACGACGATGTCGTTCATGATGATGGCGCGCGAGAGGAAGCGCTCCCGGTCGGCGCCGCGCGAGCCGGCGGGCAGGGCGCTCAGCAGCTCGACGGTCCACAGCTCCTCGAGGAAGGCATCGCCTCCCATCTCGGCCAGCCTGACGGCCAGCTCCTCGTTGGCGGGGTCGACGGTGACGAGTCCGGGCAGCTCCATGGCGTATCCTCTCAGCTTGGGCTTGGCGGGCACAGGGGCGCCTGCCGGGTGTTCTGCCAGATAATTGTACCCCTTCGTCATCATCGTCATCTTACGGGAGTACGTCAGTTGGTGTATCTCCGTGACGTGGGGATGACGTTTCCCCTGCGAATGTCGCGACGTTTTCGCACGGGTGATAAGGTGAGCGCGTTGCTGCGGGATTCACCTGGAAGCGGCCGCCTCCCTCCAACCTGACGGCCCTTCGCCAGACGCAGGCGCGCCCGCCGCCCCTTTACAAGGAACATGCAGTCAGACCCGATCAAGGAGCGAACTATGACTGAGAACAACAGCATGCCTCCGGTGCCGGGCCCCATGGGGCAGCCCGGGGCCGAGGGCCAGCCGGCGCAGACGACGCCGATGCCTGCCGCCCAGACCGCGCCCGTCCACGAGCCGCAGCATGCCGCCGCGGGCGTGCCCTACGCCACGGCTGGGCATGCGCCCATGCCGCCAGTGCCGGAGCAGAAGCGCAGCTCGGGCGCTAAGACCTTCCTCGTTGCCTTCGCTGGCGCGCTCGTGGCGTGCGTGCTGGCCTTCGGCGTGATGGGCGCGGTGAATGCCGTGACCAACGGCGCGTCTGGCGGTACCGTCGAGCCTTCCGCCACCGTGAACAACCAGCAGGGAACGAGCATCACCGTGAACGGCGAGGATGCCACGCTTCCCGAGGTCGTCTCGGCCAAGTGCCTGCCCTCCGTGGCGGCCATCGACGTGTACGCGCGCCAGACCGCCGGCGGCTACGGCAACAGGTACGGCTATGGCTGGGGCGGCGGCCAGCAGGGGCAGCAGGGCGGCGAGCTCGCTGCCACGTCGCTCGGCAGCGGCGTCGTGCTGACCGAAGACGGCTACATCATCACCAACAACCACGTGGTCGAGGGCGGCGAGGCCTACGAGGTCACCGTCGAGGGCACCACCTACGAGGCTGAGCTCGTCGGCGCTGACCCCAGCTCTGACGTGGCCGTGCTCAAGTGCAAGGATGCGAGCGGCCTCACCCCGATGGAGCTCGGCGACTCCGACGACCTGGTCATCGGCGAGTGGGTCATGACGCTCGGCAGCCCCTTCGGCCTGGAGCAGTCCGTGGCCACGGGCATCGTGTCGGCCACCAGCCGCTCCCAGATCATGGACTCCTCCGAGCAGCAGGGCATGGCTGGCGGCCAGAGCACCATCTACCCCAACATGATCCAGACCGACGCGGCCATCAACCCCGGTAACTCCGGCGGCGCCATGGTGGACGCCGAGGGCAAGCTCATCGGCATCAACACGCTCATCACGTCCTATTCCGGCAACTACTCCGGCGTCGGCTTCGCCATCCCCGTGAACTACGCGGTGAACCTGGCGAACCAGATCATCGACGGCCAGGCGCCCACCCACGCGCAGCTCGGCGTGTCGCTGGTCAACGTCACTCCGCAGATGGCCCAGCGTTACGGCCTGACCGCTGACGAGGGCGCCTACATCGCCGCGGTGAGCCCGGACTCCGGCGCCGCTGCCGCGGGCCTGCAGGAGGGCGACATCGTCACCGGCTTCGACGGCAAGGCCGTGGAGAGCGCGAGCGACCTCATGCTCGACGTGCGCGGCAAGCAGCCGGGCGACACGGTGACGCTCACCATCGACCGCGACGGCCAGAGCCAGGACGTCCAGGTGGTTCTCGGCGACGACGCTGCCAGCCAGCAGCAACAGCAGCAGATGCCGAGCCGCCAGCAGCGCTACAGCTACGGCTACGGCCAGCTGGATAACGCCGCCTAGCGCGATTCACCCCGACGCCCAGCGCGACAAGCGCCCTGCGTCCCACGGGCCCCTCGAATGAGGGGCCCGTTTTCGTCGGGCCGTGATGCTAGCGAGGGGAGAGCTCGTAGCGCCTGTTCCTTGTCTCGCCGTGGGCGATAATGGCTCCTTCGGCAGCCAGTCGGTTCAGGTGGCTGCTGGCCGTTCGCTTGGTAACGCCGGCGACCTCGGCAACATGAGCGACGGTGACGGGCCCCTCTTGGACGAGTTCCATGATGAGTGCGGGGACGCTCTTCGCCGATCCAGCCTTTTGCGGGGGCCCCTGCGCCGTTTCGCCGTTTGCCCGCTTGGGGACGTGCGCACGAAAGACGTCTCCCTCTTGAAGAACCGGGTCTGCGCCTAAGTAGTGCTTGGAGTACTTGAAGAGGTTGCGCGTGCCGCTGCCGAGCTCGCGGCAGATGACGTCGCGCAGGCTTATGCGCGAGTCGACTTCCAAGAAGAAGGGGTGGGGCATTTCCTGAATCACTTCCTGAGTCACTTCCTGAACCATTTCCTGAATCATGCGTCTGTTGTCGGCTTTCCTTCCCGCTTGCCGAGGAATCGCGCCGGGGTTTCTGTGGAGTTGTACGGATAATCCGTCAGTGGTGATCGTCCGGTATTGCACGGGAGGGGGTGTGCTACTATATTCGACTGAACTACAACGCGTCGTTGCAGCAGGTGAGGACGCGTTCCGACGATGAAACGAGGATAGGCCTGACGTGAGCCAGCCGACGCTGACATACATCGCAGAAACTCGCGGGGGGGGGCAGCCGCTTCAAGGTAGCCCTGGCAGCCTCCGCGTAGACCCTGCTGCGGCACGTTCGGCCGACGCTCGCGCCGCACGGGCCCGCACCCGTCGGTGCGTTCGTCCCGCTTCATCCGTTTTCCCTGATCGAAAGCTGAATATTCCCGTGCATGCGCCCGTGGCGCGCTTCGTGGTGCAGGTCGTTCCGTCCCGTGAGGACGCGGCGGCCCGTCGCGTCGCGGCCCTCGGCGGCGATGCCGTGCAGGCGTGCTTCCCGCTGCGTCGCCAGATGCTGCGGAAGAAGGCCGGCGCTTGGAGCTACGCGCTCGAGCCGCTGTTCCCGGGCTATCTCTTCCTCGCGTCCGACGATCCGGAGGCCGTCGACCAGGCGCTGCGTCGCTCCACCCAGCCCGATCTGGTGCTGGGCGCCGATGGCCGTCTGGCTACGCTCTCTGATGCGGAGGCTGCCCTCGTGCGCGCTCTCGCGGATGCGGAAGGCGTGGTGCGCTCGTCCCGTGGGCGCATCGTGGAGGGCGACCTGGTGGTGGAGTCCGGCCCGCTCGTCGGGCTGGAGAGGCTCGTGCGCCGCGTCGACCGCCACCATCGCGCGGCTTGGCTCGACCCGTCTTGCGCGGCCGAGGTGCTGCTGGGCGTCGATCCGTCTCGTGTCGCTGCCTCCGTGCTTCCCGCCGCCTCCCACGGCATCAAGGTGGGCTTGGAGGTGGTCTCCAAGAGTTGACGAACCGTAGGAGCCCTCTGCAGCTTGTTGCGGAGAGCCCGAGCGAGCGGCGCGCCGGCCCCGATCCAGCGCGCATTTCGCTCGATCTCTCCGCAGGAAACTGCACCGATATCCCGTTGTGTAAAGCGAGGCCGCGTTCGGCAGTCGTACAAGCGCGGGAGGGGAAGAGCGATTGTCGCGGAAGGGGCCGAGGCCCCTGATGGCGAAGCCGTGTGGCGCCGAGGGGCGGCGCGTGGCGAAGCCGTGCCGCGGCGGCCGAGCGCGGGCCGAGAGGCCGGCGGCGAAGCCATGTCGGAAGGGAGGCGCCATGTGGTACGTGGTGCAGGTGGCGACCGGTCGCGAGCAGGCGGCCTGCGATCTCATCGGCGAGCGCGTGGACGCGTCCCTGCTGAAGGAGTGCTTCGTGCCGCGCCGCAAGGTGGCCTTCAAGGAGGCTGACGAGTGGAAGACGGTGGAGGAGCCCCTGTTTCCGGGCTATGTCATCGTCGACTCCGAGCAGCCCAAGCGGCTGCGGGCGGCGCTCGACCGGCTGCCCGACTTTGCGCGGCTCCTCGACGTGGACGGCACGTTCCTGCCGCTTGACGACGAGGAGGTGGCCTGGATCGACGCCTTCACCCGGCGCGGCCACCGCGTGGTGGATATGTCGCGGGCTGTGGTGGAAGGCGGGATCGTCCGCATCACCAGCGGGCCTTTGGTGGGCAAGGAAGCCCAGGTCAAACGCATTAACCGCCGCAAGCGAACCGCCGTGCTGGAACTGCGGATCCTCGGCCGCGACGTCGAGGTGCCCGTGGGGCTGGAGATAGTCCGCAAGCAACGCTGATCCCCAAAGAGAAGCACGACCGCCCCCCCCGCCGGGGCGTCCGAAGAACAAGAACCATAGAAGCATTGGCTGACAACGAGATAGACTACCGCGAGGACGACGAGCCGTCGGGCCGCAGGCGCATGCAGCGACTGGCGGACGGGTCGCATGCTGACGACCGCCGGGCTGCGGACTCCTCGGAGGCGTCTGCCCCCGCCCCTGCCCGCCCCCGCCGGCGCATGCAGTCGAGCCCCTCGCAGTCCGGCGCGATGCTGCTCACCTTCGACGACCTGACCGAGTTCGTGGAGGAGGA
>NZ_QWKK01000008.1 GCF_009911695.1 Enterorhabdus sp. P55 | reverse complement strand
TTCCGCCCCCGCGCACCCGCCCGGCTCCCGTTCTCGCCTCGGCGCCTCGTCCGCGCGCGTCCACGCGTCCCTGCGTGCCACAGTCCCGCGCCCTCGCCCTCGCGCTGGCGTCGCGCTTCCGCCCCCGCGCACCCGCCCGCGCTCCCGTTCTCGCCTCGGCGCCTCGTCCGCGCGCAGTCCCGCGCCCCCGCGTCCTCGCTCGCCTCCCGCCTCCGTCTCGCCCGGGCGCCCCGTACCAGCCCTCGCGCGATCGCCTACCCCTCGCCCAGCTCGCGGGCCCAGTCGAAGTCGGGCGGGGGAGCGACGGGCAGGCCCTCCGCGTCGGCGGGCGCGTGGGGATCCCAGGCGCAGCGGGCCAGGTCGATGCGGCCGTCGTCGAGGAAGGGCACCCCCTCGGCCTCGAGCATCTCGCGCTGGACCTCCGGTCCGCCGAAGGCGAAGCCCTTGCAGAGCGAGCCGTCCTTGAACACCACGCGATGGCAGGGGATGTCGTCGGCCTCCGCGCCGGGCTCCGGGTTCGCGCGCAGGGCGTAGCCCACGTAGCGGGCCGTGCGCGGCTTGCCGATCAGCCGCGCGATCTGCCCATAGGTGGCCACCTTGCCGCGCGGCA
Organism: Enterorhabdus sp. P55; assembly: GCF_009911695.1. Taxonomy (GTDB): domain Bacteria; phylum Actinomycetota; class Coriobacteriia; order Coriobacteriales; family Eggerthellaceae; genus Enterorhabdus. The sequence continues at coordinate 52,793 of NZ_QWKK01000008.1, read as the reverse complement.
CGCGGCGAACCTGCTCGAACACCTGGTCAGCGTATGCTCCCATTCGGTGACGTCCTCTCCCTCGGTGACGGCTCGATTATCCCCGTGTGCTATGGTGGCGTCAAACGCCGCCGCTGCGCTGCACGGTCGGCGCGGTGATACTCGGCAAGAAGGCGGAAGAGGGGCGAAGGCGATGCGGACGACGGTGACGAAGGCGGGGGATGGCGGCGAGACGTCGCTGTTCGACGGCACGAGGGTGTCCAAGACGAGCGTGCCCATCGAGGCGCTCGGTCTGGTGGATGAGGCGCAGGCCGCACTCGGGATGGCGCGGGCGCTCGCGCAGAACCCGGCGGTGAGCGAGGAACTGCGCGACGCCGAGTCCCTGCTCGCCGTCATGATGGCCGACGTGGCCGACCCGGGACGCGATCCGCTTCTCGGCCCTGACGACGTGGCCGCCCTCGAGCAAACGGTCGCGCTCCTGGCGACGCCGCTGCCTGACGGCTTCGGCTTCGACCTGCCGGGCGCCAACCCGTCCTCGGCCCAGCTCCACGTGGCGCGTACCGTCGTGCGTCGCTGCGAGCGGGCCCTCTGGCGCCTGCGTGCCCAGGACGCGGAGGGCAGCCGTCCGATCGTGGCCGACGCGGCGATGGCCTACCTCAACCGCCTGTCCGACCTCTGCTTCGTCTGCGCCCTCATCGAGGCACGCGACGCCTAAACGGCTGCCGGGGCTCCCGGCGCGAACTTGACGCGCTGCGCAGCCCGCCCTGCCGGCTGATGCAGCCCCACAAACAAGAATGGCCCGCAGGGAGGGGGATCCTGCGGGCCTTCTTGTTTGTGACGGCAGCCAGACGAGGAGGGCTCCGTCACCCGGTAAAGCAAAGAGAGGAGGAGTTGCCCGGAAGGTTGCTCGCCGTCTCGGCCCCGCCTTGTCGGCGGCTTCGATTCGGCGCTCGTCCTTCCTGACGAAAGTTAATATAAGATAACTTCTGACGAAAAGCGAGAGTATTAACTGAGGCTAACAATTTCTCCACAACTGCATCGACTCGACTACGGATCGTCCCTCCGGGCGCCTTGCCGCAGGCAGCGGGGGAGGCGGGCGGTATCATGAGGGGCGATCGTTCGCCGACCACCCATGCGGGCTCCGACGAGGGGCTGCGCGGAAAGGGAGCAGCATGACTCACGCCATCACCGCCGCAGAGGCCGCCGTCGCCCTCGCCGAGGGACGCGCCGTCGTTCTTCCCACCGACACCGTCTACGGGCTCGGCGTGGCGGTGGGCCCCGCCGTTGACCCCGCTGAGCTCTTCCGCCTGAAGGGACGCGACGAGGGCAAGCCCGTCGCCTGGCTCGTGGCCGACCCCGCCGACCTTGACCGCTACGGCGTCGACGCTCCCGCCTACGCCTGCGACCTGGCTGCGCGGCTGTGGCCGGGTGCGCTCACGCTCGTGGTGCGCGCCTCCGACGCCGTGCCGCCGGCCTTCCGGTCGGAGGCGGGCACCATCGGCCTGCGCATGCCCGCCTCTGACGACGCGCTCGCCCTCATCCGCGCCGCCGGCGTCCCCCTGGCCGTCACCTCGGCCAACCCCGCCGGCGAGCCGGCCCCGCGCCGCGCCGAGGACGTGGACGAGACCCTGGCCGCCGCCTGTGCCGGCGTGCTGGGTGGCGCAGGCGCGGCCGGCGGCACGGCCTCCACCGTCGTCGACTGCACAGGGCCCGCTCCCGTCATCCTGCGCGAGGGCCCCCTGGCCGCCGCGGTGCGCGCCTGCGCGGCCCAGCACGCCGCGACTCGGGCTGAGGGCCTCGCAGCCGATGGCGCCCAGCATGCGTCCGCCGACGCCGGCTGCGCGTCCGCCGGCGACGCCGCCTCGGCGTTGGCCGCGCCCGTCCGCACGCCCCTCGGCTTCCTCTCCGCCGACGGCTCCACGCCCGTGCACGCCGTGCTCTGGGAGCCGCCCGCCGTCGCCTCCGGCGATCGTCCTCGCGGCATCGTCCAGATCGTTCACGGCATGGCCGAGCACATCGACCGCTACGAGGGCTTCGCCGCCTTCCTCGTCTCCCACGGCTTCGTGGTCTGCGGCCACGACCACCTGGGCCATGGCGGCACGGCGCCCGACCCAGCCAGCCGCGGCCTCATCGACCCTGCCGCCGGGGCCGATGCTCTCGTGGCCGATGTGGGCGGCCTGCGCGCCCTCGTCGCGGGCCGCTACGAGGGCGACGTGCCCTACTTCCTCTTCGGCCACTCCATGGGATCCCTCGTCCTGCGCGTCTACCTGGCCTCCCACGCAGCGGGCCTGGCCGGCGCCATCATCTGCGGTACCGCCCATCGGCCGGTGGTCGTCTCCAAGGCGGGCAACCTGCTCGCCCGCGCCATCGTGGCCCTGCGTGGCGCCGACGCCCGCAGCAACCTGCTCCACTCCCTGGCCGACGGGTCCTACTCCCATCAGGTGGACGATCCACGCACCCCCTTTGACTGGCTCACCCGCGACCAATCCGAGGTGGACGCCTTCATCGCCGACGAGGCCAGCGGCTTCATGTTCTCCGCCGGCGCCTACGCGGCCCTCACCGACCTGGCCTTCCGCGCGGCGCTGCCGCGCACCTTCGCCGCCGTGCCCCACGACCTGCCCGTCCTGTTCATCGCCGGGGACGCCGATCCAGTGGGCGACGCGGGCCGCGGCGTCGCCCGCGCGGCGCAGAGCATGGAGGCCGCGGGCGTGGCTGATGTGTCCCTCAAGCTCTACGAGGGCATGCGCCACGAGATCCTCAACGAGATCGGCCGCGAGGAGGTCTACCAGGACGTCCTCGCCTGGCTCGACGCGCGGCTCTAGGCCTTCGCAGGCGGAGCCCGCCCCGCCCGCCCCCGTCGGCGCTTCTCGCATGCGCCCCGCGCGCCAGCGGGTTTTTTGCGCGGCACGCGCAATCTTCGATGCCGTCGCCCCGTGTTGGGCCTACAATGTCAAGCTGTCGGAAAAACCCCAGGCCGCACCCGCAGGAGAGCGGCCCGTCCCATCGGAGGAGGACGCCCATGCGCGTGAGCATCGCAAGCGACCACGCCGGCTTCGAGCAGAAGCAGGCGCTCGTCGGCTACCTGGAGGGCCTGGGCCACGACGTGGCCGACCTCGGCCCGGCCGACGACGGACGGGTCGACTACCCCGACTACGCTGAGAAGGTGGCCCGCGCCGTGGCGGGCGGCCAGGCCGATTTCGGCGTGCTCGTCTGCGGCACCGGCATCGGCATGGCCGTGGCCGCCAACAAGGTGGACGGCATCCGCGCCGTCAACATCGTGCGGCCCGACTTCGCCGCGCTCGCCCGCGAGCACAACGACGCCAACGTCCTCACCCTCTCGGGGCGCTTCGTCAGCCTCGAGGAGAACGAGGCTATCATCGACGCGTTCCTCGCCACCCCCTTCGGGGGCGGCCGCCACGCCGGACGCGTCGCCAAGATCCACGACCTGGAAAGGAAGCGCTAAGCCCATGGCCCTCGAACACCTGTCCCAGACCGACCCGGCCGTCGAGGCCGCCCTGCGCGCCGAGCTGGCCCGCCAGCGCGGCAGCGTCGAGCTCATCGCGTCGGAGAACTTCACGTCCCGCGCCGTCATGGAGGCGGTGGGCAGCGTCCTCACCAACAAGTACGCCGAGGGCTATCCCGGCAAGCGCTACTACGGCGGCTGCGAGAAAGTGGACGTGGTGGAAGACCTCGCGCGCGACCGCGCCTGCGAGCTCTACGGCGCCGCCTTCGCCAACGTCCAGCCCCACTCCGGCGCGAGCGCCAACTTCGGCGCCTACCTGGCCATGATCGAGCCGGGCGACACGGTGCTCGGCATGAGCCTCGACCACGGCGGCCACCTCACCCACGGCAGCCCCGTCAACTTCTCGGGCCTGCTCTACCACATCGTCTCCTACGGCGTCGACCCGGCCACCGAGACCATCGACTACGACGCGCTGGAACGCCAGGCCAAGGAGGTGCGCCCCAAGGTCATCGTGGGCGGCGCCTCGGCCTACCCCCGCGTCATCGACTTCGAGCGCATGGCCGCCATCGCCCACGAGGTGGGCGCCTACCTCATGGTGGACATGGCCCACATCGCCGGCCTCGTGGCTGCGGGCCTGCACCCGAGCCCCGTGCCCCATGCCGACATCGTCACCTCCACGAGCCACAAGACCCTGCGCGGCCCGCGCGGCGGCTTCATCCTCACCAACGACGAGGAGATGGCCAAGCGCATCAACAAGGCCATCTTCCCCGGCGCCCAGGGCGGCCCGCTCATGCACGTCATCGCTGGCAAGGCCGTCGCCTTCGGCGAGGCGCTCCAGCCTGCGTACCGGGACTACATCGCGCGCGTGGTGGAGAACTGCCGCACGCTGGGCCAGGGCATGCTCGACGGCGGCCTGCGCCTCGTGTCGGGCGGCACCGACAACCACCTGTGCCTGGTGGACCTCACGGCCGCCGACATCACCGGCAAGGACGCCGAGAAGCTGCTCGAGTCGGTGGGGCTCACGGTGAACAAGAACTCCATCCCCAACGAGCCGCGCTCGCCCTTCGTCACCTCCGGCATCCGCGTGGGGTCGGCCGCTGCCACCACCCGCGGCTTCACGGCCGAGGACTTCTACCAGGTGGGCCAGCTCATCGCCGCCGCGGTGTTCCATCCCGACGACGCGGCCATGCTTGCCGACATCCGGGGCAAGGTGGACGCGCTGCTCGAGGCGCACCCGCTCTACCCGGGCCTGGAGTACTAAGTAGGGAAGCGAGGGAAAGGCAGCCCCATGGACAACGAACGCGTCATCGTCATCGACCACCCGATGGTGCAGCACAAGCTCTCCATCCTGCGCGACGAGGAGACCTCCTCCAAGCAGTTCCGCGAGCTCGTGCGCGAGCTGGCCCTGTTCGAGGGCTACGAGGCCACCCGCGACCTGCCGCTGGAGAACATCGTCATCAACACGCCCATCTGCGCGGCCGACGCCAAGCAGATCGGCGGCAAGAAGCTGGCCGTCGTGCCCATCCTGCGCGCCGGCCTGGGCATGGTGGACGGCGTGCTCGAGCTCATGCCGGCCGCCCGCGTGGGGCACCTGGGCATGTTCCGCGACGAGGAGACCCACGAGCCCCACGTCTACTACGACAAGCTGCCGGCCGACATCGCCAGCCGCCAGGTGCTCGTGGTGGATCCGATGCTGGCCACGGGCGGCTCGGCCGCCGCGGCCGTGCGCTACCTGCGCGAGGCGGGCGTGCGGGGCACCATCAAGCTCATGGTGCTCGTGGCTGCTCCCGAGGGCATCGAGGCCGTGCTGGCCTCTGACCCCGACGTGCGCGTCTACACCTGCGCCGTCGACGAGGGCCTCAACGAGAACGCCTACATCGTGCCGGGCCTGGGCGACGCGGGCGACCGCATCTTCGGAACCAAGTAGCCGGGGGCGCCCAGCGCGCCGCCGGGGAAGGAGGACGCCATGTCCGAGGGCTTCAAGGACAGCCGCCCCAGCTGGGACGAGTACTTCATGAAGCTGGCCAACGAGGTGGCCGAGCGCACCACCTGCCTGCGCCGCGGGGTGGGGGCGGTCATCGTCAAGGACCGCCGCATCCTGGCCACGGGCTACAACGGCGTGCCCACGGGCCTCGCCCACTGCGCCGAGACCGGCTGCCTGCGCCAGCAGCTCGGCGTGCCCTCGGGCCAGCGCCACGAGATCTGCCGCGGGCTGCACGCCGAGCAGAACGCCATCGTCCAGGCCGCCCGCTTCGGCACCGACATCGACGGCGCCACCATCTACATCAACACCCAGCCCTGCGTGGTGTGCGCCAAGATGCTCATCAACTCCGGCATCACCGAGGTGGTCTACCAGAACCCCTATCCCGACGAGCTGGCCATGTCCATGCTCGCGGAGTCCGGCATCAAGGTGCGCGTCTTCGAGCCGGGCGCCGAGCCCGCGGCCGAGTAGCCCGCCTGCGTCCTGGCGTCGAGGTCCCGTCGCGTGCCCTGCGCGGGCCCGCGCCTCGCGTCCCCAACTGCGTCCGACCGCCTTCGCGGCCCCGTCCCTCCACGGCGAGGGGCGGGGCCGTGCCGCGTCTGGGGCGCCCTTCGCGCGCCCCGCGCGCCGCTCGCCTATTTTCGCAAACTCTCACCTGCCAACCCCCGTGCCGACGCTATCATACGTAGCGGTTTAATGGGTTGAATGCGCGATGCGGCGCTCGGATGAGGACGGTTTATGGCACTTGCGATTATCCTCGGAGCGTTCGCCGGCGTGGCGGGGTTCGCCCCGCTGCTCATCGGGCTGCGCATGACGAGGAAGACGGCCTCTGCGGGCATCGCCGGCTCCATGCTGGTGCTGTTCCTGGCGCTGTTCGTCTCCTTCGTCATCCTGGTCATGACGGCCGTCGTCTGCATCGCCCTCAACCGGGAGCTCGGCTTTCCCTTCGTGGTGGCCGAGGTCGTTGCCCTGAGCACGGTGGCCATCGCCTACGGCGTGGGCACCGTCGTGAGAAAGTAGAAGGAAAGGGTTGATACGTGGACGCTCTTGAACAACTGTCACACCATGCGCAGGAACTGCAGGAGTCCTTTAACTCCACCATCGTCGTCGGGAGCAGCACCTTCGGCATGACGCAGTACGTGCTGTGGATGGTGATCTGCTGGATCATCACCTGCGTGGTGGTTCTGACCGTCGCGCGCAAGCTGACCCTCGTGCCCACCAACAAGTTCGTGAACACCGTCGAGTACGGCTACCAGTTCGTCCGCAACGACATGGGCGAGGGCATCATTGGCCACGGCTACAAGAAGCACGTGCCCTTCCTGGCCACGATGTTCTTCTTCATTCTCATCTCGAACTTCGTCGGCCTCATCCCCGGCTGTAAGACGCCCACCGGCACCATCTCGGTCACCTGGGCGCTCGCGACCCTCTCCTTCCTCTACTTCAACTGGTGCGGCATCAAGGCCCACGGCGGCCTGGGCTACATCAAGTCTATCGCCCCGTCCGGCCTGCCGGCCCCCATGGTGCCCATCATCTGGTTCTTCGAGCTCATCTCGCTCATTCTGCGCTGGCTTACCCTGGCTGTCCGACTCTACGGCAACATGTTCGCCGGCCATATGGTGCTGGGCATCTTCGCCCTGGCCACTGGCATCTTCCTGACCACCGGCATCGAGGCCATGAGCCCCACCGCCGGCATCTCTGTGGCGTGGTTCGCGCTCCTGCTCGTCATGTACGCGCTGGAGACCCTCGTCGCCTTCCTTCAGGCCTACGTGTTCACGGTGCTCACCTCCGTGTACATCTCGCTGGCCACCTCGGCGCACTAGGCGCCCGTCGGGGCTGCGTGCCCCTGGGGAGCCGCGCTCCCCGCACCCGCTTGGGTTCTACCGGCACATCCACATCGTCGGTTGACCATAGATGTCATTGTTTTTGGGAAACAGGCTCAAAAACGGTAAAAGGAGGAAATTGTGGAAATCGAACTCGTACTTTCTGCTCTGAAGGTCATCGGCTACGGCCTCGGCGCCATCGGCCCTGGCGTGGGCATCGGCCTGGCCTGCTACGGCTGCTGCATCGGCACCGCCCGCCAGCCCGAGGTTCAGGGGCGTCTGTTCACCAACTTCATCATCGGCGCCGCCCTTGCCGAGGCCCTCGCCCTCATCGGCTTCGTTCTGGCCTTCATCCTGTAACCCACTTCAGTCTGATTCGGTTTGTAAGCCGCGAAAAGGCTAGAAGGAGGTTATACGTGAAAGCAAGAGCAAGCAAGGCAGTTGCGAAGCTCAGCGCCTCGGCGCTGGCGGTGACTGCTGCGTTCCCGGCGCTCGCGTTCGCCTCTCCTGAAGCTGCCGACGAGAAGGCGGGTGGCATCGCTCAGATCCTGCCCGACATGATCGAGTTCATCCCGATGCTCGTCGCCTTCATCATCCTCTGGATCATTCTCGCGAAGTTCGGCTGGCCGATGTTTAACGGCATGCTGGAGAAGCGCGAGAACACCATCCGCGAGGCCCTGAAGAAGTCCGAGGAAGCTCAGATCGAGAGCGAACGCGTGCTCCAGGAGTACAAGCAGCAGCTCGCTGACGCCAAGGCCCAGGCAGCCCAGATCATCTCCGACGCCCGTGCCACGGGCGAGGCAGTGAAGGCGGACATCAGCGCCAAGGCCCAGTCCGAGGCTGAGGACATGATCGCCAAGGCGAAGGTCGCCATCGAGGCCGAGAAGAAGCAGGCTGTGGCCGAGCTTCAGGGCTCCGTGGTGGACATCTCCGTGGATGTGGCTGCTAAGCTCATCGGCGAGGACCTCACCGAGGGCGAGCATCGCAAGATCATCGAGCGCTACGTGAGCGAGGCAGGTAGTTTCAATGCCAACTAATCGCCTTGTCGTCAAAGAGGAAGTCGCCACCTACGCCGCCGTCATGTTCGACGGGGCGAACCAGGCCGGCGGCCAGGACGCCGTGGTCGAGGTCCGCGATCAGATGGAGGAGGTCCTGCGCGTCATGAACGCCGACATGGATCTCTCCCACGCGCTGTCGAACCTCGACTACACCGCGCAGCAGCGTCACGACCTGGCCGAGGCCGTCTTCGCCGACTGCAACCCGGTGTTCATCGGGGTCATGGCCGTCATGGCCGAGCGCGGCGATGCCGACCTGCTCCCCCGCGTCTACGAGGCCTACGGCGAGGAGCTCAGCTCCAAGCTCGACCTCTGCGTGGTGGACGTCACGACGGCCGTGGCCCTCGACGACAACCTGCGCACCCTTATTACCCGCAAAGCCGAAGCCGATTTGGGCAAGAAGATCGTTCTGCGCGAGCGCATCGACAAGTCTATTTTGGGCGGCATCATCATGAGCGCCAACGGCAAGCGCATCGACGCGAGCATAATCTCGCAGATCAACCACGCGCGCCAGGTGCTCAAGGATTCTTCAGATGGAGGTGAATGCTAGTGACTGAAATCACCGCACAGTCCATTGACGATGCCCTGCGCAAGCAGCTCGCCGCGCTGAACGTCAGCGTCGAGTCTCGCGAAGTCGGCACGGTCATCCAGGTCGGCGACGGCATCGCCCGCGTCGACGGCCTGCGCGACGCCATGGCGGGCGAGCTGCTCGAGTTCGTCAGCAAGGAGGGCAAGACCGTCTACGGCCTGGCTCAGAACCTCGAGGAAGACGAGGTCGGCGCCGTGCTCCTCGGTGACGTCACCGCAATTCGTGAGAACGACCAGGTTCGTACCACCGGTCGTATCGTTGAGGTTCCCGCCGGCAAGGGCCTGCTGGGCCGCGTCGTGAACCCGCTCGGCATGCCCATCGACGGCAAGGGCCCCATCACTGCCGAGGGCTACCGCCCTGTCGAGTTCAAGGCCCCGGGCGTGACCTCGCGCAAGCCCGTGCACGAGCCCATGCAGACGGGCATCCTGGCCATCGACTCGATGATCCCCATCGGCCGCGGCCAGCGCGAGCTCATCATCGGCGACCGCCAGACCGGCAAGACGGCTATCGCCATCGACGCCATCATCAACCAAAAAGAGACCGACATGATCTGCATCTATGTCGCCATCGGCCAGAAGGCCTCCACGGTTGCCGGCGTCGTCGAGACGCTCGAGCGCCACGGCGTCATGGACAAGACCATCATCGTCTCCGCCAACGCGTCTGACTCGGCCCCGCTGCAGTACATCGCCCCCATGGCCGGTGCTGCCATGGGCGAGTACTTCGTCTACAACGGCGAGAACGGCGAGCCCGCCGGCCCCGAGAACAAGGGCCGCGCGGTCCTCATCATCTACGACGACCTGTCCAAGCAGGCCGTGGCCTACCGCCAGATGTCGCTGACCCTGCGCCGTCCTCCGGGACGCGAGGCCTACCCGGGCGACGTGTTCTACCTGCACTCCCGCCTGCTGGAGCGCGCGGTCAAGATGTCCGACGAGAACGGCGCCGGCTCCATGACGGCCCTGCCGATCATCGAGACCCAGGCTGGCGACGTGTCCGCCTACATCCCGACCAACGTGATCTCCATCACCGACGGTCAGATCTTCCTGCAGACCGACCTGTTCTTCCAGGGCCAGCGCCCCGCTGTTGACGTGGGCATCTCTGTGTCCCGAGTCGGCGGCTCCGCGCAGATCAAGGCCATGAAGCAGGTGGCCGGCTCCCTGCGTCTGGACCTCGCGTCCTACCGCGAGCTGCAGGCCTTCACCCAGTTCGGCTCCGACCTGGACAAGGCCACGCAGGACCAGCTGACCCGCGGCTCCCACATGACCGAGCTGCTGAAGCAGGGCCGCTACAACCCCATGCCCGTCGCCGAGCAGGTGGTCTCCATCTACGCCGGCAACGAGGGCTACCTGGACGATCTGCCGCTGGACGACGTGGTGCGCTTCCGCACGGAGCTGCTCGACACCATCCGCGCCCAGAAGCCGCAGATCTTCGAGAGCATCATGACGGAGAAGAAGCTGACCGACGAGATCAAGGCCTCCCTGAACGACGCCATCAGCGCGTTCAAGCAGTCCTTCGTCCCGACGGCGTAAAAGGCGGTCACCATGCCCAACCTTCACGACATAGAACGGCGAATCAACTCCGTCGCCTCGACGAAGCAGATCACGCGCACCATGGAGATGGTCGCGGCTGCGAAGATCCGCCGGGCCACCGAGCGGGTGAACGACGCGCTGCCCTGGGCCATGGCCGTCTCGGACATGCTCATCAACGCGGCGAAGCACGCCCCGATGGACTCCGAGCCCCTGCTCCAGGTTCATGACGAGGTCAAGCGCGCGCTGGTGGTCGTGGTCACCTCTGACCGCGGCCTGGCCGGCGGCTTCAACAGCAACGTGCTGCGCCACGCCGAGAAGCTCATCCGCGAGAAGGAGCGCCAGGGCGTCGAGGTCGAGGTTGTTGCGTGCGGCAAGAAGGCCCTGGGCTATTTCAGCTACCGCAACATCAAGCCGGTGATGGAGTTCCAGGGGCTTTCCGCCGACCCCACCTACGAGGAGGCGGCCCAGATCTCCGCTTACCTGGCCGAGGGCTACCGCGAGGGCACGCTCGACGAGGCGATCATCGTGTACAACCACGCGAAGAACGCCGCTGAGCAGCGCCTGGTCGAGCAGCAGGTGCTGCCCGTGAACCAGCAGTCCTACGCTGACCTTTTGGGCCTCAAGCCCAAGGAGGAGGACGTCTTCGCGAGCTTCCGCGAGAAGGATGACACCATCCCTCCGGGAGACCTCGACTTCGAGCCGGATGCGGAGTCCGTCATGCGGTACCTGATGCAGGCCTACCTGCGCAACGCCTTCTACTTCGCACTTCTCGATTCCGCTGCGGGCGAACAAGGCGCTCGCCGCAACGCAATGAAGTCGGCTACCGACAACGCTAACGAGATGGTCTCCACCCTGACCCGCGTGTACAACCGCGTGCGCCAGGGCGCGATCACCACCGAGATCACCGAGATCGTTGGCGGCGCCGCAGCTTTGGAGGAATAAATGGCTGAAACTATCGAAAAAGGAGCGGCCAAGCAGGGCGCTACGGGGCGGATCGTCCGCATCGTCGGCGCTGTTGTAGACGTTGAGTTCCCGCCGGACGCCATGCCGGCCATCTACAACGCCTTGACCGTGAAAGCTACTACCCCGATGGGCGAGGTCAGCACCGTGCTCGAGGTTCAGACGCAGCTTCCCGGCGATCTGGTCCGCACGGTTGCCATGAGCTCGACCGACGGCATGGTGCGCGGCATGGACGCCGTGGACACGGGCGCTCCCATCATGATGCCCGTGGGTCAGGCGACCCTCGGCCGCATCTGGAACGTGCTGGGCGAGCCCGTCGACGGCAAGCCCATGCCCACCGACGTGGAGTGGATGCCCATCCACCATCCCGCGCCCGCGTTCGACACGCTCATCACCACCACCGAGACGTTCGAGACCGGCATCAAGGTCGTCGACCTGATCGAGCCCTACGTCAAGGGCGGTAAGACGGGCCTGTTCGGCGGCGCTGGCGTCGGCAAGACCGTTACCATCCAGGAGCTCATCAACAACCTGGCCCAGGAGCACGGCGGCACGTCGGTGTTCACGGGCGTGGGCGAGCGCACCCGTGAGGGCACCGACCTCTACCTGGAGATGGAGGAGTCGGGCGTCATCAACAAGACCTGCCTCGTGTACGGTCAGATGAACGAGCCTCCGGGAGCCCGTCTGCGCGTGGGCCTGGCCGGCCTGACCGAGGCGGAGTACTTCCGCGATCAGGGCCAGGACGTGCTGCTGTTCATCGACAACATCTTCCGCTTCACCCAGGCGGGCTCCGAGGTGTCGGCCCTGCTGGGCCGCATGCCCTCCGCCGTGGGCTACCAGCCGACGCTGGCCACCGAGATGGGCGACCTGCAGGAGCGCATCTGCTCCACCACCACGGGCTCCATCACCTCGGTGCAGGCCGTCTACGTTCCCGCTGACGACCTGACCGACCCCGCGCCGGCCACCACGTTCACCCACCTGGACGCCAAAACGGTTCTCTCCCGCGGCATCGCCGAGCTGGGCATCTACCCCGCCGTCGACCCGCTGGAGTCCACCTCCCGCGCGCTCGACCCGGAGATCGTCGGCGAGGAGCACTACCGCGTGGCCGTGGGCGTGCAGCAGATCCTGCAGCAGTACAAGGACCTGCAGGATATCATCGCCATCCTCGGCATGGACGAGCTGTCGGAGGAGCAGAAGCTCACCGTCAACCGCGCCCGCAAGATCCAGAAGTTCCTGGGCCAGCCGTTCCACGTGGCCGAGGTCTTCACCGGCGTGCCGGGTGTCTACGTCCGCGTGGAGGACACGGTGCGCTCCTTCGCCGAGATCCTCGACGGCAAGTGCGACCACATCCCCGAGCAGTGCTTCGTGAACAAGGGCCCCATCGAGGATGTCTACGCGGCCTACGACGCGATGCAGAAGGATGAGTAAGCATGGCAACCCTTCGCTGCACGGTGGCCATTCCCACCCGCGAGCTGTTCTCCGGTGAGATCCACTACGCGTCGGTTCCCGGCGCGGAAGGCGGCTACGGCGTCCTGCCGGGGCACGAGATGCTCGTGTCCGCGGACAAGCAGGGCGTGCTGACCCTCTGGCTGGATGAAGCCGGCAACGATCGGCGTCGCTTCCTGCTCTACGAGGGCGCCGCTCAGGTGTACCGTGACACGCTGACGGTGCTCGGCCGCTTCGGCACCGACCTCGACACGCTTGACGTCGAGGAGGTCAAGGAGAAGGCCGAGGCCCTGCGCCAGCAGATCGAGGATCTGGAGGGCCAGGACACCGAGCAGGCCCGTGTGGCCCTGGAGAACTGCCAGAACCACATGGCGTGGTACGACCTGCAGCTCAAGGTGGCAAGCGAGGCCGCCCAGTAATACTCTTTTCCGAAAGAGCCTGTTTGAAGGGGGCGCTCCGATGGGGGCGCCCCCTTTGAGTTTTCGGGGATGAGGGACGGATGCGAGGCTGGCCTTGGGGAATGCTCGGGAGTCAGCCTGACTTGCGGGTCGTGTTACGCGACATCCTCCAGGGGATCGGAAACCCGCTCCGCCGCATACACGGTGAAAGGGTCGAGATCGATGCAGGTGGCGGGGTCGTAGCGCCCGCTCACGTCCCAGGCGACGGTGTCGTTGAGGACGGTGAGCGCGCTGGCAAAGAGGTCATCATCGGCGAGCTGCGCGAATACGCCACCTTCGGCGATGAGGTCGCTCAGATCGAAGTGGGTGATACGGCCGTCGGAGAAGTAGGCGTACACCGTTTTCTCGGGGCCGGCTACGGCTTGCACTACCGTCGGGAAATAGTCGGTCTGCATAAGTGCTCCCTACAGCGGATTGATCTGGTTGAGGACACGGTTTTCCTTGGCGAGCTCCCAGTTCTGCATGAGCTCGTCTCGATGCAGCTCGTTCCACGCGAGAATAAGCTTCAGCTGCCGTGCCGGGAGGGAGCCGTTGAGGACGCAGCCGGCCGCGATGTCCACCAGGCACTTATAGCTGCCACACTCCGCATGGAAATGGGGAGGATTGTGGTCACTATAGTACATAGTGACCCGAATGCCTCTGAACAGAGAGATCTCCGGCATGTGCAATCACCTCGCATCGATCATGCTGTCAAGGCCATATTAGCATAGGCGCCTGTGGGCTAGGGGCTGATGGAGGCTGGGAGCCTGCGGCAAGCGTTGGCGACATGGATGCTAGAAGAGGCCGTAAATAAAACCAGCTAGTTCCTGTGCGCCGTCATAATGCTCGTCATTTCCGGCGGTAATCTCGGGAAGGGAATAAAAATAAGTATGTATCCAGGTGGCTCTTCCCGAGATGTCGATGCGATGAGATTGCCTCTTTCCACTGGGGCTGTCGATGGTGGTTGGGTACACGAGCACCACGTGATCGGCCCCATAGCGAATCGCGTAGGCGAGCATCTGGTACATGTCCCCCTGGGCTGGCTTGCCATTTATTGGCAGCTTCCACTTGGTGTCCAGAATGACTGTGCGATTGTCGTTCGTGGCGACAAGGTCAGGACGCAAATGGTATCGCTTTGGTTCATCGAACAAATACTTGCCATGGTCTTGGGACTGCATGATAATGCCGATCGATGCGCAAGCGCGGCGCAACTGGGCGGCTACGTAGTTCTCGAAGATTCGATCCATGGGAAACAGCAGGGCATCGGCGGCAATGATGCCGGGAAAGGGGACAGGTGCTTCGCTGGCTAAGAAGATGCGACACCAGGCGAGCGCGCTGGCATAGTGGGTCATGTTGCGGTCGCTCTTGCAGGCTGCGAAATCGGCGCGGGGATTGGTGCTAGGTTCAACATCAGAGAGGTGATCTGAGGCAATTTTGATACGTCGCCGGTTAAGTGGGTTCTGCGACCGTCGTGCCGCGAACTGTAAAGCTGTCTTAATCAGGCGATTTTCAGGTCGATTCACGTGATAGACGCTGTACTCCACAGCAAAGCGAGAGCTGTTGGCGTGATTGAGACGTAGCTGCTCGGAAAAGTTGAGTCGCCCCCCTCAGGAAGCGCTCGTTTCCCGACCAGTCTTGGTAATCGGATCTTAGGCCACTTCGGACAACCTTGCTCACCTCATTGAGAAATGCTGAAATGAATATCTCAAACAAGGGCATCCTGGCCGTTGTCAATTCTGCGCAGCCCAGGTTCTTGAAAGGGGCGTCTCGCAATTCTTGCAGCATAGCAAGAAACGTGCGACGTACACGCTCGTATTCGGAATCGCAGTACCGGATTTTTTTGCCAATTTTGGGCAATATCTCAATTTCTGTGTTGCCAGCAGAGATAACACCGACGTAATTCTGAGCAGCGAGTGTTTTCCGTCCCCGCCGGCTGGAGAAGCGAAACACCGCATGTGTCTCCTCCGCGTTGATGTTCTCGTTAGCGGCTTGGGAGCAAAGGAACAATTCAAGGGCATTGAAGGCGTCACTGTCGATAAAAATGGTGTCTTCTGCTCCGTCGTCGGTGCAGAGATGGTCGTACTCAAACAGAGTCAAGGTATCCTTCATGGCAGGTCTAGGTCATCCTTGTTTTACGCTGGTTGGCCTGACTTTAAGTGGCGTCTCTTCGTAGATGGCCATAAAGTGCCGTGGCTCCCATTGGGCGCTATCGCTGACCATTAGCGGTGCGGCCACATTCCCGAGATTGCCCAGGTATTTTCCTTCTATCTGCCTCTTGACGATGAAGCCTTCCGCGTCGCTGCTATCGTTCAGCACAAGCCGGATCTTGTCGTAATCATCGTAGAAGTACTCTTGGAGTAAGGGAAGGATGTTTTGACTGAAACGCTGCCGTAGATCTTTGAAAGTTTTGGTGCCTATGAAATAGGAATGGCCGATGAGGTGATCCTGATCATAGAGGGCTGCAATGCGCGCATTCATCGCGCTTAGAATAGAGCTGAGGTTGATGGGCCCCTCGGTGCTCTCGATGTTTTGGGGCTTGATGGCTGATGGGTTGGGAGCAAGTTCGATAAACTTAAAGCGTCGGCGCAGAGCTGCGTCAAGCTGAGTCAGAGATCGATCTGCCATGTTCATGGTGCCAAGAATAGTGACGTTTGCAGGGACTGAGAAGACCTCCTTGGTGTAAGGGAGGACAGCTCGCTGTTCATCGGCGAGGCCTGCTCGTTTCGACTCTTCAATAAGAGTGATGAGCTCTCCGAATATCTTGGAGATATTTCCGCGGTTAATCTCGTCAATAACAAAGATATACGAATTGTCATTAGGTGATGCTATCTCACCACCGCTTTCTCTCTCGACAACCTTCAAAATGTCCCCGGCGCTTACCTTTGAGCGGTAGATAGTCGAGAGCGTCATGGTGGGCGCGTTGAATTGCTCGACGATATTGAGGGAGAGGTCCTTTACGAGCCAATTCACCTCTCGCTGCCGTTTGAGGCGATCATACTCCTCGTGCCATTCAGCGTCGCCAGTTATAACGCCGATTGCGTCGACAGTCGTGGCAGAGTAGCATGAGAGCACAATGTCGCCCGAACGCATGACGTTTGTGAAGTAGTTGAGTATTCCCTTGCCGCCGTGCTTGTAGTCTATCCCGTCGGTGATGACAGGGCCGTACTCGTCCCATCCGATGCGGATGTGGCCGTTTTCGAGGCAGTCGGCGCGAATGGGGTTAGGCCCGGTGCCGTCGAGCGACACCTTCCACACGGTTGGATTGCTGTTGAGCCCGAGGCGTTCGGCCCCTCCTAAGACAATGGGCTGAGAAGCCCGCTTGCAAAAAGATTTGAAAATGCCGTCTTCGTGGCAATAGGACAAACTGCCGTCGCTTTCGGGGCTCTCTTCGGCAATGACGGGACGAATGCCCTCAATGAATTCCTCATAGCCATATGATTGATGAAAGGTGGTGAAGGCGATCTGTCCATCGGGCTTTTGTAGCTGCGCATTATACCATTGTTTAGCTGCTTCGTGATCTTCCGGGGAAAGGTCACGAAGGCTGTCGAGAGAGCATTCTTTTCCATTAGCTATGAGCCACGCGGCTGCTGGCACACTGTAGGTCTTGCCGGTGCCGGGAGGGCCATACAAAATGATGTTCCTACCTTGTGGAGCTCGGGAGGCTGAGGGCGATTCGGGATCTATCTGAGCATTGATGCCATTGCCGAGGTGGGGATCAGCTGAGTTAGATAGGAGCCAGAACTTTTCAGCGGGGGCATCTTTGAGCTGCTTAATGAACTCAGCGTATCCCTTTGCCGAATGATGGATAATTCTGCAGTCCACTCCATAACGATCTCTGACCAAATCGTTGTTGGAGTGGTGGAGGGGAAAGAAAACGCGGGGGTTAATCATATACAGGATTTTTGTAAGATCGTTAAAATGCCTGTTGCCGTTAAATGCAGCTACCTGATCCATCATTTCAAGGAATGATTCGTTTTCCAATATCTGGTCATCCCCATTGAGGATAAGACCGAAGAGATCCCAGCTCTTTTCGGCATCGTCGGCATTGTGGGCTATTATGCCGAACCGCTGGTAAGTTGTTGGGATGCCGCTTAGGTCGTCATCGAAGGGGAGCTCAATTTCGAACGCCTTCATGAGAGAGCGAATTTGCTTCGCGCGCTGCAGATTGTTGTTTTTCCCGGAGCGATTGAACGCAAGGAATATTGCAAGCGGGTCAACGTACTCCCAGTCATCTTTTCCCAGACACTCGGCACAGATGTCGAGCAGCTCTTCGCGGCCGCGAGGGGTATTCCTCTTTTGGATTTCCTCGGCAATGACTTTGTAGACGGGAATCCATTGAAATGTCGGCTGGCCCATCGACGATGCTCCTGACTTGATCTTTATTCTCGATCGGATGGTTCGGTATAAGTGAACGCAAATTTCCCTGTGCTGAGCGACTCTCATAGGCAAAATACCATCCAGCGTATCGTTCGTCTACGTGATGACAAAGCTTTTCCTGCACAGTTGCGATCGGGGAATTCGGGGGGGCAGGGGACGGTCTCGAGGTGTTGCGACACATTGCCTCCGACTGTGGGTGGCTGGGCTGATTAGTTCAAACGTTTCCCCCTCTGCTCAATTGATTCAGAGTTTAACGGGCGGGTAGTTCTGGACGCTCCTCGGCTTCGTCCAATCTCCATGGTTTGTTCGGGGGCGGGGGAGCGGCTTTGCTGGTATCATGGCTTACCGAAAAATCCCCCTGCGCCACACCTCCCCCAAACGCATCCCGGCGCCCTGATCACCTGCGAGGCGCATCCATGGCATTCGTCCACTTGCACAACCATACCGAGTACTCCCTGCTCGACGGCCTCACGCACATCAAGGACATGGTGCGTCGTGCCGCCGACCTGGACATGCCGGCGGTGGCCGTCACCGACCACGGCGTCATGTCCGGCATGGTGGAGCTCTCCGACGCCTGCGACGCGGTGGAGGCCGAGACGGGCAAGCGCGTGAAGCCCATCTTCGGCTGCGAGGTGTACTTCACCACCGACGAGTCCCTGCGCAAGGACGTGAAGCCCCGGCTCTACCACCTGCTGCTGCTGGCGAAGAACAACGAGGGCTACCACAACCTGCTGAAGCTCGTGAGCGAGTCCCACGTGGACAACTTCTACTACAAGCCGCGCACCACCTTCTCCATGCTGCAGAAGTACGGCCACGGCATCATCGGCTCGTCGGCCTGCATCGCCGGCATCATCCCCAAGCTGCTCGACGACCGCCGCTTCGAGGACGCCGTCGAGTGGGCCCGGAAGTTCGCCAGCTGCTTCGACGAGGGCGACTTCTACATCGAGCTGCAGGACCAAGGCCTGCGCACCGACGCGGGCCTCACCCAGAACGAGCTGAACCACCAACTCACCCGCGTGGCCCACGAGGCCGGCCTCAAGACCATCGCCACCAACGACTTCCACTACCTCACCAAGGAAGACGCGCGCGCCCAGGACATCATGCTGTGCATCGGCACCGGCTCCCTCATCAACGACGAGAAGCGCATGAAGTTCGAGAACGACCAGTTCTACATGAAGACCGAGGAGGAGATGCGCGCGGCGCTCGCCGACTTCCCCGAGGCCTGCGACAACACCGTGGAGCTGGCTGCGAAGTGCGACGTGGTGCTTGAGCGCGACTCCATCCTGCCGCGCTTTCCCCTGCCTGAGGGCGAGACCGAGGAGTCGTGGTTCCGCAAGCGCGTGCAAGAGGGCCTCGTCAAGCGCTATGGCGACCCGGTGCCCGCCGAGGCCCAGGAGCGTGCCGACTACGAGATGGGCATCATCATCCAGCAGGGCTTCCCGGCGTACTTCCTCATCGTGCAGGAGTACATCGAGTGGGCCCGCTCCCAGGGCATCGGCGTGGGCCCGGGCCGTGGCTCGGCCGCTGGCGCCATCGTGGCCTACGCCATGGGCATCACCGACCTCGATCCGCTGAGCAACGGCCTGCTGTTCGAGCGCTTCCTCTCGCCCGAGCGCGTGGAGATGCCCGATATCGACGTCGACTTCGAGCAGGGTCGTCGCGAAGAGGTGATCCAGCACATCAAGGACGTCTACGGCGAGGATCACGTGTCCCAGGTGATCACCTTCGGCACGCTCCAGGCCAAGAACGCCGTGCGCGACACGGCCCGCGTGCTCTCGGGCACCCTGCAGCTGGGGGCCGGGCTCTCCGCCGACGACGCCCGCAAGGCTGCCTTCGGCCTGGGCGACCGCATCTGCAAGATGATCGGCGACGAGCTGGGCATCACCATCGACAAGGCCCTCGACACCAACCCCGACCTCAAGAAGGCCTACGACACCGACCCGGACGTGAAGACCATCATCGACGCGGCTCGCTCCATCGAGGGCCATGTGCGCGGCGAGGGCGTGCACGCCTGCGCCACCATCATCTGCCGCGATCCCATGAGCGACCACGTGCCCATGAAACGTGACACCAAGGGCGGCGGCATCATCACCCAGTACGACGGCCACTACACGCCTGACCTGGGCCTGCTGAAGATGGACTTCCTGGGCCTGCGCACCTTGGACGTGCTGTCCATCGCGTGCCGCAACATCGAGGAGCGCACGGGCGAGAAGATCGTCCCCGAGGAGATTCCCACCGACGACGAGCTGGCCTTCAAGCTCATGCAGTCGGGCAACATGGACGGCCTGTTCCAGGTGGAGGGTGCGCTGTACGTGAGCCTGTTCAAGCGCCTGCCCCCCACGCGCTTCTCCGACGTCGTGGCCTCCATCGCGCTCAACCGCCCAGGCCCGCTCGAGTCCGGCATGGTGGAGGACTACATCCAGGTGGCCAGCGGCAAGACGCCGGCCCACTACTACGACGATCGCCTGCGCCCCATCCTGGAGGAGACCTTCGGCACCATGGTCTACCAGGAGCAGATCATGCAGGTGTCCATGGCCATGTCCGGCTTCTCCGCCGGCAAAGCCGACAAGCTGCGCAAGGCCATGGGCAAGAAGAAGATCGACGTCATGCGCCAGCTCCAGGAGGACTGGAACAACGGCGCGGTGCAGAACGGCTTCGCGCTGGAGATCGCCGAGCGCATCTGGGATGACGCCGAGAAGTTCGCGAAGTACGCCTTCAACAAGTCCCACTCGGCCGCCTACGCCATCCTGGTGATGCGCACGGCCTACCTGAAGGCCCACTACCCGAACGACTTCATGGCCGCGGTGCTCACCAGCTACATGGGCAACACCGACCGGCTCATCCGCTACATCTCCAGCTGCAACCACAACGGCACCCCGGTGCTGCCCCCGGACATCAACTCGTCGCGCGCGGAGTTCACCCCCGTCGCGGAGGGCATTCGCTTCGGATTGGTGGGCGTGCGCGGCGTGGGCCAGTCCGTGGCCGACGCCATCATCGCCGAGCGTGAGGCCAACGGCCCGTTCTCGTCGCTGCACGACTTCGTGAACCGCGTGGACACCAAGGCCTACAACCGCAAGACCCTGGAGGCGCTCATCAAGGGCGGCGCCTTCGACTCGACCGGCTACACGCGCAAGCAGATGATGCACTTCGTGGAGGACACCCCGCTGCTCGAGGGCGCGGCCAAGCGCCAGAAGGACCGCGACGCCGGCCAGGTGTCGATGTTCGACCTGTTCGCCGACGACGCCGACTCGGGCTTCCAGGAGGAGGTGCCCGATCCTGACGGCGTGGAGTGGGACAAGCGCACGAAGCTGACCTACGAGAAGGAGATCATGGGCATCTACGTGTCCGAGCATCCGCTGCAGCCCTACGAGGGCCTGCTCTCCCGCATGACGAAGTTCGCCCTGGCCGACCTGGCCGAGCGCACCAAGGAGATCAAGTCGGCCGTGTTCGTGGGCATGGTGTCCAACGTGGTGGTCAAGCTGACGAAGCGCGGCACCAAGATGGCCACCTTCACGCTGGAGGATACGACGGGCCACGTGGAGTGCATCTGCTTCAAGTACGACGAGAACGCCGCGGCCATCCAGGATGACGCCATCGTGAAGGTGAAGGGCAAGTTCGAGGTCAACGACCGCGGCAGCCAGATCATGGCCTTCGAGATGGAGGCCGTCGAGCTGCGGGAGGAGGACGCGCTGCCTGCCCACCTGGAGCTGCGCGTGTCCTCGGCCGAGTTCAACCAGACGAAGTCGCTGCGGCTCAATCGGATCCTCCAGTCCTACCCGGGGCGCGATGGCGTGGTGCTGTTCGTGAACCAGGCCGACGGCCGCCGCTTCCGTGCTGAGCTGCCGGTGACGGTAGACGCCCGTTCGGCGGTGATGCGCTCGGAGATCCAGGAGCTCTTCGGTCGATCCGTGATGATCGCCTAGGGGCGCTGTCGTCAGACGCTGATCGCGAGGGGGCCGCTGGCGGGGAGCCGGCGGCCCCCTCTCACGTTACCGCGTGGCTTGGCGACGGGGCGAGGTGGGGCGGGCCGCGGAGCCGTCGCCGCCATCCTGGGCGGTTGATGGCGGCGCGCGCGGGCGTGCTGACGGCGGCTGGGAGGGGCGTTCCGGGTGGCCTGAAGGGCGTTCCGGCGCCGTCGGCGGCCCCGGTTCGAGGGGCGCGCTCTGGCGTGAGGGGGCCTTGCGTGTCCTGGGCCGCCTACGGGCGCCTCGCTCGGGGTGGAGGACGGTAAAAGCCCGCCTGGCGGCATCTCGTCGATCCCCCTCTGGGACGCCGGCGCGCTCCGCTCGCCCTGAGATGCCGTGTTTTCCCGTCGAGAGGCGGGGACTTCCTCGCCTGCGCTCCTTTGCGGTACAATGAGCAAGCCTTGAGCTTAACGAACCACTGAAACGCAGCCTGCTGCCTTCGCCCCTCGGGCGGAGGTCACGAAGGAGAATCCCTTGACGGATCGTGCATCCGCCCATAGCGTCGCATCGGGTGCCCCGGTGCGCCCCTCGCTCGCCGAGCGTGCCGCCGCATGCCCGCGGGACGCCTCGTTCGCCCTGGCCGTAGCCTATGACGGCGCGCCCTTCGCCGGGTTCGCGCGTCAGCCGGGCCAGCTCACCGTGCAGGGAGAGCTGGAGCGGGCGCTCTCCGTGCTGCTGCGCCGCGAGGTGCCCACCGTCTGCGCTGGCCGCACCGATGCCGGCGTGCACGCGCGCGGCCAGGTGGTGAGCTTCGACGCCGACGCCGCCGAGCTGGCCGGACGCACGGCGCGCAGCTTCCAGCGCTCCCTCAACGCGCTCGTGGACGACCGCATGGCCGTGAGTCGGGTCGTCGCTGCGCCGCGCGGGTTCTCCGCGCGCTTCGACGCGGTGGAGCGCGAGTATCGCTACCTGCTGTTCACTGAGCCGTTCCGCCCGGTGCTGTTCGCCGAGCGCGCTTGGGTCGTGGGCAAGCCGCTTGACCTCGGCGCCATGCGCGCCGCAGCCGCTCATCTGGTGGGCGAGCATGACTTCAAGAGCTTCTGCCTGGCCGCTTCGGCCGTGGGCAAGCCCACCACGCGGTTCGTGCGCGAGGTGACGGTGGAGCCGGGCGAGGTAGCGGGGGAGCCCGTCGTGGTCGTTCGCGTCGTCGGCAACGCGTTTCTGCACTCCATGGTACGCACCATGGTGGGGACGCTCGTGGCGGTGGGGCTTGGGCGCCGTGATCCGGGCTGGACGGCCGAGGTGCTTGCCGCGCGCGACCGTTCGGCCGCCGGCGAGAACGCGCCGGCCCAGGGGCTCGTGTTCTGGCGCGTCGCCTACGAGGGCGTCGTGGGACGCCTGCTCGCCGGCGGCGACGCCTGGGAGCGAGCGCCGTGGCCGTGCTTCGCCGAGGACGCGCCGACGCCTGGCGTGGGAGGAGCGCCCGTCGAATCGGGCGGCGTGCCAGAGGGAGGGGAATGCTGATGGGCGTGCGCTACGTGGACTACTCGCGCTACGCGGCCCGCGCCGCCGCGCCGACTGCTGCGGGCTCGATGTGGGGTGACGCGGAGGCATGCGCGCCTGCTCCGGCGATCGCGGCCTGCGTTGTGCCCGCCTCCGGCTGGGAGGACGCGCGCGCCGCGGCCGGCCCTTGGGCGGCATCTGAGCGCGTCGTCGCGGATCCTGCGGCATCCGATCGCACAGCGTGCGGCACGACGCCGGGCCGCTCCGGCGCGCTTGCGGCCTTCTGGCTGCTCTACGAGAGCCGCGACCGGCGCCTGAGCCTCTTTGAGACCCGCGACGGCCACCTCGCCGCCGTTGATCCTGCGCGCCTGGTGTAACACGGCAGGCGCGCACTGCCACGTTTTCGCCCCAGGATGGCACGGAATCGCAGTTTGGTACGGTGCGACGCTCCCGCAGGAGCCGGTTTTGCCCGGCGGGGCCTGCATCCGGCTGCGTTTCCCCAGGTCGCGATTTTTCGTCTCTGATCATCTTGCGGGGTCGGGCGGCTTCAACCGTACCAAACTGCGATTCTGTGCCATCGGCGCGCCGAGAAGTGGCGGCGAGTCCTCGGGGCGTCCCTGGGGGGGCTCGCCCCGGCGCCCAGTCACCCTTGGTGCCGGGACGGCCGCGTGTTGGGGGTCTGCGTGCCCGCAGGCTGCTGGCTGAGGGACGGTGTTCACGCGCCGAGTGGCCGCGCGGGCGCTTTGAACTATTCGACTATGACAAAGATGCTACAATGGCCGCGAAGCGCCGGCGAGGGGGCCGTGCGCGCGGAGAAGGCGCCGAGGTGGGCGTCGAGCGCGAGAGGGGGAGGGGCGTGGTCTTCGGCGGGCTCATCGTGGGCTATCTCTTTCTGGCCGGCACGGGGGCGGGCGCCTTCGCGGTGGCGGCCGGTGCGTGCCTCTGGGACGCGTGGCGCCCTACGTCGCGCACGAGGGTCGTCGTCCACGGCGTGCAGCCGGCCCTCGCGCTAGCCCCGCTTGTCGTCATGGCAGCGGCGCTCATGCTCCTGGCCGACCTGGGAAGCCTCGATGCCGCGGCCCGCGTCCTGATCCAGCCGCCACGCACGGTGATGGCCGTCGGCGCGTGGCTCGTGGTCGCCCTTATCGCGACGAGCGGAGCCGTGGCCGTCATGGGATTCGTCCCTCGCCTACGCACCCCGGCTGCGGCTTGGGGCTGCGTCATCGCGGGACTCGTCGCCGCAGTGGGCGTGATGGCCTACTCGGCGCTGCTCCTGGCTGACGCGGTGGCCGTCGACTTCTGGCGCACCCCGTGGCTGACCGTGCTGTTCGCGGCTTCGTCGCTGTCCTGCGGCACGGCGCTTGCCGTGGCGGCTGCCGTGCTCGCTCCGGCCCCGGGGCTCGACGAGCGCACGCGCGAGGCCGCCGCAGGCGCCCTCTGGCACCTCGGTAGGACGCTTGCCTATGTCGAGCTGGCGGCGCTTGCGCTATTCTTGGTCAGCCGGGGCCTCTCCACGGAGTGGGCGCGCGCCTCCTGCGCGCTGCTGCTTACCGGCGCGCTCGCTCCTGTGTTCTGGAGCGGCGTGGTGGGGGCGGGCATCGCCGTTCCGCTGGGGCTGCACGGCGCGGGGCGGCGCATCGGCCGCGCGCGGCCGGCGGCTATGCTCGCGTCGGCCTGCGGTGTGCTCGTCGGCGGGCTGGCGCTGCGCTGGTGCGTGGTGGCCGCGGCCGTCATGGCTCCGCTCGTGTTGAGCTTCGTCTGAGAAAGGCAGGTAGGGGCGCGTTTTGGTAGAGCAGGAAAACCTCATGCACATGACCATCGACGAGGACAGCGGCATCCCCATCTGGCTGCAGCTGCGCAACCGCCTCATCTACCTCATCACGTCGGGGGTCTTCGCCCCGGGCGACAAGCTGCCCACCATGCGCCAGCTGGCCGTGGACTTGGGCATCAACTACAACACCGTCAGCCGCGTCTACCAGGACATCGAGCGCGACGGCTACATCATCTCCCAGCGCGGGCGCGGCACCTTCGCCCACGACGGCTACCTCCAGCAGGAGCAGGCCGCGGGCAGCGCCGCCGAATCGCTCGCCGACTCGTTCATCCTCCAATGCCGCGAGCTGGGCGTGCCGCGGGAGGACATCGCGAAGCTGGTGGAGAGCCGCCTTCGGGCAGCGGAAAGGTGACGTCATGGGATTCAGCTTGAGGGGAAGGCGCGCCGGCGCGCCCGCGCAGCCGCCGCGGCCGGTCGAGGCCACCGAGGTGTCAGACAACGAGGCCACGCGCGTGGGCGTCTACCTGTTCGCGCTCGCGCTCTTCGCCGTGGGCGCGGGCGTGGCGACGGGGGCCTGGATGGCTGTCGTCGGGTCGGTCGGCGCGCTCACGGCCGTCGTGGCGGTGCTCGTGGGGCTCGCGCTGGCCGGCGCGGTGCGCGTGGCACCCCAGTGGGAGCGCGTGGCCATCCTTCGGCTCGGGCGCTTCCATCGCATCGCCGGGCCGGGGCCCTACGTGGTGGCGCCCCTTGTCGACTATGCCGCCATGCACGTGGATACCCGCGTCATGAACTCGTCGTTCGCGGCCGAGGCGGCGCTCACCGCCGATCTCGTGCCGGTGGACGTGGACGCCATCCTGTTCTGGATGGTGTGGGACGCGCAGAAGGCCTGCCTGGAGGTGGAGAACTACCCCCGGGCGGTGCTGCGCAGCGCGCAGACGGCCATGCGCGACGCCATCGGCCAGGTGAACCTGGCTGATCTCTCCCTGCGTCGCAAGCAGATCGATCGCGAGTTGCAAGAGGTCATGGGCGCTAAGTGCGAGGAGTGGGGCATCACCGTGATGTCGGTGGAGATTCGCGACGTGAAGGTGCCGCCCGAGCTGGAGGACGCGCTGTCGAAGGAGGCCCAGGCGGAGCGCGAGCGCAATGCGCGCACCATCCTGGCCGAGGTGGAGAAGGACATCTCCGAGATGTTCGTCGAGGCCGCCGAGGTGTACGAGCGCAAGCCCGTGGCCATGAAGCTGCGCGCCATGAACCTGGCCTACGAGGGCGCGCGCGAGGGGCGCGGCATCCTGCTGGCCCCCAGCGGCCTGGCCGACGGCTTCGACCTGGGCAAGATCCTGGAGGACTAGGGGGGCGCCCAACCTGCGCCCGCCCGCGCGCCGCGCCGCATCCGGCCTGCGCTGGCGCGGCTCTGATCACGTTGCGCTAACACAGCCTCGTCGCATTTCGCGGCGAGGCTTTTTTTCGTCATAAAATCGTCAAAGAATGATTGCATTGAACTAATTAACTATGATAATATGCCCCTCATCAGGATCGGCCGATTCTCAGGAGACGATAGGGGGAGAGCAGCCGATGGGCGCTCGGGCGACGGCCCGGCGTCCGCCCTCCGGGAGGGAAGGGTGGCTTCTCCGCTGATCACGCAAGGAGGAGAAATGTCCACATCGAACGTGCCGCAGCGCGCTCTCACGCGCCGCAGCTTCCTCAAGGCGACGGGCGCGGTGGCCGGTGCGGCTGCCGTGACGGCTGCCGCGACGCCTGCGCTCACGGCGCTGGCGGCTCAGGACGCCGCGGCTCCCGCGGGTGCTGACGTCGTCGGCTACGGCGTCTGCCGCTCGAACTGCATGCAGTCCTGCCGCTACCAGGCGCACGTGCGCGACGGCAAGCTCGTCAAGCTCACGCCGGCCGACTACGGCGAGGACCTGTACCGCGGCAGCTGCCTGCGCGGCATGTCCTACATGCACCGCATCTACAGCCCCGAGCGCATCAAGTACCCGATGCGTCGCGTGGAGGGCACCGAGCGCGGCGCCGGCCAGTGGGAGCGCATCAGCTGGGACGAGGCTATCAGCGACATCGCCTCGCATTTCCAGGCCATCATCGACGAATACGGCCCGAAGGCCATCGCCTTCGACTTCGGCACCGGCAACTACGGCGAGATCCAGGGCCAGACCGGCATCTTCAACCGCCTGGGCGGCATGCTCGGCGTCTCGAAGCCCGCGGGTATGAACGACCTGTCCACCGGCTACGGCATCGACCGCGTGCTCGGCACCGGCCTCATGTACTTCGCCAACGAGGCCAAGAGCGTGCTCGACTCCTCCCACATCTTCATCTGGGGCTCCAACCCCGTGCACTCCACGCCGCAGAACTGGCGCTGGATGCAGCGCGCCAAGGAGCAGGGCACCAAGATCATCACCATCGACCCGGTGAAGTCGGCCACGGCGCACAAGTCCGACGAGTACTTCGCCATCAAGCCCACCACCGACGGCTACCTGGCGCTGGCCATGGCCAACCACATCCTGGCCAACGGCCTGCAGGATGACGAGTTCATCGCCAAGCGCTCCACCGCGCCCTTCCTCGTGCGCGACGACACGGGCCTGCTGCTCCACAAGAGCGACTTCGAGGCCGTGGCCGAGGGCGAGGACGATCCGGCCTACGTGTGGGACGAGGCCTCCGGCGCCGCAGCGCTCTACGGCGCGGCCGCAAGCCCCGCGCTCGAGGGTCGCTTCGACGTGCAGGGCATCCCGTGCACCACGTCCTACACGCTGCTCAAGGAGCGCATCGATGAGTACACCGTGGCCGACGCGGCCCGCGTGTGCGGCATGAAGGAGGAGGACATCGTCTACCTGGCCGAGGAGCTGGCCGGCGCCAAGGCGGCGTCCGTCAACATCTCCTTCGGCATGGACCACTACGCCAACGGCTACCAGTCCTGCTGGGCCATCGCCATCCTGCTGTCCCTCACCGGCCAGGTCGGCCGCGACGGCGCCGGCTTCACGGGCATCTTCCTGAACACCGCGCTCTCGCTCAACCTCACGGGCCTCTGGGCTGCCAAGGGCTTCAAGGGCATGGCCACCACCTTCCCCATGACCATGCTGCACCAGGTGGTGGAGACCCAGGAGCTTCACGGCGAGCCGTACCCGATGAAGGCGCTCGTCTCCATCATCTCCAACTCGGTGAGCAACTGGCCCGCCCAGAACAACTACCTCACCAAGATCATCCCCAACCTCGACTTCATCCTGGCGATGGACATGGAGATGACCGACACCGCCCGCCATGCCGACATCGTGCTGCCCGCCGCGTCGTTCTATGAGAACGAGGACTTCCGCAAGGCGCACAACCTGCCCTACATCGTGCATCAGGACAAGGTGATCGAGCCGCTCTACGAGGCCAAGGACGACGTGGAGATCGCCAGCCTCATCGGCCGCGCCATGGGCCTGGAGGCCGCTTTCCCTGAGAGTGCCACCTTCGAGACCTATGCCACCGCGCTGCTCAAGAACGAGTCCTGCCAGAAGGCCGGCGTCACGCTTGAGCGCCTGCGCGAGGAGGGCTACATCGACCTGACGGTGATCCCCGGCAAGCCCGGCATCGTCGGCCGCGCCAAGTTCCCCACCAAGTCGGGCCTGGCGCAGCTCTACACCGAGAAGCCGGCGCCCCGCGTGGCCTACGGCCAGGACGTGAAGGCGCGCTTCCCCAAGGAGCACCTGGTGTACTACCAGGAGTCCGCCGAGGTGTCCGAGAACAGCGAGGCGGCCAAGAAGTTCCCCATCGTGTTCTACCAGGAGCACTCGCGCTGGCGCACCCATTCCCAGTGGTTCAACTCGCCGCTGCTCAAAGAGCTCGACCCCAAGCCGGTGTACAAGATCAGCGCGCCGGACGCCGCTGAGCGCGGCATCGCGTCGGGAGATGTCGTGGAGGTGTTCAACGACCGCGGCCACATGGTGGTGGAGTGCGTCATCGACCCGAGCCTGCCGGCGGGCGTGAGCCGCATGCCGAAGGGCTGGCAGCGTGACCAGTTCATCGAGGGCGGCTATCAGGAGCTGACGTACCCCGACCACGACGAGTGGTCCGTCGCCTTCAATTTCTACGACACCCGCGTCGACGTCCGGAAGAAGTAGGGAGCAAGCCATGCATTACGGATTCGCCATTGACCAGCAGCGCTGCATCGGGTGCCATACCTGCTCGGTGGCCTGCAAGATAGAGAACAACCTGCCCGACGAGATGTGGTGGAACCGCATCCTCACCGACGGCGGGGCCGAGATGGACATCCCCGCCGGGGAGTTCCCGAACTCGACCATCGAGTACGTGCCGGTGAACTGCCAGCACTGCGAGAACCCCGCCTGCGCCAAGGTGTGCCCGGTGGGCGCCACCTACCGCGACCCGGAGACGGGCATCGTGCGTCAGGACGTGGAGAAGTGCATCGGCTGCCGCATGTGCGTCGCCGCCTGCCCCTACACCGGCGTGCGCTCCTTCAACTGGGAGGAGCCCCAGTTCATGCTGGGCATGGACCTGGGAGACGAGGACGTGCCCGCGCATCAGAAGCACACGGTTGAGAAGTGCACCATGTGCTACCAGCGCGTGGCGAAGGGCCAGGAGCCGGCCTGCGTGGGCGCCTGCCCCGCCCGTGCGCGCATCTGGGGGGATCTGGACGACCCGCAGAGCGAGGTGTCTCAGATGATAGCCGCGCGCAGCAAGAAGCAGCTGCTGCCCGAGAAGGGCACGAACCCCTCCGTGTACTACCTGGTGTAACCGCGCGGCGCGCCCGCGGCTTGCGTGGGCGCGCCTCCTCCGAAGGAGACTTCTCATGACTGAACTCGAATCCGTCGCCGTCGTGGACGACGACTTCAACCCGGCCGCGGCGCCCAAGGCGCGCGAGGCCGCCGGCGCCCGGGCGGCCGCCTGGGGCGGGAAGGGCCTCAACGCGGGGATCGCGATCGCCGGCATCCTGACCGTGATCGGCATCGTGCTCTGGGGCATGCAGCTCACGGGCGGCATGGCGCAGACCGCCATGCGCAACCTGGACTCCTGGGGCCTCTACATCACCATGTTCATGTTCTTCGTGGGCCTCTCGGCCGGCGGCCTCATCATCTCGTCGGTGCCCAAGGCCTTCGGGATCAGGGGCTTCGGCGGCATCTCCAAGGTGGCCGTCATGAGCTCGATCGCGGCCACGGTGGCCGCGATCGGCTTCGTGGTGGTCGACCTGGGGCAGCCCCTGCGCGTGTGGGAGCTGTTCGCCTACTCCAACCTGGGCTCGCCGCTCATGTGGGACATCATCGTGCTGGCGACCTACCTGATCCTGTCCTGCGCCTACCTCTGGGCCCAGGTGCGGGCCGAGGCCGGCAAGGTCTCGCACACGGCCCTGCGCGTCATCAGCGTGGTCGCGCTCGTGTGCGCCGTGCTCGTGCACAGTGTCACCGCCTGGATCTTCGGCCTGCAGCAGGGCCGCGAGATGTGGCACACGGCGCTCCTCGCGCCCTGGTTCGTGTCGTCCGCCCTCGTGTGCGGCACCGGCCTCGTGATCTGCGTGGCCGCCGCCCTGCGCCGCGCGGGCTACCTGGCCCTCGAGCAGGCGCAGCTCGCGCGCCTCGCCAAGCTGCTCGGCGCCTTCGTCGTGGTGGACCTCTACTTCTTCGGCTGCGACCTGCTCACGGAGGCCTTCCCCGGGGGCGAGGGCCTGGCGGTCGTTGAGATGCTCGTGTCCGGCCCGCTCGCGCCCTTCTTCTGGGGCGAGGTCGTGCTCTGCGTGGCCGCGGCCGTCGTCTGCTTCACGCCCTCCCTGCGCACCACCCCGCTGCTCGTGGCGGCGAGCGCGGCCGCCGTCCTGGCCATCCTCTGCAAGCGCGTGCAGCTGCTCGTGGGCGGCTTCCAGCTGCCCTCCCTCGACCTGGCCGGCCCGGTGACCCCCATGACCGTCACCAGCTGGGAGTCCGGCATGGCCGGCGCCTACCAGGGCATGGTCTACTGGCCGGCCCCCATCGAGTGGGGCGTGTGCGCCGGCGTCGTCGCCCTCGCCGTCCTCGTCTTCCTCCTGGGCCTCAAGTTCCTGCCGCTGCGCCCCAAGGCAGAGTAGCCCGTCTCCCGGGGAGCGCAGAGCATCTCCCCGGCATGTGTCTCTAACGCCCCTCCCTGGGAGCTGCCGGATCCCCCTCCCCGGCGTCTCTCCCTCTAGCCAGGCGCCCGCCCTCGTGCGGGCGCCTGCTCGTATCTGGCCATGCGCTGCTCGGGCTGGCTGCGTGCCGACCTTGGAATGGCGGCCCTTCTCTGCAAATTCGCGCGGTTTTGCACTCGATAAGTTCGCCCCGGCGCCCACAGCCCTGTCGGCGCTTTTCGCGACCTGGGATTTTGCCGGCCTGCCTCGCTTCAGTCCGCCGTCTGCCGGCTCCGGCGGGTGCATAACCGACCGTATTTGCGGTAGCGGCGCCCTTTTTCGGAGGCGGGCGCGCTGTAGCGCACTTCCCGACGCGCCGTGCTCCTCTCCAGGCTCGCATCGGATCGCCCGCTCGCGGACGGTTCGGCCTGCCACCCGAACTCATCGTGGCAACGCAAGCGCCTGCGCGTATAATCACCCGGTTAGCGATTGGACGTTTTCGGCGGAGGCTGCGGGCTCGGGGAGAGCCGGTCTCCGCCGGGGAATTCGAGAAGGGGATACTATGGAAACGAATTCTCCCGCCCGTGCCAGCTGGTCTGGCAAGTGGGCGTTCATCCTGGCCGCAGCCGCCTCGGCGGTGGGCCTGGGCAACATGTGGCGCTTCCCGTACCTGGCTGCCAAGTACGGCGGCGGCACGTTCCTGCTCACCTACCTGGTGCTGGTATTCACCTTCGGCGTGTCGCTGCTCCTGCTGGAGACGGCGCTTGGCCGCAAGACGGGGCAGTCCGCCATCGGCGCCTTCAAGAGCTTCGGCAAGAAATACGCCTTCATCGGCGTGCTGGCCTCGGCGGTGCCCTTCATCATCACGCCCTACTACTGCATCATCGGCGGCTGGGTAACCAAGTACACGGCGGCCTACCTGGTCAACGGCCCGGAGGCGCTTGCTGACGGCGGCGACTTCTTCAGCGGGTTCATCACCTCGAGCTTCGAGAGCTATATCTGGATGCTCGTCTTCATGGCCGTCGTGTTCGTCGTGGTGGCGCTCGGCGTCAAGGGCGGCATCGAGAAGGCCAACCTGTTCATGATGCCGGCCCTTATCGTCATGGCCGTCGGCATCGCGCTCTACACGCTTACCATGCCCGGCGCCATCGACGGCGCCCTGTACTACCTGACCCCGGACTTCAGCAAGTTCTCGCCGGAGCTGGTCATCGGTGCGTTGGGGCAGATGTTCTACAGCCTGTCTTTGGCCATGGGCATCATGATCACCTACGGCTCCTACATGCGCAAGCAGGACAACCTCACCTCCTCGGTGGCGCGTATCGGCTGCTTCGACCTGGGCGTGTCCTTCATCGCCGGCCTGCTCATCGTGTCCGCGGCCTTCGTGGCCATGGGCTCGGGCGAGGCCGTGGCCACGAAGGCGGGCCCCTCGCTCATGTTCATCACCTTGCCCACCGTGTTCGTCGACATGGGCGGCATGGCCACCATCATCGGCTTCCTGTTCTTCCTGCTCGTGCTGTTCGCGGCGCTCACGAGCGCCATCTCGCTCACCGAGACGCTCGTGTCCATCGTGCAGGACGGCCTGAAGTGCACGCGCGGCAAGGCCCTCGGCATCGTCATCGCCTTTGTGGTCATCGCCGGCGCGCTCGTGAACGCGGGCTACAACGGGCTGTCGTTCATCGAGCCTCTCGGCGAGGGCTCTTCGCTGCTCGATTTGGCCGACTTCTTCTCCAACTCGGTGCTCATGCCCATCGTGGCGCTGCTCACCTGCGTGTTCGTCGGCTGGATCATCAAGCCCCAGGCCATCATCGACGAGGTGCGCGTCTCCTCCAAGTTCTCGATGGCCGGTTCCTGGACCGTCATGATCAAGTACGTCGCCCCGGTGCTCGTGGTGATCATCCTGGTGGCCTACGTGGCGGCGCAGTTCGGCTTCTTCTCCATGTAGCGCGCTGCGCTGTCTCTGCTTTCCCTGGGAAGGGCGCCCTCGTCGGGCGCTCTTCCTCTGTTTTACGGTAGGATTCTCTCCAGAAGGTAACTCGACGTAAGCGAAGGATTCCCATGGCTCTCTCAATCGGCATCGTCGGCCTGCCCAACGTGGGCAAGTCCACCCTGTTCACCGCGCTCACCAACAAAGGCGGCCTGGCGGCCAACTACCCCTTTGCCACCATCGAGCCCAACGTGGGCATCGTGCCGGTGCCTGACGCGCGGCTCGACGCGCTGGCGGCCATCGACCATCCGGCCAAGATCGTCCCGGCCACGGTGGAGTTCGTGGATATCGCGGGGCTGGTGGCCGGCGCCTCCCAGGGCGAGGGCCTGGGCAACCAGTTCCTCGCCAACATTCGCGAGACCGACGCCATCGCCGAGGTGGTGCGCTTCTTCGCCGACCCGGACGTGACCCACGTGGCTGGCAAGGTGGATCCGCTCTCGGACGTGGACACCATCAAGACCGAGCTCATCCTGGCCGACATCGCCACGGTGGAGAAGGCCATCCCGCGGCTGGAGAAGGAGGCTAAGCGCGACAAGGCCGGCATCGCCAAGCTGGAGGCGGCCAAGAAGGCCCTCGCAGGGCTGAACGAGGGCCATCGCGTGCGCACGCTGAGCCTGTCCGAGGACGAGGTGGCGGCTCTCTACGATCTGCACCTGCTCACCATGAAGCCGATGCTCTACATCGCCAACGTGGACGAGGATGCCGTGGGGGCGGATCTGCCCGAGATCGACGGCTGCGTGCCCGTGCCTATCTCCGCGAAGGTGGAGGCCGACATCGCCGAGCTGGCTGAGATGGATCCGGAGGAGGCGCGCGAGTACCTGGAGGCGCTCGGCCTGCCCGAGAGCGGCCTGGCCCGCCTCATCCACGAGGCCTACCGCCTGCTGGGGCTCCAGTCCTACTTCACGAGCGGCGAGACCGAGACCCGCGCCTGGACCATTCCCGTGGGTGCGAAGGCCCCCCAGGCCGCTGGCGTCATCCATACCGACTTCGAGCGCGGCTTCATCAAGGCCGAGACGGCCTCCTTCGACGACTACGTGGCCCTCGGCGGCGAGAAGGGCTGCCGCGACGCCGGCAAGCTGCGCCAGGAGGGCAAGGACTACGTGGTGCAGGACGGTGACGTCATGCACTTCAAGTTCAACGTGTAACACGCGTCAGATCATGCGGACGGCGGGCGCCTAGGTGGCGCCCGTTTTTCATTCGGGGAAGAGGAGCGAGAAAGGGGAGGGCGAGCGATGGCTGAAGATCGCGAAGCGCGGCTGGCGCCTGACGTGCCGGGCGTAGGGGAGGGGCAGCGCCTGGGCGCCGAGCCGCTCGACGGCTTCCTGGCGCGGACGCCGCGGCTGGCGGTGGCGTTCTCGGGCGGCTGCGACTCGGCCTACCTGCTGGCGGCGGCCCGGGCGGCCGGCTGCGCCGTGCGCGCCTATCGCGTCGACACGGCCTTCCAGCCGGCCTTCGAGCGCGACGACGCCGAGCGCGTCGCCGCGGCGCTGGGGGTGCCGCTTACGACCATCGCCCTCGACGTGCTGGCCCATGCCGATGTGGCCGCAAACCCGCCCGACCGGTGCTATCGCTGCAAGGGGCTCATCTTCGACGCCATCCGTGCCCAGGTGGAGCGCGACGCGGAGGCGGGGCTGTGGGAGGACGGGCCGGTGAGCGCCTCAGGCGTGCCGGCGGGCGGCACGGCCCGCGCGGCCGTTGAAGTCGCCGGCGGCGCCAGCGCGGGCGTTCCCGCGCCGGCGGGGCGCATCCCCATCGTGGACGGCACCAACGGCAGCGACGACCCGGCGCGCCGCCCGGGCTTCCGGGCGCTCGCCGAGCGCGGCATCGTGTCGCCCCTGCGCCGCGCGGGCCTCTCGAAGGAGGCGGTGCGCGCCGCCTCGGCCGTCCTCGCCGCACGCGAGGGGCACGACCCCGCCGCGCTCCTGTCCGCCAAGCCGAGCTTCCCCTGCCTGGCCGTGTACGTGCCCGCCGGCGCGCCCCTCACCGAGGAGTCCCTAACCCGAGCGGCCGCTGAGCGCGGCGTGGACCCGCGGTAGGCTCGGGCCCTCGGGGCTTGGCGGCTGGCGGGGTTACTCGGCGCCGTCCATGATGCCGATGAAGACGGGGACGCACTGGTTGTTGTCGATGATGAGGTAGACGAAGGGACGATCGAGGCGCACGGTCTTGGGCTCGCCGCTCGGCATGGCCGAGGTGACGCGGACTCCCACGTTCGTGGCGGCCGCGGCGCGCGTGCCGGTCTCGTCCACCGATACGAAGGCCTTGTGCTCCACCTCGCTGATGGCCAGGCTCCCCTCGGCGCTGATGCCGGTGAAGTCGGCGCTGGCGCCGAAGGCGTCGGCCATGCCCATCTTCGCCAACGTGCCCGACAGCTCGATGCCGTAGCGGTCCTCGAACTTGGGCATGAGGGCCTGCACCTCGTCGAAGGAGGCGCCGCGCAGAAGCGCGCGCAGCTCCGATCCGCTCATGGACGCGAGCAGCTGGCCGGGCGTCGTGCCTTCGGCCGGCAGGAGCGCGGCGAAGGAGTAGCGGCCGTCGGCGTAGGGCTTGACGAAGCCCGTGGCGTCGGCGCCCTCCAGGTAGAGGCCCTCGCTCGAGCCCATGAAGGGGAGCGTCTGGGCGCTGCCATCGCCACGGGTGAAGGTGTCGTCGGCCACCTGGGACTCCTCATAGGGGGTCTCCCAGTCGCCGTCGAAGGCCACGGCGTTCGTCAAGCACATGACCATCGACGGGTCGAGGGTCTCCACGATGCGGTCGATCATGCCGTCGGTCTGCTCGTCCACCCAGCCGTTGATGGCCTCGACGGTGGACGCGTCGAAGGGCTCTTGGAACACGCCGGCGTCATAGTAGTTGACGCAGGCCTGGAGGAAGGGCTCCTCCACGGCCAGGCCGTCGCGGATCCACAGCGAGTTGGCCAGGTGCAGCGCGTCGTCAGCCGGCTCGGCATTCTCCGCGTCGGCGCCCTCGGGCGGCTCGAGCGACGCGGCGTAGGCGTGCAGGCAGTCGTTCAGGTCGGACACGGGCAGCCCGAGCACGTCCTCCATCTCGGCGAGGGTATTGCCGCGCGCGCCGTTGGCCGTCATGGCCAGCGCGTACTCGACGGAGAGCGGTGAGAGCAGCGCGCCGCCCTGCCCGCCGTAGGCCTCGTTGAACAACGTGAGGGAGAAGTCGGTCAGCGCGTCAGCCTGGGCCTCGGTCAGCTCGGACGTCGGCGTCACTCGGTCGGGCTCGAGCCCGGCGGTG
Organism: Enterorhabdus sp. P55; assembly: GCF_009911695.1. Classification (GTDB taxonomy): domain Bacteria; phylum Actinomycetota; class Coriobacteriia; order Coriobacteriales; family Eggerthellaceae; genus Enterorhabdus. The sequence continues at coordinate 16,681 of NZ_QWKK01000008.1, read as the reverse complement.
AGGCTCGTCGCGGACGCGGCGGGCTCGCTTGCGGCCGGCACGTCGGATGCCGGCCCGGCCGGCGCGCAGCCGGCGAGCGCGATGGGCAGCGCAAGCGCGCACACGACGGCGCTCGCGCGCAGGGGGAGGGAGGGGGACGTTAGGGCCATGGGCGCCTCCTGTTCGATCGGATGCCCCATCCTACCACGGCGCGCGAGCGCGGGCTGCCATCCGTCGGGCCTCCGTTGCCGTCTCGCTCCGTCGTCGGGCGGCCTCCGTTGAAGCTCCGTGCCCCGCCGTGCGTCACCATCCGCGAATTCTCGTCCGGCTGCCTCCGATCCCGTCCGCTCCGTCGCGCCTTTGCTATCATAAGCAGGTTGAATCCACCGACGAAAGCGGGGCAGCTCTCCATGACCCAACACCTCACCGAACACGACGTGCGCGGCATCGCCGAGTACGCGCGCATCGGGCTGTCTGCCGAGGAGGTCGTCACCATGACGGCCGACCTCAACGCCATCATCGACAGCCTCGCGCCCATCACCGAGTACGATCTCGACGGGGTCGAGCCCACCTTCCACCCCATCGGCGACCTCTCCAACGTCATGCGCGATGACGTCGAGCGCGCCGGCTTCACCCAGGAGACGGCGCTCTCCAACGCGCCCAAGCAGGAGGACGGCAGCTTCCTCATCCCGTCCATCCTCGGCGAGGGAGGTGACCGCTGATGGCTCGCAGCTTCGGGGAGATGTCCGTTGCCGAGATCCAGGCCGGGCTCGCGGCCAAGGAGTTCTCCGCCGCCGAGGTGGCGCGCGGCTCCTTGGAGCGCATCTCCGCCGCCGATGAGGCGGTGCACGCGTTTCTCCAGGTCACCGAGGATCTGGCCCTCCAGGCCGCCGCGCGTGTGGATGCGGCCGTGGCTGAGGGGCGCCTGGCTGAGCTGGGCCCGCTCGCCGGCGTGCCGGTGGGCTACAAGGACAACATGAACCTCACGGGCACGCGCACCACCTGCTCGTCGAACATGTTGCGCGACTACGTGTCGCCCTACACGGCCACCTGCGTCCAGCGCACGCTCGACGCCGGCGCGCTGCCCATCGGTAAGCTCAACATGGACGAGTTCGCCTTCGGCAGCTCCACCGAGACCTCGGCCTTCGGCCCCACGCGCAACCCGTGGGACCTCGAGCGCGTGCCCGGCGGCTCGTCGGGCGGCAGCGCGGCGGCTGTCGCCGCAGGCCTCGTGCCGGTGACGCTCGGGTCGGACACGGGCGGCTCCATCCGCCAGCCCGGCTCGTTCTGCGGCATCGTGGCAGTCAAGCCCACCTACGGCATGGTCTCGCGCTACGGCGTGGTGGCCTTCGGCAGCTCGCTTGACCAGGTGGGCCCGTTCGCCCGCTCGGTGGCCGACGCGGCGCTCGCCCTGAACGCCATCGTCGGCCGCGACGAGCTGGACTGCACGAGCCAGCCGTGCGACGTGGACTTCACGGCCAACCTGGCCGACGGCGCGCGCGGCCTGCGCGTGGGCGTCGTGCCCGCGTTCCTGGAGGCCGAGGGCCTCGCGCCTGAGGTCAAGGCCAAGGTGGAGGCCGCCGCCTCCGCGCTCGAGGCCGCCGGCGCCGAGCTCGTGGAGGTGGAGCTGCCCCACGCCCGCGCCGCCATGAGCGCCTACTACGTGCTCGGCCCCTGCGAGGCCTTCTCCAACCTGGCGCGCTTCGACTCGGTGCGCTACGGCTACTGCGATCCGGGCCATTCCGACCTCGGCAGCCAGTACGAGGCCAGCCGCGAGCACGGCTTCGGGCCGGAGGCGCGCCGTCGCATCATGCTCGGCAGCTACCTCTTGTCCGCCGGCGTCTACGATCGCTACTACTACCCGGCCCAGCAGGTGCGCACCCTCATCACGCGCGACTACCTGGAGGCCTATGAGAAGGTAGACGTGATCCTCGCGCCGGTGGCGCCGCGCACCGCCTTCAAGTTCGGTGAGATCGGCGACCCGACGGAGATGTACCTCTCCGACATGTTCACCATCTCCATCAACATCGCGGGCAACGGCGGCATGTCCGTGCCCGTGGGGCTCGGCGCGGACACGGGGATGCCCGTGGGCGTGCAGCTCATCGCGCCGCCCTTCAAGGACGCCAACATGCTGCGGGCGGCCGCGGCGCTGGAGCTGGCCTTCGGGCCGGCGCCGGTAGCCCCCGCCTTCGCTGACGGAAAGGCCGGTGAGTAGCCGTGAGGAAGCTGGAAGAGGTCCTGCGCGACTGGGAGGCCGTCATCGGCCTGGAGATCCACGCCGAACTGACCACCCTCAACACCAAGATGTTCTGCGGCTGCAAGCTGGAGTTCGGCGCGGCGCCCAACACCCACACCTGCCCGGTGTGCCTGGGGCTGCCCGGGGCGCTTCCCGTGCCCAACCGTGCGGCCATCGAGTCCATCGTGCTGGCGGGCCTGGCCACCAACTGCGACATCGAGAAGCACTCGATGTTCTACCGCAAGAACTACATGTACCCCGACATGGCGAAGAACTTCCAGACCACCCAGGGCCCCGTCGCGTTCTGCATGCGCGGGCACCTGGACCTGGACGTGGACGGCCCGGCGGCGGGCGAGCGCATCGACCTCGACGGCGTGGCCGTCGGCGAGTCGCGCGGCAACGTCACCCGCACCGAGGACGGGTATGTGGCCCACGTGGGCATCACGCGCATCCACATGGAGGAGGACGCCGGCAAGATGGTGCACCTCGGCGGCGGCGAGGGTCGCATCGCCGGGGCCACGCACTCGCTCGTGGACTACAACCGCGCCGGCACGCCGCTCATCGAGCTGGTGACCGAGCCCGACCTGCGCACGCCTGAGGAGGCGCGCCTGTTCATGCAGAAGCTGCGCCAGATCTACCTGGCCATCGGCATCTCCGACTGCTCCATGGAGGAGGGAAGCCTGCGCTGCGACGGCAACGTGTCGCTGCGCCGCCGCGGCACCACGGGCCTGGGCACCAAGACCGAGCTCAAGAACATGAACTCCTTCAAGAACCTCCACGACGGCTTGGCCTACGAGATCTGCCGTCAGGCCGAGGTGCTTGAGGAGGGCGGCGTCATCTACCAGGAGACGCGCCACTGGGATCCGTCCGCCAAGCGCACCATCGTCATGCGCGTGAAGGAGACCGCCGACGACTACCGCCTGTTCCCTGAGCCGGATCTGGCGCCTTACGACCTCACCGACGAGTTCATCGAGGGCGTCCGCGCTAAGCTGCCCGAGCTGCCGCACGAGAAGGCGGCCCGCTACGCCGAGGCGTACGGGTTGTCCGCCTACGACGCGCGCCACCTCGTGGAGCACCGCGCCACGGCGGCCTTCTTCGACGAGGCCATGGCCCAGGCCGCAGGCGACGCCGCCCGGCTGGCCAAGCCGCTCGCGAACCTCGTCATCAATGACGCGACGGGCTATGTGAACACCCACGACGGCTCCGACGGCGCGCCGAGCGGCTTCGACGGGGTGTTCGCGCGCCTCACGCCGGCCCGCGCGCTCGAGCTCGTGGGGCTTGTGGCCGAGGACGCCATCTCGTCCAAGCAGGCCAAGGAGGTCTTCGCCGCGGTAATCGCCGACGACGCCGACCCGGCGGCCATCGTGGAGGCGCGCGGCATGCGCCAGGTGTCCGACACCGGGGCCATCGAGGCGGTGGTGGACGAGGTGCTCGCCGCCAACCCCGACAAGGTGGAGCAGTACCGTGGCGGCAAGACCGGCCTCATCGGATTCTTCGTGGGCCAGTGCATGAAGGCCATGAAGGGGCAGGGCAACCCCAAGGTGATCAACGAGCTGCTCGAGCAGAAGCTGGGCTAGCGGAGGCACCGCGGGCGGTCGCCCGTAACGGTTGGGCCACGGAAGAGCGCCCTCGGCATCGATGAGCCTTTCGGTGATAGCATGAGCCGAAAGCCCGCGCCGAGGGCGCTTCTTCACGCAGAGGGGGTCTTACCATGGCAAACGATTCGAGCGGTCGCCGCGCTGGCGACTGGACTCACAAGGCTCAGCGCAGCCGCGAGCAGGCCAACGCCATCGTCAAGGAGGCCGGTGGCAAGCGATGGTACGAGGATAACTTCTGGATCATCTTCCTGCTGGTGGTCTTCTGGCCCGTGGGGCTTGTGCTCATGTGGCGCTCCGGGTGGCCGGTGGCGGCGAAGGTGGTCGTGAGCATCGTGATCGTCGCGCTGGCGGTGGTCTCGTTCTCCCTGTGGTCGGCGGTTCAGGCGAGCATGGGGGCCTGAGAGGGCGCGCTTGGACGGCTTTCGGGCCGAAACGCATCCATACGCGGGGGCTTCTTAAGAAAATTGGGCTGTCAAACTTGACATGAAGTTAACTCTATGTGGTCTAATAGGGGTGCCCTCCTGGGCTGGTTTCACCTGCACTGCAAGGAGCACTTAGCACTATGAAGATCGCTGAAGTAAGCAAACGCTACGGGATCTCCGCCGACACGCTTCGCTATTACGAGCGCATCGGCATTCTCCAGGGCATCCCCCGCAATGCCAGCGGCATTCGCGACTACAACGAGGCGAACTGCAAGACGGTCGAGTTCGTCAAATGCATGCGCGACGCGGGCATGTCCATCGAGGCGCTCACCGAATACATGGATCTCTTCTATCGTGGCGATGAGACCATGGAACGCCGCAAGGCCATCCTGCAGAGCCAGCGCGAGGACATCCGCCGGCGCATCGTCGAGCTTGAGGACGCGCTGGGTCGCCTCGACTACAAGATCGACCATTACGAGGACATCATGGAGCATGAGCGCGATATTCTGAAGTAGTGCGCTTTGTCCCTCAGAGCCCGTTCCGCCGCCCCGCCCGGTCCTGCCTGGCGGGGCGGCGTGCGCTCGGGGCGCGGTTCGGAGCCATTGTTGCGAGCTATCCGAGGGGTGAGGGCGGTTTTCGCGGGCGCGGGGCGCCTACTTTGCGGGTGGTCGCTCTTTCGCGGGACGTTTTCCCAGGTCGGCAGTGAGCGGCGGGCAGTGTCTTGCGGAAAGAGTCTCGGCCAGCACGCCTTTTTGGCTGCGAGTGCGAGAATTCTTGACTTGGAGTTTGCTTCAAGTGCTGTAATGTGGAGCGCTGGAGCGCCTTGCGGCCGTGCGGACGCGCTGCTGGCGGCGCGAGGCCTGCGAGGACGTGCGGCGCAGGTGGCGGGCGCGGATTCAACGCGCGGCGCTATCGCAGACGAGAGAGGGAGCGTGTGGTGGATGAGGCTGGTCTGAGGGCGCTGCTCGCAGCGGTGGCTGCGGGGGAGGCATCCGTCGAGGAGGCGCTGGCCCGCTGCAAGACGGCGCCCTTCGCCGATCTGGGCTATGCGAAGGTGGACACCCACCGGGGCGTTCGCCAGGGCGTGGCCGAGGTGGTCTACGGCGAGGGCAAGACGGCCGCGCAGATAGCGGGCATCTGCCAGGCGCTCGTCGCATCGGGCCAGCCGCGGGTACTCATCACGCGCCTCGATGATGGAAAGGCCGCCGCCGTGGCCGACGCGCTCTCAGGCGGGGCGGCCGGCGGCGGGGGAGCCGTGCGGGACGCGTCTGAGGCTGGCGCTCCAGCGGCTCTCGGGGCCCTTGTGCCTGCTCCCGCGCTTGCCGCATCCGTCGACGGCCCGGCGCCTGCGCTGGCGCTGACGTACTTCGCCGAGGCTCGGCTGGGGGTGGTGGGCGGCATGCCCGAGCCTGACGGCGTGGGGGAGATCGTCGTCGCGGCGGCCGGCACGAGCGATGTGCCCGTGGCCGAGGAGGCAGCCCTCACGGCCGAGTTCCTGGGCAACCGCGTCACGCGGCTCTATGACGTGGGCGTCGCAGGCGTTCACCGCCTGCTTGCGCAGGCTGACGTGCTCGCCCGCGCGCGGGTGGTGGTGGCCGTGGCGGGCATGGAGGGGGCCCTGGCCTCGGTGGTCGGCGGTCTGGTCTCATGCCCGGTCATCGCCGTGCCCACGAGCGTCGGCTATGGGGCGTCATTCGGTGGCATGACGGCGCTCCTCGCCATGCTCAACTCGTGCGCGAGCGGGGTGTCGGTGGTCAACATCGACAACGGCTTCGGCGCGGCTTACCAGGCGAGCCTCATCAACCACCTGCGCTGAGGCGCTCGGCGAGCTTCGGGTGGGGCCAGGGTGCGCCGTGGCACCGCGTTGGGTGCCGCGCCTCGTCGTGCCTGGTGTCTGGCGTTCGTCGAGCTGACCGCGGCCGAGCCCGAGGCGTGCGAGGGTGTTTCACGTGAAACATCCTCGCACGGTGGGGGGGTGCCTGGCAGGTTGAAAATGTTTCACGTGAAACATTCGTTTGGGCGTTTTGGTGCGGAGAAATGTTTCACGTGAAACACTTGTTTGCGAGTTTGGCGGGCGCGTGCTCGCTGAGGAAGGGAAGCGGAACATGGGGAAGATGCTGTACCTGGAATGCTCATCGGGCATCAGCGGCGACATGGCGGTGGCGGCGCTCCTCGACGCGGGCGCCAGTGAGGACGCCGTGCGCGCGGCGCTCGCGAGCCTGCCGGTCGACGGCTTCGAGGTGCGCATCGGTCGCGTCGTGAAGTCAGGCCTGGACGTGTGCGACTTCGACGTGGTGCTCGACGCCGCCCATGAGAACCACGACCACGACCTGGCCTACCTCCACGGTCCCGCCCCCGCGCCCCGCGAGCATGCCGGCGCCGACGCGTCCTGCGCCGCCTCCTCCGATCCCCACGCCCACAAGCCCGCCTGCGGCCACCTCCACGGGCGCTCCCAGGAGGATGCCGACGACAGCGGCGAGGGCCGCGGCCGCGCTGGCTCAGCCGCCTCCTGCGAGCGCGCTGGCTCCTCCCTTCTCCACGAACACGGTGATTCCTACGCCCATGTCGGCCCTTCCGCCCCTCACGCCTCCGATCCTCGCATCCCCGGGGGCGCCGGCGCCGACGCGTCCGGCCCCCACGTCCACGAGCCCGCCTCCGATCCCCGCGTCCACGAGCTCGCCTGCGGCCACCTCCACGGGCGCTCCCGGGAGGATGCCGACGACAGCGGCGAGGGCCGCGTCCACGACCATGGCGAGGGTGGCCTCCACGGGCACTCCCATGGCGCGGGGCATGGCCACGAGCATCGCGGCATGGCGGAGATCAACGCCATTCTGGAGGCGGCGGTGCTGACGGAGGGGGCGCGGGCGCTTGCCCGACGCATATTCGAGCTCATCGCCCAGGCGGAGGCTGAGGCTCACGGGGTGCCCGTTGACCAGGTGCACTTCCACGAGGTGGGCGCCGTCGACTCCATCGCCGACATCGTGGCCGCGGCTGTCGCCCTCGACGATCTGGCCGCTCGGGGCATCGGCGAGGTGGTGGTGACCGAGCTTGCCGAGGGGCGCGGAACAGTGCGCTGCCAGCATGGGCTCATTCCCGTGCCGGCGCCAGCGGTGGTCAACATCGTGCGGGCCGCAGGCCTGCCGCTGCGCCTGACTGCGGTCGAGGGCGAGCTGGTCACCCCCACCGGCGCCGCCATCGCCGCTGCGGCACGCACCCGGGCGGCGCTGCCCGAGCGGTTCGTCATCGAGCGCGTGGGCATGGGCGCCGGCAAGCGCGCCTACGACACCCCCGGCATCCTGCGGGCCCTCGTCATCGAGGAGGCCTGAGCCCGCCTGCTTGCGCTCTTCGGCCCCAGGCGTCGCCGGGCGCCGTGAACCCGCAGTTACGACGACGGCTTTTGCGCCGTCTGCCTCCCTGATCTCCGGCGCTGGTGACTGGGCTGCGGTGGACAAAAAAACGGCGACATCGCCTAGCGGTTTTGCGAAAACGCGCGATAAGTCCGTTTTCCGATTCCGGTCGAAAAGGCGCGACGCCATCGCTGACGATTGCGATAAGTCCATTTTTTGCCCGAGGGCTCCCCTCCTATTGCTTTATTACTCTACTGTGATAAAGTACAGCGAAGGCGAAGGGCGGTCGGCGTGCGCATGGAGGCGTGCCGGCTGTCCGGGCTTGTGCTCGCTTGGCGGTATTTGCGTCCGGTTCGGTCGATTGGGCGGTTCGGGGCGGCCGGGGGCGGGTACCATGGGATCGTTTGATTGCGAGGAGAAGGAAGGACCTGTGAATCTCGTCACCCCATCCGGATTCCGGGACGTGCTGGCCGAGGAGGCCTCGGCGCGTGAGGTCATCACGCGCGCGGTGCAAGACCTCTTCGCCGCTCGCGGCTACCTGCCCGTGGAGACCCCGACGCTCGAGGTCATGGGCGTCTTGGAGACGGGCGGGCGCATCCCCGCCGCCCCCTTCAAGTTCTTCGACTCGCGCGGCGAGCTTCTGGCCATGCGCCCGGACGTCACCCTCCAGGTGGCCCGCATGGGCGCCACGCGCCTGGCCGCCGAGCCCGGACCGCTGCGCTTCCGCTACACCCAGCGCGTCTTTCGCGAGGCCGACTCCGACGCCCGGGAGGGCGCCCGCGAGCTCACGCAGATGGGCGTCGAGTGCCTGGGGGAGGAGGGCCCGCAGGCGGACGCCGAGATCATCGGCCTGTTCGCCGAGGCGCTCGCCACGGCTGGCGTCGATGAGTTCTCGCTCGCGGTGGCCACGGTGGCCCCGCTGCGCGCGCTGCTCGACCGCTCGGGCGCGCCTGAGGCGTGGAAGGCGGCGGTGCTCGACGCGTACCACGCCTCCAACTTCGTGGAGCTCGACCGCCTGACGGCGCTCGACGACGCGTCCCTCGCCGAGCTGGCTGCCGGCGTGGCCCCGGCCTACGCAGCCGCCATCCGCGCGCTGCCGCGCATCCGCGGCGGCCGCGACGCCATCGAGGCGGCCCGCGCGCTCGTCGCCCCGCTCGGCTGCGCCGACGGCCTCGACGACTTCGAGCGCATCTACGACCTTTTGGCCGCGTCCGACCTGGCGCGCCGCGTGCTCGTGGACTTCTCGGCCATGAGCTCGTTCGACTACTACACCGGCATCGTGTTCGCGGCCTACTCGCCGCTGCTCGGCACGCCGCTCGGCTCGGGTGGGCGCTACGACCGCCTGGCCGCCGCCTTTGGGGCCGACCGCCCTGCCGCCGGCTTCGCCTTCTACCTGGAGCAGGCCATGGCCGCCGCCACCGCGGGCGCGCCGGGCGCGCGTCCCCTGCGCATCGCCGTGCCCAAGGGCGCGCTCAACGCCGACGCCATCGACGCGCTCGCCGCGGCCGGCCTGGACGTGACGGGCCTCGACGCGCCGGGCCGCGCGCTCGTCGTGTCCAACCCCGGCGTCGACTACATCATCGTGCGCCCCTCCGACGCGCCGGCCTTCGTGGCCCTGGGAGCGGCCGACTGCGGCATCTGCGGGAAGGACTCGCTGCTCGAGGCGGCGCCTGACGTGGTGGAGCTGGCCGATCTGCGCTTCGGGGCGTGCCGCTTCGTGGTGGCCGAGCCCATCGGCGCGGCGCAGGACGTGGCCGCGCGCTACCGCAAGCTCGGCTCCATCCGCGTGGCCACCAAGTACCCGCGCATCACCCGCGCCTACTACGCCAAGACCGGCGTGCAGGTGGAGATCGTCTACCTCCACGGCAACATCGAGCTCGCGCCGCTCACCGGCTTAGCCGAGCGCATCGTGGACATCACGGCCACCGGCACCACCCTGCGTGAGAACAACCTGGAAGTGGTGGAGGATGTGATCGGCTCGACGGCGCGCTTCTTCGCCAACCCCTGCGCCTTCCGCACCGACGACCGCATCACGGCGCTCGCCCAGGCGCTCGGCGCCCATGCCGCCACCGCCGCCTACGAGCCCATCGCCGGCTCCTCGCAGCCCGGAGGCCCCGCGAGCTGACGCTCGCCCCGGCTGCCCGCGCCTCGCGCCGGCCGCCTCCCCGCGATCCGCCTGCCGCACCGGCGCCCCGTGCCCGCGTGCCGCCTGACCACCCCATCGAGACAAAGGAGAAAGCCCATGCGCCGCGTCATCCTCAAGTCAGACGAAGTCCTCTCGCGCGCCCACCTCAACCGCACCGGCGCCTTCAACGCCCAGGCCCTCGAAGCCGCCACGGCCATCGTCGAGGACGTGCGCCAGCGCGGAGATGCGGCCCTGCGCGAGCTGACCGAGAAGTTCGATGGCGTGGCCGTGGGCGACTTCCGCGTGCCGCAGGCTGCCATCGACGCGGCCGAGGAGCAGGTCGACCCCGAGGTCCTCGCCGCCCTGCGCCAGGCCGCCGCGCAGATCCGTGAGTTCCACGAGCGCCAGGTCGAGCAGAGCTGGTTCTACGCCCGCGAGGACGGCGCCATCGTGGGCGCGAAGGTGACCCCGCTCGAGTCGGTGGGCGTCTATGCGCCGGGCGGGCGGGCCCTCTATCCCTCGTCGCTGCTGATGAACGCGCTGCCGGCCCAGGTGGCCGGCGTGGAGCGCATCGTCTGCGTAACCCCGCCGGCCAAGGACGGCGGCCTGGACGCGGCGATGCTGGCCGCGTGCAAGATCGCCGGCGTCACCGAGGTCTACACGGTGGGCGGCGCCCAGGCCGTGGCCGCGCTCGCCTACGGCACCGAGTCCATCGCGCCGGTGGACAAGGTGACGGGCCCGGGCAACGCCTTCGTGGCGGCCGCCAAGAAGGTCGTCTCCGGCGACGTGGGCATCGACATGATCGCCGGCCCGTCGGAGGTGTGCGTCGTGGCCGACGAGACGGCCGACCCGGCGCTCGTGGCCATCGACCTCATGGCCCAGGCCGAGCACGACCCGCTGGCCGCCTGCTACCTGGTCACCTTCAGCGAGGCCTACGCTGATGAGGTGGAGGCCGCCGTCGAGCGGCACATGGCCTCCTCCACCCGCGCCGACATCACCACGGCGTCCCTGCGCGACCAGGGGCTCATCGTCATCTGCGAGACGGTCGAGCAGGCCATCCAGTCCGTCAACGTCATCGCGCCTGAGCACCTGGAGCTGCACCTGCGCGGCGCCATGGACCTCGTGGGCGCCATCCGCAACGCCGGCGCCATCTTCCTCGGCGAGTGGACGCCCGAGGCCGTCGGCGACTACGTGGCCGGCCCCAACCACACGCTGCCCACCGGCGGCACCGCGCGCTACGCCTCGCCGCTTTCGGTGGACGAGTTCGTGAAGAAGTCCTCCATCATCCAGTACACGCCCAAGGCGCTCGCCCGCGACGCGCGCGCCGTCGTCTCCATCGCGCGCCATGAGGGGCTGTGGGCCCATGCCGAGTCGGTGGCCCAGCGCCTGGCGCTCCTTGACGAGGCGGGCATGGACGGCGTGCCGAAGGTGGGAGGCCGCGATGCGTAGGGTGCGCCCGGCTGCCCCGCAGCTGGCGGGCCTCGAGCCCTACGACCCCAAGTACCTGCCGGCCGAGGCGTTCCTCTCGGCCAACGAGAACCCGTGCGACGTGGAGGCGGCCCTGCGCGCGGAGATCGTCCGCGAGATCCGCCGGACGGCCCTCAACCGCTATCCCGATCCGCTCGCCAACGACCTGCGCGACCTCATCGCCGAGGCCAACGGGCTCGACCGCGACCAGGTGCTCGTGGGCAACGGCGGCGACGAGCTGCTCTTCGACCTGGCGCTTGCCTGGGGCGGGCCGGGTCGGACGTTCCTCAACCTGCCGCCCACCTTCTCGGTCTACGCGACCAACGCGCAGCTCACCAACACGCGCATCGTGGAGGTGGCGCGCCGCGCCGACTTCTCCCTCGACGAGGAGGCGGTGCTCGCCCGCGTGGCCGCCGGCGACATCGACTACGTCATCGTCACGAGCCCCAACAACCCCACAGGCGAGCGGGCGCCGGAAGACTTCGTCCTGCGGCTGCTCGACGCCACCGACGCGCTCGTCGTGGTGGACGAGGCCTACTTCGAGTTCTCGCGCCGCACCCTGCGCCCCTACCTCGAGAGCCATGAGAACCTGCTCATCCTGCGCACGTTCTCCAAGGCGTTCTCGCTGGCCGGGGTGCGCGTGGGCTACGTGCTCGGCCATGCGCACGTCATCCGCGAGCTCGTGAAGGTGCGCCAGCCCTATTCGGTGGACGCGCTCTCGCAGGCCGCGGCGCGCGTGGTGTTCGCCAACCGCGCCACGTTCGAGCCGGGCATCGCGGCCATCATCGAGGAGCGCGAGCGCCTCATGCGGGGACTGCTCACGCTGCCGGGCGTGACGCCGTTCCCGTCGGATGCGAACTACATCCTGTTCAGGATGGAGGGGGCCGACGCGGCCTGGGCCTTCCTCTACGAGCGCGGCGTGCTCGTGCGCGACTTCAGCCATGCGCCGCTTTTGGAGGGCTGCCTGCGCGTCACGGTGGGCACCCCCGAGCAGAACGACGGCTTCCTGGCCGCCTTGAGGGACTTCATCATGGGAAGGTGTGAGGCACGATGACCGACCGATCGGCGCGCGTGGAGCGCGCGACCAAGGAGACGCAGATCGCCGTCGAGGTGCGCCTGGACGGCGAGGGCCGGGTGGACGCGGTCACGGGCGTGGGGTTCTTCGACCACATGCTCGATGCCCTCGGCCGCCACGGCCTGCTCGACTTGGAGGTGCGCGCCGCAGGCGATACGCACGTGGACGCCCATCACACGGTGGAGGACGCCGGCATCGTTATCGGCCAGGCCCTCGCATCCGCCCTCGGCGACAAGCGCGGCATCACCCGCTTCGGCTCGTGCACGCTGCCCATGGACGAGGCGCTCGTGCTCGCGGCCGTGGACGTGTCGGGCCGCGGCCAGCTGCACTGGGACGTGGACCTGCCCTTCGGCATGGTGGGCGCCTTCGACACGCAGCTCGCCCGGGAGTTCTTCATCGCGCTGGCCGCCAACGCCGGCATCACGCTGCACGTGCGCCAGCTGGCGGGCGACAACGCCCACCACGTGATCGAGGCCTGCTTCAAGGCCGTGGGCCGGGCGCTGCGCCAGGCCGTCGAGCCCGACCAGCGCATGGCCGGGCAGCTGCCCACCACCAAAGGCGCGCTCTAGGCGCGGCCGCACGAGGCTGAGAGGAAGCGAGGGAAGAGGTGACGTTGAGGACCGTCGTCGTCGACTACCGCAAGGGGAACCTGAAGTCGGTGGAGCGCGGCTTGGCCGCCGCCGGGGCCGACGCCTTCATATCCGACGATCCGGCCGCCATCGCGGCGGCCGACGCCGTGGTGCTGCCGGGCGTGGGCGCCTTCGCCGACGCGGCGACCACCATGGCCGAGCTGGGCCAGGTGGAGGCCGTGCGCGCCGCCGTGGAGGGCGGCGCGCCCTTCCTCGGCATCTGCCTGGGGATGCACCTCATGTTCGAGGCGGGGGAGGAGCACGCGCCCGAGGGCGGGCCGCTGCCTGCGGGCCTCGGGCTCATCCCCGGCGTCGTGGGGGCGCTCCCGCGCCTCGACGAGGCCGGCCGCGCCTACAAGGTGCCCCACGTGGGATGGAACTCCGTGGAGTACGTCGCAGCGGGCCCGGAGGCCGAGCCGGGATGTGCCCACCAAGCGAGTTCCACAGCGACTGGAACAGCCCTGTGGGCTGTTCCACCAAGCGAGGACTGTTTGAGCGACTGGGCACATCCCGGCTCGGCCCCCGGGCCCAACCCGCTGTTCGCCGGCATCCCGGAAGGCGAGCACTTCTACTTCACCCACAGCTTCGCCGTGCCCGACGGCCCTGCCGCCATCGCGCGCACCGTGCACGCCCGCCCGTTCACCTGCGCCGTCCAGGTGCCGGGGCACGCGGTGTGGGGCGTGCAGTTCCACCCGGAGAAGAGCTCGGACGCGGGCGCGGCGCTGCTGCGCAACTTCGTCCGCCTGGCCAAGGACGCCCGCTAGGGCGCGGAAAGGACCTGCCATGTACCTGCTTCCCGCCATCGACATCCTCGGCGGGCGCGCCGTGCGCCTGGCCAAGGGCGACTACGACGCGGTGACCGTGTATAACGAGGACCCGGGCCTCCAGGCCCAGCTGTTCGAGGAGGCCGGCGCCGAGTGGCTCCACGTGGTGGACCTCGACGGCGCCAAGTCCGGCCGTCCGGAGAACCTCGCCGCCGTCGAGCGCATCCTCAGACTCACGAGCCTCAAGGTGGAGGTGGGCGGCGGCGTGCGCTCGCTCGAGACCATCGACCGCCTGGCTGACGCCGGCGTGGCGCGCGTGGTGCTCGGCACCGCGCTCGTGCGCGACCCCGACCTCGCCCAGGCCGCCGTCGAGCGCTTCGGCGCGTCGCTCCTGTGCGCGGGCATCGACGCGAAGGGGGGAGAGGCGGCCGTGGCCGGCTGGCGCGAGGGGTCGGGCGTGGACGCGCATGACCTGGCGCGGGCCATGGCGAAGCGGGGCTTCGAGCACCTCGTCTTCACCGACATCGCGCGCGACGGCATGCAGACGGGCGTCGATCCGGCGGCCTACGCGGCCATGGCCCAGGCCTTCGGGCACCCGGTCATCGCGAGCGGCGGCGTGGCGACCGTGGCCGACGTGGAGGCGCTCGCCGCGCTCGGCGGCGCGGTGGAGGGCGTCATCGCCGGCCGCGCCATCTACGAGGGCACCCTTACCGTGGAGGCGGGCGTGGCGGCCTGCGCGGGCACCCTGCGCGCCTCCGACGCGCTGGCGCGCGAGGAGCGCCCGCTCACAGCAGCCGACCTGGCCGCCGACGGGGAATAGGGGGGCAACGATGCTCACCAAGCGCGTCATCCCCTGCCTCGACGTCAAGGACGGCCGCGTCGTCAAGGGCGTCAACTTCATGAACCTGCGGGACGCGGGCGACCCCATCGAGCTGGCCTGCCGCTACGACGAGCAGCGCGCTGACGAGGTGATCTTCCTCGACATCACCGCGACCTCCGACGACCGGGCCACCACCGTGGGGCTGGCCGCCCGTGCGAGCGAGGAGCTGCACCTGCCCTACTGCGTGGGCGGGGGCTTCCGCAGCGTGGCCGACATCCGGCGCATGATAGCCGCCGGCGCCGACAAGGTGTCGGTGAACTCGGCGGCCGTGGCCGACCCCACGCTCATCACCGCAGCCGCCCGGGCCTTCGGCACCCAGGCCGTCGTCTGCGCCATCGACGCCAAGGCCGTGGCCGGCGGCCGTGACCGCTGGGAGGTCTACGTGGCCGGTGGGCGCAAGGCCACGGGCATCGACGCGGTGATCTGGGCCCGCGAGGCCGCGCGGCGCGGGGCGGGGGAGATCCTGCTCACGTCCATGGACCGCGACGGGAGCCGCGACGGGTTCGACTGCGCGCTCACCCGCGCCGTGGCCCGGGCGGTGGACATCCCCGTCATCGCCTCGGGCGGCGTCGGCGAGCTCGACCACTTCGCCCAGGGCATCCTGGAGGGCGAGGCCGACGCGGTGCTCGCGGCGAGCGTGTTCCACTTCGGCGAGCTTACCATCCGCCAGGTCAAGGAGCATATGCGCTCCTTCGGCATCCCCGTGAGGCTGTGATGGCCGTGGACATCGCCGACCTCACGTACAACGCCGACGGGCTCATCCCCTGCATCGTGCAAGACGCCGACGACGGCGCCGTGCTCATGATGGCGTGGATGAGCGCCGCGTCGATCGCGCTCACCCTCGAGCGCGGCGAGACCGTCTTCTGGAGCCGCAGCCGCCGCGAGCTCTGGCACAAGGGCGCTACGAGCGGCAACGTCCAGCGCCTGGTGGACCTGCGCTACGACTGCGACGCCGATACCCTGCTCGCCCTCGTCCACCCCGCCGGCCCCGCCTGCCACACCGGGGAGCGCACCTGCTTCTACCGCTCGCTTCTCGAAGGGTAGCGTCCCCGCCTTACGCCCCGTCAACGGGCCCCTCCACGCTTGAAACCTCCGCGCGGTTGCGCTACCATGGCCTGGTCGATTATTCCCCGCGCAAACGCCGTCCGACGCCCCAAGGCGCGGCGTCGCGCTTGCCGTCGGCAGGAGACGCCTCAACGACATCGCATCATCTTTCCCCTTCCCACCTGGGCTGTCATGCGCCGCGTGCGCATTGCGTCATAGTCAACCACCACCCTGAGGAGGACACCTTGAAGTTCTTTCTGGACACCGCCGACCTCGCTGAGATCGAGGAGGCCGCCAGCTGGGGCGCGCTCGGCGGCGTGACCACCAACCCGTCGCTGTACGCCCGCATCGGCGGCAAGCTCGACGACTTCCACGCCCACATCGGCCGCATCTGCGAGATCGTCGGCCCCGAGTGCCCCGTATCGGCCGAGTCCGTGGCCATGACCCGCGACGAGATCGTCGCCGACGGCCTCAAGCTGGCCGCCATCGCCCCCAACGTCGTGGTGAAGATCCCCACCATGGTGGAGGGCCTGGCCGCCACCCACACCCTCGCCCAGCAGGGCGTGCCGGTGAACATGACGCTGTGCTTCACGGTGCCCCAGGCGCTGCTCGCCGCCCGCGCCGGAGCCCGCTACATCAGCCCCTTCGTCGGTCGCTTCGACGACATCTCCGAGGACGGCCTCGATCAGCTGGCCAACGTCGTGGAGGCCATCGGCAATTACGACTTCACCGCCAACACGGTAAACGGCGAGAAGGTGGAGATCATCGCCGCGTCCATCCGCAGCGCCAACCATGTGACCCAGGCCGCCCTCATGGGCGCCGACATCGCCACCGTGCCCTTCGGCGTGCTCAAGAAGATGGTCCAGCATCCGCTGACCGATCGCGGGCTCGACGCCTTCATGGCCGACTGGGAGAAAGTGCAGAGCGCATGAGCGATACCGAGGAGATGACGGCGGCCCCCGCGGCCGAGAAGCCCGTCCGCCGCGTCCGCGCGAAGAAGGCCGACGCCGAGGCTCCTGCCGAGGCCGAGGCCCCCAAGCGCCGCGGGCGCCCGCGCAAGGCCGGCGCCGAGGCGGCGGCTCCCGCCGCTGAGGCTCCCGCGTCCGCCGAGGGCG
>NZ_QWKK01000091.1 GCF_009911695.1 Enterorhabdus sp. P55 | reverse complement strand
CGCGCCCAGGCGACGCAGCCGGCGGCGCGGCCGCCAGCGCAGGCTCGCCCGCGCCCTGCGTCGACGCGGTCCGCGCGCCCATCACGGACGCTCCACGGCCACGGCGTCGCCCTCAGCGAAGAAGGGCGAGCGGCCGTCGTTGAGCGCGAGCACCGTCACCACGAGGCCCGGCGATTCCGCGTTCGCCGCCCGCCCGCCGACGGCCGCAGGTCGCACGAGAGCGCCCGCGCCAACGGCGCCCTCGCACGCCACCTGGTACTGGATGGCAAACCCCTCGTAGCGCACGGAAACCACGCGCCCGCAGGCCAAGGCCCGAGGGCCCGCCTTTGCCGCGGGGACGAGCCGGAGCGCCTCGGGCCGCACGAGGGCGTCGCCGCCGTCGGAGCCAAGGCCGCGCAGCCGGTTCACCTCGCCGGTGAAGGCCGCCACGAAGGCGTCGGCCGGGTGCTCGTACACCTCGCGCGGGGAGCCCGTCTGCACGATGGCGCCGTCATGCATCACCGACACCGTGTCGGAGAGCGCAAGCGCCTCCTGCTGGTCGTGGGTGATGAAGAGCGTCGTCACGCCCACCTGGCGCTGGATGCGGCGGATCTCCTCGCGCATGCGCTGGCGCAGCTCGGCATCGAGGTTGGAGAGCGGCTCGTCGAGCAGAAGCACCCGCGGCTCGGGCGCGAGCGCGCGGGCAAGCGCCACGCGCTGCTGCTGGCCGCCGGAGAGCTCCATCGCGTTGCGGTCGGCCACCTCGGCAAGCCCCACCAGATCGAGGTACTCCCCCACCGCCCGCGCCACCTCCGCCTTGGGACGGCGCGCCACCTTCAGCCCGTAGGCCACGTTCTGCGCGACCGTCATCTGGGGAAACAGCGCGTAGTTCTGGAACACCACGCCCATGCGGCGCTTCTCGGGCGGCAGGTCGGTCACCTCGCGGCCGTCCACGAGGATGCGGCCGGCGTCCGGCTGCAGGAACCCGGCGATCAGCCGCAGCGTGGTGGTCTTGCCGCAGCCAGACGGGCCGAGCACCGTATGGAGCTCCCCGTCGGCGATGACGAGGTCGACGCCGCGCAGCACGGGCGTCTCGCCGTACGAGCAGACGACGGATTCGAGGGCGATGGAGGCCATGGCGGTTCCTCACGATAGGGGGTCAACGGACGCCGCCGACCCCTCAGGCGCAGGGTCGGCGGCAGGCTTGCGCGGACAGCCCGCGAGGCGGGCTACTTCGAGGCGACGGTCTTGTCCTGGCTGTAGATGGCGTTCTGCCACTCGTCGAGCCACGCCTTCTGGTTGGCGGCGATGACGCCCCAGTCGGCCGGCAGCGTCTTCACCTCGGCGCGCATCCACTCGGGCGACTCGGCCAGGGCGGCATCGAGGGTGGGCATGCGGTTGAAGTCGTTCGCGAGCATGGCCTGGGTGTCCTTGCTGCCCACGTAGGCGAGGAACGCCTGGGCGGCATTGGGATGCGGCGCGTCGTTGATGACGGCCACGCAGTCGGTGACGATGACGTCGCCCGAGGCCGCGTTCACGTACTGCAGCGGCATGCCGTTGGCGTCGCGGTTGTCGATGATGTCGTTCATGGTGGAGATGCCCACGGACGCCTCGCCGTTGCCGATGGCCTTGAACATCATCGAGCCGGAGTTGTAGTAGTTCTTCACGTTGGCGTTGAGGCCGGTCAGATAGTCGACGGCGGCCTGGTCGCCGCCTTCCTGGCTGAAGTGGTAGTACAGGTTGCACACCGCCGAGCGCATCGACGAGGACAGGTAGTCGCGCGCGACGATCTCGTTCTGGAAGCGCGCGTCGGTCAGGTCGACCCAATCCGCCGGCGCATCGGCAGCGTCGAGCTTATCGGTGTTGTAGAACATCATGACGGGCGTCTTGATGGTGCCGTACCACAGGCCCTCATCGCTTTTGAACTGGTCGCCCAGCTCAGCTGCCCAGGCAGGGTCGGACGGGGCGAAGCAGCCCTCGTCGGCCAGCTGCAAGTACACCGACACGTCGCCGCCGTACATGATGTCGGCCTGAGGGTTGGCCTTCTCGCTGCGGACGCGGTCGGCCAGCTCTCCCTTGAGGTTGACGAACTCCACGTTGACGCCGGTCTCGGCGGTGAAGTCCGCGGCCACGGCCTCGAGCAGCTTCTCAGGATGCGTGGAGTACACCACGACGGTATCCTCCAGCTCCGCCGGGGCATCGGGGGCAGGATCGGCCTCCTGCTTGGGGGCGGCGTCGCCGCCGGAGCAGCCGGCCAGCGTGAACGCGAGCGCGCCGGCGCACAGCGCGGCGGTAATCTTCTTGTTGAGCACGGATATCTCCCTCTCTCGTAGCAGCTCGGCACGGGAGACGGCTGGCGGGAAGGGCCCGAAGGAGCGGTTCGCCGGTCGCCGGCCGCACGCGGAAAACGCCCCGCAAGCGGGGCTCCGAAGGCCGAGCAGATGGTCGCGGCATCTCGCAGAAAGTGCCGCCTTACCGGGCCAGGGGCGCGAAAGCCCGAGGCCTCTAAACGAACCGGGCCGCTGCAGAGGCAGGTCAAGCGCAGAAAGATGACCACCGTCGGCCCAGGGCGAGTATAGCAGTCCCCGGGCAGGAGGAACAGCCTCGCCATGAGGCTGTTGGCGTACTGTCAGGCAGGCCGCAGCGAGCGAGCGAGTCCCGCCGGGCGACCGCCGCGGCCGAGCGCGCCCCCGCGCCCCCGCCGACCGCTAGGGTCGCGGCCCCACAGCCGCGAGGGCGTCCACGATGCGCGCGCTCACCCGCTCCCATGAGGCGCCGGAGGCGTCGCAGGGGATGCAAGGGGCCGCGAGGGCCCGCTCGATGGCCCGCGCCAGGCGCTCCTCGAAGGCAGGCAGCGCCGCCGGATCGGGCTCGTCGACGGAGACGAGCGGCGGCAGCTCCACGTAGGTGACGGGCGCCCCGGGAATGTGCTGCTCCAGCCAGGGCCGCAGCCCCGGCAGATCGGTCACCACCACCTTGCAGCCGCAGGCGAGCGCCTCCACCACCACGAGCGGCAGCCCCTCGAAGAACGAGGGCAGCACGAACACGTCGGCCGCGCGGTTGAAGGCGGCCACCTCCTCGGGGCAGCGCTTGCCCTGGAGGCGCACGGGCCAGCGGCAGGCTGCGGCGCGCGCCGCCAGCTCGGCCAGCTCCTCATCGGAGCCCGAGCCGCCGATGAGGTCGACCTCCAACCCTGCCGGGGCCTCCACCTCGTCAAGCGCCGCAAGCAGGCTGGCGACCCCCTTCTTGCGGGTGATCTTGCCCACGAAGACGAGGCGCGCCGGACACGCGGCGCCCTCCTCCGCGCACGCGGCGCCGGACGCCGGGGAGAACACACGGCAGTCGTAGCCGGCGCCCACCACCTCGATGCGCGCGGGAGCGATGCCGTAGAGGTCCGCGATCTCGCGGCGCTGCTCCTCATGCAGCGCGAACACGCGGTCGAGCCGGCGCACGGCGGCGATGATGCGGTCACGCTCCAGGTCGTGGGTGCGCATCTGGCGCAGATCGGTCGAGTGGCACACGGCGCCCATCACGCGGCGGGGCAGAAGCTCGCGCGCGAGGGCCGTCAGCAGGTACAGGTGGTGGCAGATGACCAGATCGGGCTGGAACCGGTCATCGGCGGCCTGGAGCGCCGCCGCGAAGGCCTCCTCGAACTGACCGCGCATAGCCGGCGTGAGGTCGCGGTAGCGGGTGGCCCGGTAGGGCATGGCGTCGGACATGCCGCACACGGGGAAGGGCAGCCCCTCGCGCTCGAAGCGCACGGCGAAGACGGGCACGTCGGACGGCAGCGTGGTCACCTCGTCATCGGGCGCCAGGCCGCAGACGACCGCCGCCTCATGGCCGAGGGCGCGCTGGCCGGCCACGAGCTGGGCCAGGTAGGTGCCGCTGCCGGTGCTGTCGGGCTTCTGCGCGGTGACGTTGAGAATGCGCATGGGGGGGCTCCCTTCCTGCGAGAAGCGCCCCGCGGCCGAAAGCCACGGGGCGCTCGCGATGGTCGTATGCGACGAGGGGCGCGGAGAGGCGGCTAGGCCAGCACGCGCTCGGGCTCAGGCTCGCCCAGAAGCTCGCCCTCGAGCGTGCTCTCCTCGATGAACGGCGCGAACAGCGGCTCGCCGTTCTGGGAGAGCTCCACCATGCCGGTCAGCACGTCCACGTACTGATAGGACTGGCGGGCGGTGCGGCCGCGCTTGCGATCCACCTCCATGATGAACAGCTGGGGATGCACCTGGGTCAGCACGCCCTCGCTCTCGACGATCTTCGAGCGGCCCATGTTGGCGCGCACCTTCAGCCGTTGACCAACGAAGTCGTGCAGCGTATCATGAATGGAGTCGACGATCTTTGCCTGCTTGGCCAAATCCATGCTCAATCATCCTTATCGGGTAACTCGGGGCAAAATTCACAGATAACAGCTGCATATCATACCACCTTTGTCAAGCAAAAGTTAGGCTTGGTAAGTTTCTCCTGGCGAACAACACAGGAACCCCGCCCTCCGCACCCCCGGTCATCGGGGGCGGGCCGCCCGCATCCCCTGGAGGCGGAGCCTGCCCGGGGCCGACTCCGCAGCAGGATCCGGAGCCCCGCGTCGCGCCTGTGGCCCCTGTGGATTCTTCGCGACGCCCGTCTCGGCCGGGCGCGGGAGGGCTAGACTTATCGCTACACCGATGAACTAACTCTCGTCCAAGCCGAAGGTGACCATGACCAGCCCCGCCCCCCAATCCGAAGCCTCTCCCGCCGAAGAGGACGCCCTCTCACTCGACTCCACGTACCTCGTGGCCTTCGAGATGGCCCACGACGCCCTCTGCCGGGGCCTGGCCGCGGCGAGCACGCTCAACGTCACCCAGTACCGCGTCCTCACCAAGCTGCTCCAGGCGCCAGGACCGGTGAACCAGGGCGAGCTCGGGCGACTGCTCGCGCTCAAGCCCAACGTGGTGACCCACGCCGTAGACGGGCTGGAGGCGGCTGGGTACGTCACGCGCAGCGCCGGGAGCGAGGATGGCCGCACGCGCTTCCTCGCCGTCACGGAAGCCGGCGCCGCGCACGTGGCAACCGTGAACGAGGCGCTCGTGGACAGCCTCTACGCCACCTTCCCCACCGAGAACCCGACCTACCGCACCATCCTGGAGGCCGCCATCGCCGCCGGTGCGCGCATCGAGCCGCCGCTCGACGGCGGGCGCCCCCCGCGCTTCCCCGCCACCCGCGCCCTCATGGCCGTCGAGCTCATCCGCCAGGAGACCGAGCGCACCCTGCGCGAGGCCTGCGGCGCGTCGTTCAGCGAGTGCCGCCTCGTGCAGCGCCTGGCCGAGGAGGGCCGGCCCATGCGCGTGGGGCTGCTCGGCGAGTCGCTCATGCTGTCGTCGGTGAACGCCGCGCGCGCCGCCGATCGCCTGGTCAGGCGCGGCTGGGCGCGGCGTCTGCGCTCCCCCCAGGACCGGAAGGCGGTCTACGTGGCCCTCACCGACGAGGGGGCGTTCCAGGGGAGCCTCATCGGGGCCACGGTCAACGACCTGGCGCGCACCCGCCTGTGGGCGAACCTGGCGCCCGAGCACCGCGAGGCCATCGCCCAGGTGGGCCATACCGTGGTGGCCGACCTGCAAGTCCGCAAGGCCGAGCGGGCCCAGGCCCAGATAGACCAGCTCGTCCCCGTGGACTAGGGCGGCCGCGAGCGCCGGAAAAGGCAAGGGCCGGGCCCTCCCGCTCTGAGCCCCCGCTCCCCTGTCCAGGAACGGGGGGCTCGCTCTACGGGAGGGCCCGGCCCCTTCGCCAGCCGATGCCGCCCGGGCCGCTCGGCCGCGCCCCCGCGGGGACGCGGTCGACCCCCGGCCCGCCTCCTAGCTGCGAGCCGGAGCGGGCGCGGCAGCCAGGGCGGCGGCTCGCGCCCGGCAGGCGACTCGGGCCGCGCCGGCCATCATGAGCAGGTTCGCCACCACGTCGGCGGCCACCCAGCCCAGAAGCGCCGGCACCTCCACGCTCACCTGGTTGAGCGCGGCGAAGGTGCCCACGGTGAGCACCGCCACCACCGCGCCGCACCCGGCGCAGGCCACGAGCAGCGACGCCGTGAGCGAGCGGCCCGCGCGCGCCCGCTCCACGCAGGCCACGAGCACCAGCTGGGCCGCGGCCAGCAGCGTCCCGATGAACGCCGCGAACACCACCATGCCCACCGCGATGACCGGCAGCCCCGGCAGCTTGGAGCTCATGGAGCCCACCTGCACGGCCGAGAGGATGCCGAGCACCACCACGACCAGGCACACGATGGCCACGAGCGCCGTCGCCCAGCCCCAGAGGAAGGCCACGACGGGGCGGCCGGCGCCCCTCTCGCCGCGGGCGTAGAGCGCCGCGCCGAGCACCGGGCCGGCCGTGGACACCACCAGCACGAGGCCCGCCGCGAAGAGGAACGCCACGAAGGCCGATCCGGTGAGGATGGAGCAGACGACGTCCAAGATGGCCACGCCCGACGCCGAGATGTAGTCGAAGGCCAGGATGCCCGTCGCCCCAGCGAAGGCGAGCGCCGCGCGCCCCAGCACCGCCACGATGAGCGCCAGCCCGAACAGCGTGAGGTAGGGCCGCGCCGTCTTCCGCATGATCTCGCCCATGCTACTCCCCCCTCTCGTTCTCCACGGCGGAGGTGCCGCAGAGGTAGCCGCCGCAGAAGGCCAGCCCCACGTCTCCCATGAGCGACCCCAAGATGGGGTCGCCGATGTAGCTGTTCTCGCCGCAGGCGCCGCCGGCGGTGTGCCAGCCGGCGTAGAGGCCGGGGATGACCAGGCCGTCGGTACCCACCACCTGCATCTGGTCGTTGATGAGCAGGCCGGCCTTGGTGCCGTAGAGGTTGCCGCCGATGCGGCAGCCGTAGAACGGCGGGTCGACGATGGGGTGGAGCCACTCGTCGGGCACCGGGTACATGAAGTCGTCGGTGCCGCGGGCGCACGTCTCGTTCCAGTCGGCCACGGCCCGGGTGAGCACACCCTCGGCCAGGCCCAGGTCGGCCTCGAGCTCCTCGAGCGTGGCGCGCTCCTTCAGCACGTCGGCGTCGAGGGCGTCCTGCACGCCGTGGTGCCAGTCGCGGTAGTGCTCGGGCACCTTGTCGATCTGCTCGAGGTCGGGCGTGATGAGCTTGCGGCAGTGCTCCTGGGCATAGCCGGCCAGGTGATCCTCGTAGTGCGAGTCGAAGATGATGTAGGAGCGATGCCCCGGCGGGGTCATCTGGATGGTGGCCAAATCGCCCAGGGCGTAGATGGCGTTGGCGCCGTCCTCGCCCACGCGGGAGTCCATGTAGCGCAGGCGGTTGCCGCAGCGGTCGATGGTCAGCCACGGCTGGCGCGAGAGCTGGGTCATGCCGTCGTAGAGGAAGCGCGCCCACTGGCCTCCCTCGGCCTGCCAGTCCACGCCGCCGTCGAAGGAGGCCGAGCTGTTGAAGCCCGACACGTCAGCGCCCACGCCGAGCCCCATGCGGAAGCACTCGCCCGTCTCGCCGCCCACCAGGTAGCTCGACGCACAGCCCATGGCCGCCGTGGGGATGTAGCGCTCCAGGAGCGCCTTGTTGTTGCAGAACCCGCCCGCCGTGAGGATGACCGCCTGACGCGCGTGGATGTAGCGCTCGTGCTCGAAGTCCTCCTTGGCCACCAGGCCCACGATGCGCCCCGCGTCGTCGCGCACGAGCGCCGCCGCCGGGCACTGGAAGTGGTACTCCACGCCCTTGCGCTGGCCGTAGGCGAACATGGCGTCGGTGGCATCCTTCATCTTGAGCACGTGATGGTCGAGGGTGGAGTTCTTCGGCGCCACGTAGACGGGCACCTCGCCCAGGCGCCACTGCACGCCGCAGTCGGCCATCCAGTCAAGGGACTTGCCGCCCTGCTCGGCGATCTTGTAGATGAGCTTGGGGTCGGCCGCATAGTGGTACTCGTCCATGGCCCAGTCGGTGAGCGCCTGGGCGTCGAAGGGGTAGCTCGGGAAGGCGAACTTCTTCTCCTCCTGCATGGACATGCCGCCCAGGATGCCGCACATGCCGGCAGACTGGGCGTTGCCCCCGTGCAGGCCGAGGGCCTCCACGCAGATGACCTGCGCGCCCAGCTCGGCGGCGCGGGCCGCGGCGTTGAGGCCGCCGCCTCCGGCGCCCACCACCACGATGTCGCACTCCCAGTCCCACGCCTCGGGCACGGCCCGCGGCGGGATGGGGGTGGCGTCGTCGGCGGGGAAGGCGGCGGCGTTGTGCTCGCGGTACATGCCGTAGAGGCCGCTCGCGTTGGTCTCAGCGCTCTCGGGCACCGTCACCTCGGCCGATCCGTCGGCGGCCCAGTTGCCGATGCGCTCATCGGCGTAGGCAGCGGCGGCCGGCACGCCCGAGGCACCAGCGGCAGCCGCGGCGGTGCCGGCGGCGAAGAGGCCGGCACGGGTGAGAAAGTCGCGGCGCGAGAGGCTGCGCTTGGCTTCGTCCATGGTCATCCCTCCTTACTCGGCAGCCGCGGCTTGCGCGGCCGGGTCGGCGGCAGGGGCGGGCGCGTCGGCGGCGGCCTGGGCCAGGGCGTCGTCCACGGCGTCGCGCACGGCTGCGGTGGTGATGGTGGCGCCGGACACCGCGTCGATGTCCGAGCCCTGGGCCGCCTCGATCATCAGGGCGTACTTGCCGTCGCGAATGGCCTCGAAGCCGCCCACGGACTGCGTCTCGCCCTGCTGCTCGACGGCCAGGCAGGTGATGCGGTCGTCCTGGACGAGCAGGGTGGCGCTCACCGTGCCCGCCATGGCCGGGGCCTTGCCGGTGTAGACGCCGTCGCGCAGGGGCACGGCCGACCGGGCGTCAGGATCGGCCTCGACGGGCGCAGCCCAGGGATCCTCGGCGCGCAGGGCCAGCTGCTCGGCGCTGGCCGCGTCCTTAGAGCCCGACCCCTCGAAGGAGGCCCCGCATCCGGTGAGCCCCAGGCTGAGCGCCGCGGCCCCGCACAGGGCGGCCGAGAGCGTCTTGCTCGCGTTGCTGCTCATAGCTCCTCCCCTCTCCCTAGGCGACCGCGTCGGCGGCCTTCGCCGGCGCGATCCAGCCCTCGGGGACCTCATAGTCGTGACAGGTGTTGCAGTACATGACCGACTCCTGATGCACGCCGTGGCAGTTGGAGCAGTCGATGGCGCGCCCCTGGTGCGAGTCATGCGGGTTCACGCCGGGCTCGCCGCCCCAGTCGGCGGTCGCGGCCACCACCTCGTCGAAGTCGTGGCAGCCGGCCGTGGCGCACATGGCCTCGTCAGATCGCACGCCCACGCGGGTGATGAAGCCGTCCTCGTCAGTGGCGAAGTCGCCCGACGCCCAGGCCAGCGCCTCGTGGATCTGGTCGTCGAGCTTGGCCTCGTGGCACTGCAGGCAGGTGACGCCCTCCACCTGGTGGGCGTAGGCGGCCGTCTCCGTGGCCTCGTAGTAGCCCTCGACGTAGGCGTCCATCGGGTTGTGGCAGACGGCGTTGCAGAAGCTGGGCTGCTCGTGCCACATCCAGAACCCGGCGCCGGCCGCCACCACCACGGCGGCCACCACCACGACGGCCACCGGCCAGCGGCGCCGCGTGCGGCGGGCCTGGGGCGTCGCGGCGCCCTCCGGCGCCGG
>NZ_QWKK01000090.1 GCF_009911695.1 Enterorhabdus sp. P55 | reverse complement strand
CCCCCACGCCCCGCGATCCCCACGCCCTCCCCGCCAACAAAAAGAGGGGCGCCGGCCCAGACGGCCGACGCCCCTCTCCGCTTTCGGCCTCTCGCCGTCCGCGGCCTAGTACCAGGGCACCACCAGCGTCAGCGGCATGGCGGCCACCAGCACCAGCAGGCGCAGGACGAAGCCGCCCACCAGCACGCCGGCATCCGAGGCAAAGCTGATCCAGTGAGCCTTGCGGCTCTCCTCGAACTCCTTGGGGCTGAAGAACAGCAGCCACGTCTCGAGCGCCGTCGGCAGCACGAGGCCCACCAGGACGAACAGGAACCAGAAGGCCAGCGCGCAGTCTCCGCCCACCAAGTTCATGACCGACTCCCAGCCGGCCGGGCTCGCGTTCGACGCCGTCACGAACAGCAGCGACGCCACCAGCACCAGCTCGATGATGGGCAGGCAGAAATGGAACTTCTTGAACACGCCCACACGGTTGAACTCCTCCGGATGACGGAAGATGGCCACGCAGAGCACCGCCGCCATGCCGGTGGACATGGCCGACACGAGAAACAGAATGGGCAGCAGCGCGTTGTTCCACAGCGGGAACGTCTTGCACACGCCCAGCAGGCAGCCGGTGTAGACGGCCACGCACACGCCGAACACCGCCGCCGCGATGTCAAGCCACAGCGGCACGCGGCGCTTCGCCAAGTCGAGCCCCGCGCCGATGAGCGCCAGGATGGTGAAGCCGCCCAGGAACACGACGCCCCAGGTCATCACCGACCCGAAGTTGGTGAGCAGCAGCGCGAAGCGCAGCGGGTTGTGCAGGCCGGCCGTCGCGTCGAACATGAGCAGGCAGAGTCCCACGATCACCACCACCGGCGCGATGACGCGGCCGATGCGGATCATGTTCACGGCCTCGGGATGGCGCCAGCGCAGAAACGCCGCGCTCACGTAGGCGCCGCCGCCCAGGCCCGCCAGGAACAGGTACCACGCGATGATGGAGTTCCAGATAGGTTCGAAGGTCATCTCAATCACCTCACGTAGTAGATTTTCGCTTTGGTCAGGTCACCGGCGATG
The DNA here is from genome assembly GCF_009911695.1 of Enterorhabdus sp. P55. Taxonomy (GTDB): domain Bacteria; phylum Actinomycetota; class Coriobacteriia; order Coriobacteriales; family Eggerthellaceae; genus Enterorhabdus. The sequence continues at coordinate 8,528 of NZ_QWKK01000090.1, read as the reverse complement.
GGCGCGGCGCCGGTCTCCACGATGGCCTTGGAGATCTCGCTGTCAGGGTCGTCCAAATCGCCGAAGATGCGGCAGCCGGTCAGGCATGCCTCCACGCAGGAGCACATCTTCGTGCCGTCCTCGGCCGCCACCGTGCAGAAGCGGCACTTGTCCACCGCGCCGGTCTGCGAGTTGCGCACGCGCACCTGGTAGGGGCAGGCGGCCACGCAGTACAAGCAGCCGATGCAGCGCCCCTGATCCACCTCGACGATGCCGTCGGTGCCGTACTTGGCGGCACCGGTGGGACACACCGACACGCAGGGAGCGTCCTCGCAGTGCATGCACTGCAGGGGCACATGCTCCACCCGCACGCGGGGGAAGGTGCCCACCTCGCGCTCCTCGAAGCGGATGAAGGCCTCGTCGGGAAGCAGGTCGTTCTGACGCTGGCAGGCGGTGCGGCAGGCGTAGCAGCCAATGCACTTCTTCGTGTTGATGAGCATTCCGTAGTTAGCCATTACGCACCTACCTTCTTGATCTTAACGGTGGCCTCCTGCGTCATGGCCGAGCCGTAGGCGGGCTCGATGTGGAAGGGCACGTAGTCCATGATGCGCAGGCCGAACCCGTAGGCCGTGTGCTGCTCGGGCACCGAGCAGCCGAAGTGGCTGGGGATGTAGACGACGCCCGGCGCGATGCGCTCGGTCACGCGCACCTTCGACGTGCCGGAGTGCTGGTCGTTCTCCACCACGCACTCGTCGTTGTCCTCGATGCCGAGGGCCGCCGCGTCCGCCGCGTTGATCCACGGACGATCGAGCCCGTACTGCTCGGCGATGTTCATGAGCTCGGGGATGTTGGCCGTCTGGGTGTGCGTCATGATGGCCTCCTTGCCGCCCACCAGGCGGAAGGCGCCGTCCTCGGGGACGGTCTGCGGCTCCACCCACACCGGGCACGCCGACAGCCCCGCCTTGGCACAGGCCTCGCTCGTGAACTGCACCTTCTTCGTGGGGGTGTTCCACTTGGGCGCGGTGCCGTAGGCGAAGGCCTTCTCGGGGAACTGCACGGTGCCCACGAGCCTCAGGCTGTCCAGGTCGAGCCCGACGGTCTTGAGCTGGGCGTCAGCCAGCTCCTCCTGGGTGAAGGCGAAGTACTCGCCCACCCCGCACGCCTCGGCCAGCTCGGTGAAGATCTGGTCGCAGGACCGGGTGTTGGGGTGGATGACGTCGAGCACCTGGGAGCGCAGGGCCACGTAGGGCGCCTTGCCGCCGCCGAACTCGGGCAGCTCGGCGCGCTCGAGGTAGCTGGTCTCGGGCAGCACGTAGTCGGCGAGCAGCGCCGTCTCGGACATCTGCACGTCGCAGACCACCATGAGCTCCAGGTTCGAGAGCGCCTCAGCCAGGTAAGCCGGGTTGGAGTAGCCCGCCGCCATGTTGGAGTTGTAGAAGAACATGCCCTTGAGCACGCCGGCCTTGGCCATCTCGCCGGCGAACACGGCCGAGCCCATGGAAGCCGAGGCCAGCGGGTACTCGGCAGCGCCGAGCAGCGTGCCCTCCGGCTTGGGAGGCGCGGCGAAGCGGGGATCGTCCAGCTTGCCAGCCGCGGCGCTCGAGGTGAGCAGGGCGCCGCCGGGCTGGTTCCAGCAGCCGAGCAGGGTGTTGAACAGGGCCACCGCACGCGCCGTCTCGCCGGAGTTGGCGTAGGCGCAGCCATAGGCGCCGCGCCAGCTCGGCTCGATGGAGGCCGCCGGCGCCGCCTCGGCGAACTCGGCAGCCAAGCGCTCGATGGTGTCCGCGGGAATGCCGGTGATCTGCTCGGCCCAAGCCGGCGTGCAGTCGGAGATGGCCGCGGCCCACTCGTCGAAGCCCACGCCGTTGGCGGCCACGAAGTCCGCGTCGTAGAGGTGGTTCTTGATGAGCACGTTGCTCATGGCCAGCACGAGCGCCAGGTCGGTGCCGGGGGTGATGGGCACCCACTCGGTGGCGAACACGGTGGAGTTGTTGCACCGCGGATCAACCATGACCAGGCGCGAGCCGTTCTCATAGGCACGCTCGAGCGCGGCCACCTGGCTCGGGCGGATGCCGTCGCAGTAGCTGCGGCCGATGAACATGGTCATGCGGGAGTTCTCGACATCCGACACCCAGTCGCCGGCGCCGATGGCCTGGGTGATGCCCGAGACCTTCGACAGGTTGCACGCGGCGCCGTGGGTGTAGCTGTTGGGCGAGCCGAGGGCGGTCATGAAGCGCTTGGCGTAGTAGGAGCCCGACGGACGCGGGTCCTGCACCAGCGCGAGCGCGCCCGGGCCGTCCTTCTCGATGATCTCGCTCACCTTCTCGGCGATCTCAGCATAGGCCTGATCCCAGGAGATGGCCTCGAAGCGCCCCTGCGCGTTCTTCTTCAGGGGATCGGTCAGGCGGTCTTTGGAGTAGGCGATCTGCGAGTAGCCGTAGCCGCGAGCGCACAAATGCCCGCTCGCATTGGGGTTCTGGGGGTCGCCGATGAGCTTGGTGAGCTTACCGTCGACCACATAGGCGGTGTAGCCGCATTTGCTGGAGCAGGCGTTGCACAGCGTGTGGACGGCCTCGGTGCGGCCCTCCCCGGCTTCCTCCTCGGCATGGGCCTGCTGCCAGGCGCCGAAGCTCGTGAAGCCCACAGCCGCTGCCGCGGCCACGCCAGCGCTTCCCGCCAGAAAGCTGCGCCTCGTGATAGCGTTTTCTGACATAGCTGCTTCCTCTCTTATAACTTACGCGACAGAATCCATCGCGCATCCGTTCAGCGCGCCCTCTTCGAAGGGCTCCTGCTGGGCGACGATGCCCATGATCAGGTCGACGAGGCCGATGTAGAAGCTCGCGTCCTCGTCCAGGCCGAGCAGCCGCGCCCGATACGCGGTGAGCCAGCCGAAGCGCTCCGCCAGGAAGGCGAGCGCCGGGCCCTCCATGCCCGAGCGCAGGAGCACGGCCACCAGGTCGAGCTCGAGTGCCAGGTGATCGGGGCAGGCGGCGAACGCGGGGGGCACCTCCAGCCCCAGGCCGTCCGTCACGTCGCGCACGTAGAGCGCCGCGTCCCCCAGATACCCGCCCCCAGCGGGAACGCCGGGATCGGTGGGGTGAGCGGGGCGGTGCAGCGACTCCACGGGAACGGCCGAGTCGGGCAGCCCGCCGGTGAAGTGCCGTGCGGCGAAGTCGCTCTTCTCCTGATAGCTCGGAGGGGCGAACAGCGCCGAGAGCTCGCGCGCCGACAGGAACTCCTGAAGCGGGAGCCGCGCCCTCAAGTCGCTCAGGCGCTGGCCCTCCGCGCCAAGGGGGCGATTATCCTGCAGCAGGCGCCGGGCGCCCGCCAGGAAGTCAGACCATTGGGCGGATTCGGTCAGCTCGTTCCACTCGTCCTCCCCCACCGGGCCAAAGCACTGGGCCAGGGTGGAGAACACCGCCGCGTCTTCCATGGTCGCTCCCTCCTTTCGTTGACTGCCAGGCAGCAGGGCGCCGCCTCTTCGGATGCGTGGGGCGTACCGGCTGCTAGGCCTGGTACACGGTGGTAGCCGAGACCACGCCCTCGTCGATGCACTTCTGCGCGATGTCTTCCCAATCGACGAACTGAATGGCCCCGTTGGGGCACTGGTCGGCGCAGCGGCCGCACGAGATGCACTTGGTGGACTTGTCCGTCTTGGAGCTGATGCGGGGCATGTTCCACGGGCAGGCCTGGGTGCACATGCCGCAGCCGATGCACAGCTCGTCGTCGACCACGCGCGCGCCCGTCTTCTCGCTCGGGTGGATGGCGTGGACGGGGCAGTACTTCATGCACCAGGCGTCCTTGCACTGGTAGCACTGCTTGACGGTGAACTCGCAGTCGCCGTAGATGCCGCCGCCGGTGCCGACGCCGTAGCCGAAGTTATAGGTGTCCCACACGCGCACGCGGGCGATGTGCTGGTCGACGTAGCCGTCATTCTTGAGCGTGCAGCTCATCTCGCAGCGCTGGCAGCCGGAGCAGCGCGCGCGGTCGGTGATGATCATCTTGGTGGGCGTGGTGCGCACGTCGATGCGCCCCGACGCGATGGCCTGCTGGGTCACGCCCCACGAGGCCAGCACGCCGCCGACCACCAGGCCCGCGACGCCGCAACCGGCCATGGCCAGAACCTGGCGGCGCGTGACGTTGGACTTCTTCGCGCCGTCGGCCTGCTCGGCGGCAGGGGCGGCCGGCGCAGCCTCCGGGGCGGCCTCGGCCGTCTGATCCACAGGGGCTTTGCTGTTGTTAGCGTCTGTCATGTTCGTTTCCCCCTCGCTTATATAAGTGGGTGTCGAATGATGGTGTCAGGAACTCAGGTGCCTGCCCCACCGGGCTCAGCCAGCCCTCGAAAAGCTGACCAGACCACACAACATGACGAAGGGTAGGCCAGCACGCCGCCGACCGTGTCCCCTGAATGAGGAGAAATCATGTACCCCGTAACGCCGCCGCAGGAAAAGGAGGGTACACCGCGCCGCTGGCCAGGGAATCGTTACCTTCCCGTAAGAAAAGTACCCTGCGTCGGAGGGTACGGGGTACCCGCGCACCATGGCACAATCCTGACAGCGGACATGCATCGGTATCCGTATCCGTGCTCCCTATCGGCTCGAGAGACGACCACACAACACCGTCTCGTATAGGCAAGAGATTTGGAGTATGAACCATGGCTGATGCAACGAAAGACGCGAACACGTCGTACGGCTGGACCGGCAAGATTCTGCGCGTCAATCTGACTGACGGTACCATCTCAGTCCAATCCACCGAGCCTTATAAAGAGTACATCGGCGGCATGGGACTGGCCAACAAGATCATGTACGACGAGGTTCCCGCGGGAACCGATCCCCTCTCCCCTGAGAACAAGATCATCTTCGCCGTCGGCCCTCTGACGGCATCGGGCGTGCCCCTGGCGGGCCGCACCACCATCTGCTCGCTGTCTACCTTCACCAAGGACCACCTGGTGGTCGACGCCCACTGCGGCGGCATGCTGGGCGCGCGCATCAAGCAGGCCGGCTGGGATGCCGTGGTGCTCGAAGGCGCCGCCGCCGAGCCCGTCTACGTGAACATCGACAACGGTGACGTCACTATCAAGTCCGCCGAGGGCGTGTGGGGCCTGGGCACCCGCGCCACCACCGAGGCGCTCTCCCGCCGCGAGGGCACCGACGTGTGCGTGGCCGCCATCGGCCCCGCCGGCGAGAATCTGCTGCCCTACGCCTGCATCATCAACTCGCGCAACCACTCCGCCGGCGCCGGCACCGCCGCCGTCCTGGGCTCCAAGAACGTCAAGGCGCTCGTCGTGCGCGGCACCGGCGCGGTCAACGTGGCCGATCCGCAGGCCGTGGCCGACCTGTCCGACTACATGCTGAGCGAGATCATCGGCTCCAACAACAACCACGTGGTGCCCTCCACCCAGCAGGAGTGGGCCGAGTTCTACGACGCCGGCTCGCGCTGGACGGCCCGCAACGGCCTGTACTGGGCCGCAGCCGAGGGCGGCCCCATCGAGACCGGCGAGCCGCAGCCCTACGAGATCAACAAGGTGGGCTACCGCTGCATGAAGTCGGTCAAGGACCTGGGCCTGGCCGCCGAGCAGTACACCATCAAGATGGACGGCTGCCACAGCTGCCCCATCCACTGCTACTCCGACCTGCGCGTGGAAGCCGCCGAGGACACCTCCGGCTTCGCCACCACCGGCAACACCTGCGCGGCCAACTTCCCCGTCAGCGTGTACATGGAGCCCTTCCTGCAGATGGGCCTCAAGGACCGCGGCGACCTGTCGGTGCTGTGGGACACCACCACCTCCAACACCATGGACAACATGGGCCTGTGGTGCAACTACGCCCAGCTCTACCGCGACATCGCCTACTGCTACACGGCCGGCGTGTTCCAGCGCGTGCTGCCGGCGGAGGAGTACGCCTCCATCCACTGGGAGAAGTTCTCGCCCGAGGTGTGCGACCCCACGGTCATGGTGGAGATCATCAACAAGATCGTCGACCCCACCACCGAGATCTCCTACCTGGCCCACGGCCCGCTCACATGGTGCGAGCGCTGGGGCGAGCAGGCGTGGTTCGACAACTCCAAGTCCACGCTGATCAACTACCGCGGCTGGCCCGTGCACCACGCCATCGAGTGCTTCGGCCAAGTGGGCGGCGTGTACAACATGCTGTTCAACCGCGACGACATGATCCACTCCGCCGTCAACTTCCAGGGCTGCGGCCTGCCCTTCGAGATCAAGCAGGCCATCGCCGAGGAAGTCTGGGGCGGCGCTGACGCCATCACGCCGAACAAGGACTACTCGCCGATGAACGAGCACAAGGCCAACTTCTGCTGGTGGTCGGTGGTCACCGACGTGCTGCACGACTCGCTGACCCTGTGCAACTGGGTGTGGCCCATGACCATGAGCCCCACGCGCCAGCGCGACTACCGCGGCGACCTGGACCTGGAGGCCAAGTTCTTCAAGGCCGTCACCGGCCAGGACGTGACCACCGAGCAGCTCTACGAGGCCGGCGCCAAGATCATGACGCTGCAGCGCGCCAACACCGTGCGCGGCATGACCAAGGCCGACGGCACCTACGGCAACAACAACCTCCGCGCCGACCACGACGTGATCACCGAGTGGGTGTTCACGAAGGATCCGGATCTGCAGCCGTTCACCAAGGGCACCGACAAGATGGATCGCGAGGACTTCCAGACGGCGCTCACCATGGTCTACGAGCAGTTCGGCTGGGATCCGCAGCTGGGCTGCCCCACGGCCGCCTGCCTGGACGCCTACGGCATGGCCGACGTCAAGGACGAGCTGGCCAACCTGAACCTGCTGCCCTAGCAGCGCGCCGATGAGGCCGGCTGACGGCAGCCACGGCGGCCGTCAGCCGGCCTCGCGTCCCGCACCTCGCCAAACCCGCGGCGTTTGCCATGGCGCCGTACTCTGAGGGAGCCCCGCCGGCTGGCGGGGCTCCCTCGTGCGTGGGGGGGCTGGGAGACGAAGGGCGGAGGCGGGCCCGCTGCCACGAATTGGGCCCGCAGTGGCACTCATTGGCAGTTTGGTACGGTATCGGCACCCTTATCGAGGGCGAGGGATTTTGCCGACCTGGGGTTTTGTCGTCACGCATGCCCCCGAGGAAGTCTACGGCAGCCCCAAGCGGGCCTCAAACCGTACCAAACTGCCAATGAGTGCCAGCTCACCCGAAAAAAGTGGCGGCGCGCTCCTTCGGGAGGCGCGCGCCGCCGTCGCTGCGTTGTGCCAAGCGGCTACACGTTGCGGAAGCGCTCGACGGAGGCCCACTCGGCCAGGGACTGGGCGTAGGCGGGCTCCAAGTAGCGCGTGGAGAAGAAGTAGACGTCCCCGTTGGAGACCTCCAGACGCTCGATATCGGCGTTGGCGGCGTCGGTGCAAGCGGTTTGGTAGGCGGCCTCCACGGCAGCGGCGTCCATGAGGAAGGGATCGTTGGCCAGGCTCGCACGCGCGAGCGGGCGCGGGTAGACGCGGGAGTCCTCGCGCACGCAGTCGAGGAAGGTGACCACCGGATCGTCCTCGGCAGCGAGGAACGCCCAGTGGGCGTAGGCGTCGGTCATGGCCGAGCGGTCATAGAGGTAGTAGCCGCGGGCACCCATGAGCAGCGCGATGTCCTCGCAGCGAATGGGAAGCTCGTCGTCTGGGGGCAGGGCGGGCTCGGAGGCCGCCGCGGTCGCAGGCGAGCCGGGATGGGCGCTTGCCGGGCCTGCGTCGCCGACGCTGCCAGGCGCCGCCTCCTCGGCCCGATCCGCGCCGGCAGCGTCGGGCACCAGCACGTAGGCGCCCTCTCGCCGGACGAGGCGCATGCCTTCCGGCACACGCAACGCGGGGAAGGGATCATCGTCGTTCAGCGGGGCGGCATCGGGCTCCTCCACGAAGTCGTCAAGCGCCGCCAGGGCTGCGGCGACGCGCGCCTGCTCAGCCTCGGCCCCGGGCTCGGGGCCGTCGGGCGCGGACGGGGCGGGCGCGACATGCTCCACGGCTGCCACGGCGATGACCTGCGGGGCGAAGGCAGAGGCATCGGGGGTCGCCCCGACTGCGGCTGCGGTCGGAACGGCGCCGGGGGCCGAGGCAGAAGGCGCCGCCTCCCCGGCCGAAGCCGCGCTGGCGGCGGCGCCCACGGGGGCCGCTCCCTCGGAGGCCTGCGCCGCCTGGGCGGCGGCAAGGCGCTCCTTGAAGCCGGTCGGGGCGCCCACCGCGCGGCGGGGTCCGAAGGGCGAGCGCCGAGCCGCCCGGTTGCGACCAGCCTCCGCGGGGGTCTGTCCCTCTGCGAGCGAGGCAGGCGCTGCCTCGGGATGCGCGGCCTGCCACGCCGTCAGGTAGTCGTAGACGCGCATCTCCAGGTCTTCGACGGTCATATCCGGCGGCACGAGGCCCAGCTCGGCCCAGAGCGCCGGCGTGGCCAGCCGGCTCGCGCGCGAGGCGCCGCGCACAGCCTCGAAGGCGAGCGCCAGCGCGTTGCGCTCGGTAGGCGCCACGTCCTCGGGAAACGCCGGCGGCGCGATCCCCGCGCTCGCCGCCGAGTCGCCGGCGGCCGCGCCATCGCCGCTGG
>NZ_QWKK01000089.1 GCF_009911695.1 Enterorhabdus sp. P55 | reverse complement strand
TGCCGCGGCCTCGGCCATGCGCGCGCCGGCGCCGGCCTTGGGGTGGCTCACCTCGCCGGCTGCGCTCACCACGGCACCGCGCCGGGCGGCCTCGCCGAGCAGCGCGTCGAAGACGGCCGGCGCGGCCTGGGGCGCCGCCGCCTGGCGCAGCGTGTCCTTCGCCATGCCCGTGGCCTGGGGATTCGCGCTGTGGAAGTCCATGAGCGCCCGCTCCATGCCCGCGACGAGGCGCTGGATGAGGGCGGGACGGGCGTAGAGCGGCTCGCGCGCGGCCAGCATGGCCACGGCGCCCTCGTCGGCTAGGCGCGCGAGGGCCTCCTCGGCCAGCGCCGGGCCGAGGCCGGTGGCGGCCGCCACCTGGGAGAGCGTCTCGGGCAGAGCGGCCAGCCCCAGGTGCGCGCCGACGGCGCCGTCCACGTCGCCGGACTCGAGCGCGCCGAGCAGCACGCGCTCCTCGTCCTGGAGGTTGGTGCGCCGCCGCGGGTGCGCCGTGAGCACCGTGCCGCCGCCGATGACGTGGACGGGGGAGTAGGAGCGCACGACGAACCGGTCGCGGTAGGCCACGGGCAGCGGCTCCTCCAGGCGCAGCTGGGCGAGCGCCCGCCCGCCGGGGGCCAGGGCCTCCAGGCCGTCCATGAACAGCACGCGCCCGAGCACCTCGCGCGTGCCGTGGGCCACGTGCACCCGCGCGCCGCTCTTGAGGGGCTTGCCCAGTGAGAAGGGGTCGCGGTAGGAGAACTCGGCGTCGAACCGGTCGGTCGCCTCGCAGGAGCCGGGGGCGGCCAGGAAGTCGCCGGGGCGCACCTCGTCGGTGGAGAGCCCCGCCAGGCTCACGGCCACGCGGTTGCCGGCGGCCGCCTCGTCCACGGCCCGTCCGTGGGTCTGCACGCTGCGCACGCGGGTGGCGGTGCCGGCCGGCAGCACGGTGAGGGCGTCTCCCTCGGAGAGCGTCCCGCTCCAGAGCGTGCCGGTGGCCACGGTGCCGAAGCCCTTGACGGTGAACACGCGATCCACCGGCATGCGCGCCGGGCCGTCGAGCTTGGTGCGCTGGGCTGCGGCGGCGGCCGCGTCGAGGACGCTCCGCAGCTCATCGAGGCCCTCGCCCGTGCGGCTCGACACGCCGACGATGGGCGCGCCGGCGTAGGGGCTCGCCTCCAGGCGCGCCGCCACCTCGTCGGCCACGAACGCGCGCCACTCCTCGTCCACCAGGTCGATCTTGGTGAGCGCCACCACGAGGCTGCGCACGCCGAGCAGCTCGAGCACGGCCAGGTGCTCGACGGTCTGGGGCATCACGCCGTCGTCGGCCGCGATGGCCAGCAGCGCCACGTCCACGCCGGTGGCGCCGGCCACCATCGAGCGCACGAACCGCTCGTGGCCGGGCACGTCCACCACGCCGAGCGCGCGCCCGCTCGGCAGCGTGAGCTGCGCGAAGCCCAGCTCGATGGTGATGCCGCGACGCTTCTCCTCGGCCAGCCGGTCGGGGTCGGTGCCGGTGAGGGCCTGCACGAGGGAGGACTTGCCGTGGTCGATGTGCCCGGCGGTCCCCAGGATGAGGGAGGGCTGCGCGCTCATCGGGCCACCTCCCCGCCTCGCGCCGCGCCGCGCGCGCCCAGCGCCTCGGCCACGGCCTCCGCCACGAGCGGAAGCTCGTCGTCGGCCAGGGTGCGCGCGTCGAAGAGCAGCTGCCCCTGGCGGATGCGCCCCACCACCGGCACGGCGGCGCGGCGGATGAGGTGCTCCTCGCAGCGCTGGGCCCCGTCCTCGGCGCGGAAGGAGAGCGCCGCCGCCGACGAGGGGATGTCGAGCAGCGGGAGCGTGCCGCCGCCCACGCAGCTGGCCTCGTCCACTACCGATACCGCGCCCGCGTCGCCTGCGACCTCCGCGAGCATCCCCGCCAGGCGCTCGGCGCGCTCGCGCACCGTCTCGGCGGGCTCGGAGAGCAGGGCGAGCGTGGGGATCTCCGCCAGCGCGCGCTCGGGCTCCAGGTACAGGCGCAGGGTGGCCTCGAGTGCGGCGAGCGTCATCTTGTCCAGGCGCAGCGCGCGCACCATCGGGTTGGCCTTGAGCCGGGCGATGAGCGCGCGCCGGCCGATGACGATACCCGCCTGCGGGCCGCCGAGCAGCTTGTCGCCCGAGAAGGACACGAGGTCGCAGCCTTGGGCGAGCGCCTCGCCGGCGGTGGGCTCGGCCTGCGACCCGAGGGCCGGCGGCCGTATGAGCGCGCCGGAGCCCAGATCCTCGTAGACGATAATGCCGGGCGCCGCGGGGTCGACCGCGCGCCGCGCCTCCACGGCGGCGTCGGCGATGCCGCGCATCTGGCTGGCCTCCACCGTCTCGGTGAAGCCCACCACGCGGTAGTTGGAGGTGTGCACCTTGAGCAGCATGGCCGTGTCGGGGCTGATGGCGCGCTCGTAGTCGGCCGGGTGGGTCTTGTTGGTGGTGCCCACGCCCACCATCACGGCGCCGGAGAGCGCCATGATGTCGGGAATGCGGAACGACCCGCCTATCTCCACCAGCTCGCCGCGCGACACCACGGCCTCGTGCCCGGCGGCGAACTCGCTCAGCACGAGCATGACGGCGGCGGCGTTGTTGTTGACGGCGATGGCCGCCTCGGCGCCGGTGAGCGCGCAGAGCAGCTTCTCGCAGTGGCTGTGGCGGCTGCCGCGGGCCATGGCGTCGGTGTCGTACTCGAGCGTGGAGTAACGCCGCGCGGCCTCTTCGACGGCGCGCACCGCGGGCTCGGCCAGGCAGCTGCGGCCCAGGTTGGTGTGGATGATGACGCCGGTGGCGTTGACCACCCGGCGCAGCGACGGGCGCATGAAGCGCACGAGCAGCGCGCGGGCCTCGTCGGCCAGGGCGTCTGCCGCCGGCGCGGCCTCCTCCCCGGCAAGGACGCGCGCCCGCGCCGCGGCCAGCGCCTCGCGCACGGCGCCGACCACCTGGTCGCGCGGAGCCTGCTCGAGGGCGGACGCGAGGGCGGGCAGGCAGAGCATCTGGTCGACGCTCGGCAGCGCCCGCAGGCGCTCGTTCAGGGGATTGTTTTCTGGCATGGTGCCTCTTCTCGTCGGAGATGCGGTTGCAGATGGGGCTCGTGCGCATTCTAGCACGCGCGGCGCCCGCGCAGCGCGCGTTGACCGGGGCGTAGGGGCGCCGTCATCGCCGGGGCCAGCCGTCGCGGCGGCCCGCTCGCCCGCCTTCGGGCGGCGCGAGGCGGCGCGGGGTGGCGAAACTGGCCAGACCTGCGATAATAGGGGGCCTATCCCCATCGGAAGGACGGATCTCCATGCACCGACTCATCATAGCCGGCTCGCCACGGGCCGACGGGCGCAGCGCCCACCTGGCCGACGAGCTGTTCAACGCCTGCATCGAGGAGTGCCCCGGCGACGGCGTGTCCATCGTGTCGGTGGCAAGCATCGAGGTGGCGCCCTGCACCGGCTGCGACGCCTGCCGCGCTGCTCGGTCCGAGGCGCCCGCTGCGCCTCCCGAGGGCGATCCGCTGGCCCCCTGCGCGGCCGTGGCGGCCAGCGACGCGGCGCAGCATCAGTGCGTCATCGCCGATGAGATGGCCGAGGTGCGCAAGCACCTCGATGCCGCCGACGAGCTGATCATGGTGTCGCCTGTCTACTTCGCGAGCGCGCCCGCCCAGATGAAGGCCTTGCTCGACCGCTTGCAGCCCTACTACTGGTCGGCCCTGCGCGAGGGTCCGCGCCGCCCGGCCGTCCTCCACGTGGTGGGAGAGGGGGGCGACCCCCACGGCATCGCGCCGCTTGTGGGCACGGTGCGCTCGGCTTTGGCCGTGGCCGGCTTCGAGCTGGAGCTCGTCTTGGACTGGGTGGGCAAGATCGACGCTGACGGCGAGATCACGGCCGAGGCCGACGAGTACCCCGTCGAACCGTTGGGCGCCGCGTGGGACGATGCACCCGACGCGCCCGCGGAAGACGGGGACGACGACGGCTGGGACGACCCCTGGGAGGACGAGCGCCGCGATGGCCGCCGATAGGATGTCGCCCCTGTCCTCGGTGTCCGCCGCCCGCGCGGTGCTCGAGGCCCACGGGCTCCAGGCCAAGTACACCTTGGGGCAGAACTTCCTGGTCAACGACGACATCCTGCGCAAGATCATCGAGCTTGCGCAGGTAGGCCCCGCTGATGTGGTGCTCGAGGTGGGCCCGGGCCTGGGTACCCTCACCATCCCGCTGCTGCGCCATGCCGCCCGCGTGGTGTCGGTGGAACGCGACCCCGACCTGCCGGCCGTGCTGGCCGAGACGCTCGCGCCGTGGCAGGAGGGCTTCTCGCTCGTCCGCAAGGACGCCCTCGACCTGGCTCCCGACGACCTGCGGGCCGCCGGCTGCGCGCCGGGAGAGCCCGGCGGCACGCCGACCAAGCTCGTGGCCAACCTGCCCTATGCCGTGGCCGCCACCGTGGTGCTCGACTTCTTCGAGCGCTTCGCGTCCATCCAGTCGGCCACCGTCATGGTGCAGCGCGAGGTGGCCGACCGCATGGCCGCGCGCCCTGGCACCAAGAGCTATGGGGCCTACACGGTGAAGCTGGGGCTCTACGCTCAGCCGGCTGGTCGCTTCTCCGTGGGGCCGGGCAACTTCTTCCCGCCGCCGAGGGTGGAGAGCGCCGTGATCCGCCTTGATCGCCGCGTGCCCGCAGGTGAGTCCGGCGACTCGCTCGCGCCCCGCGAGGTGCGCGCCGCCTGCGCCATGGCCGATGCCGCCTTCGCCAGCCGTCGCAAGACGCTCGCCAACTCGGCCAAGACGTGGTTCGCCGGCCGGGGCGCGGCGCCGGCGGACGTCGTGGCCGCGCTCGCGGAGGTGTGGAAGGCCGCGGACATCGACCCCGCGCGGCGCGGCGAGACCCTCGACCAGGCCGAGTTCGTCCGCCTGGGTCTGGCGCTGCTCGCCCACGGCGGTTCCCTCGTGGCAGCCGCCGGGCTCTAGGGGCCGCGCTGTGGCTGGGTTCCCCAACGAGCGCAACGAGGTGCCCAAGGCGCTCCTCGTCCCCGGGCCCGATGCGGACGCGGCTCCGGCGAATGGCCGCCGCGTCGTCCGCGGCGAGGCTCCCTCCGTGCTTCCACGCCAGCTTGCGCGGGTCCTTCCCTGGGTCGCCTGCGCGCTCCTCGCCCTGGGTGCCGTGCTTGTCCTAGCGGGGGAGTGGGGCCCTGGCATCGGGCCCGCCGCCCTGGGCGCGCGCCTGACGGGAGCCGCGGGATGCCTGCTGTTCGGCGCCGGGATGCTGGCGGTCGTCCCCCTCGTGGTCGGGTCGGCCCTGGCCCGGTGGCGCGCGGCTCCGCCGACGCGGCGCCGGGAGCGGGGAGGGGCGGCCGGACAGCTGGTCGGCGCCGTCGCCCTGGCGGTGTTCGTGGTGGTCATGGGCGCGATCGCCGGAACCGGGGCGGTGCTCCAGGGCGCCGGCGCGGCGGCGGATGCCGTCGCTGGCCCCGTCACGGCTGAGGCGCGCTTTGATTCCGCGCAGGCCGACCGTCCGACCGGCCGCTTCCGCGCCTTGCGCCAGGCTCGCGTCGACCTGGTCTTCGTGGTGGACGGCGAGGGCCCGCTCGCGTTGAGCATGACCGAGGACGAGGCGGAGGACATCCTCGTGCGCCTGAGGGCCGTGGGCGCCGCCGACGGCGCCGTGCTGCTCACCTGGTACCCGCGCGCCGGCGTCCTCGCTGCCGTCGAGCCCCGGGCCTGACGCCCGCGTCCACGCCAGCCGCCAGCGCCCCCCCGGGGCCCGCCTCCCGCTGCGTCCCGCACCCCGCGGGTGGCACCCGTTCGGCATGCCCTGCTGCCCGAGCGGCCACCTTCTGATAAGGTGGGGGAGTGCTTCACGAGTCAATCGCGGGCCGCGGCCCGCCGTCATGGGAGAAAAGAGGAACCATGGGCTTTCTTGAGGGCAAGACCGCCATCATCACCGGCGCCGGCTTCGCCGCGCTGAAGGACGGCTCCGCCGGCTCCATCGGCTACGGCATCGCCACCGCCTACGCCAAGGAGGGCGCGAACCTCGTCATCACCGGCCGCAACGTGGCCAAGCTCGAGGCCGCCAAGGAGAAGCTGGAGGCCGCCTACGGCATCCGCGTCCTTCCCGTGCAGGCCGACGTCAACGCCGGCGCCGACAACAAGGCCGTCGTGCAGAACGTCATCGACCAGGCCATCGCCGCGTTCGGGCGCATCGACGTGCTCGTGAACAACGCCCAGGCGTCCGCCTCCGGCGTCACCTTGGCCGACCACACCCCCGACCAGTTCGACCTGGCCGTCTACTCGGGCCTCTACGCCACCTTCTACTATATGCAGGCGTGCTACCCGCACCTCAAGGAGACGAAGGGCTCGGTCATCAACTTCGCCAGCGGCGCGGGCCTGTTCGGCAACTACGGCCAGTGCGCCTACGCCGCCGCCAAGGAGGGCATCCGCGGCCTCACGCGCGTGGCCGCCACCGAGTGGGGCCCCGACGGCATCAACGTGAACGTCGTGTGCCCGCTGGCCTGGACCGCTGCGCTCGAGAACTTCCAGGAGGCCTACCCGGACGCCTTCGAGGCCAACGTCCACATGCCTCCCATGGGCCACTACGGCGACGTGGAGAAGGAGATCGGGCGCGTGGTCGTGCAGCTGGCCAGCCCCGACTTCAAGTTCATGAGCGGCGAGACCCTCACCCTGGAGGGCGCCATGGGCCAGCGTCCGTAGCGCACCGCTCCGAGCGCCTGTATGAGGAGGGCCCGTCATCTGGCGGGCCCTCCTCGTGCGTCGGGTGCCCGCCCGGCGGTGGCGTTCTGTGAATTCACGGCTCTGAACTGGGATGTCAAAGACTTTTGGCAGTCATTTGCGAGCGTTTTCATCATGATTTTCGCTCCGGGCGCCTACACTGCCCCTGCGTGTTCCCGCGGGGTGGGCGATGGGGCGGGACGCGTGGCATCCAGCATCGCCCGCAAAGGAGCCCCTCATGGCAAAGAAGCGTTTCGTCCAGATCTACTACGCCGGCGTCTTCGAGCAGCAGCGAGTCTACGTCGACACGCTGACCGGCGTGAACTACCTCCTGCTCATCTGCAACACCAACAACATGGGGTCGGGCCTCACGGTGCTGCTCGACGCCGACGGCAAGCCCGTGGTCACACCGCTCGACGAGATCGACCACCTCGCCATCAAGGGTGACGACTAGCGCACCCCCACGCCCGGCTCGCTCGGCGCGCAGGGGAGGGCCGCCTCGCAGAAGAAAGGGCCCCGCGGCCGATCAGCCGCGGGGCCCATGGGGGATGGGCGTCTGGGGGGGCGTCTCGGCGAGCGCTACTTGCGCACGTCCTCCTCGACGGCCACGTAGACGAAGCCCGGGGTGCCCTCAACGGGCAGCTCGTTGTAGGCCACCATCTCGGCGATCTCGGCCGGCGTGGCGCTCTTGGGCTCGGTCTCCAGCAGCTCGGCGGTGGAGGAGCGGCGCTCCATGGCCTCGCGGAAGTCCTTGGTGCCCACGAAGACCTCCTGCTTGTAGGGGTTCACGCCCAGCTTCTTGGCGCGGAACATGATGTAGGCGAAGGCGGCGACGTTGGCGGCCAGGGCCAGCAGCGACACCACCAGGTTGACGTCCGGGTTGTTCACGGAGTCGGCGGCGAAGATGGAGTCGTTGGCGAACATCGGCACCAGCTGGCAGAACATGCACCACATGGACAGCGTGAAGGCGCGGTTCTGGATCCAGCCGCCCTTGTTCCAGATGAGGCCGGCGATGGTGGGGGCCAGCAGCAGGGCCACGCCGCAGTACCAGGAGTGGGTGGGCAGGCAGTTGTAGGTGTAGCAGAAGTTCCACAGGTCGTAGGCGATGATGAACACCCAGGTCATGTCAGGCCACAGCATGTCCTGGCGCTTCTTGGAGATGTAGATGCCGAACCAGCCGGTCATGCAGAAGATGTTGATGATGCCGGCGATGCCGTTGAACACGTTGTGCCAGCCGCCGTAGAGGGTGACGCCCTCGGAGGACACCCAGGTGGTGCCGAAGGCGCGGATGGCGCTCTCGAAGTCGCTCACCACGGCGATGAGGATGTTGATGGCCACGATGATGAAGGGGAAGGCCTTGAACCAGTGGGAGCGGCCGATCTTGGTCCAGGAGAACTTGAGCATCATGAAGCCGATGCAGCCGGCCGTGGCCGCGTAGACCTTGGCGTAGTGGAACCAGCTGTTCATGTCGGTGTGGGTGGGGTTGGTAAGTGCCCACTCAGCGCCCATGGCCGCGCCGATCTCGACGGCCAGGCAGTAGACGGTCATGGCGCCGCAGACGCCGAAGAACATGAAGATGCCGCCGGCCTTGGAGCGTCGGGCGAACTCATTGAGCAGGATGAGGGCGACGAGCACGATGATCAGGCCGGCCCACTGGTAGAGCGCGTTCGGGCCATAGACGTCGAACAACATGGTGATCCTCCTTCAAATCGATGGGGTAGTGGTGGTGCGGATGCGTGGCGCCGGGTCTTGCAGCTCCTGTTCTCTCCTCGTCGTCCGGCCGGCGGCCCGGGCGCTTGCGCTCGCTTTCATCGGCGGAGGCGCCTCGTCAGGCTGCCGCAGCCGATGAAAGCCCGTCTTCGCCGCCTGAGGGCGGCGGGAACGTCAGGTGGTGCTGCCCCGATCCATGTGGAGGGTCTGGGCGATGAGGTCTGCCACCAGGGCATCGTCAGCGTCGGGATGCTTGCGCATGTAGCCGATGACGCCCAGGATGAGGACGTAGAAGGTCTCGTAGCGATGCTCGATGCGCACCTCGTGGCGCGCCTCGTAGTCGCGCACGGTGCTCTCGATGAGGTAGGTGGCCGTCTGGTCGGCGACGCGGTTGATGAACTCGAGGTAGAGCGCTGCGTTCTCCTGGGATGCCAGGGCTGCGCGGAAGGCGTCGTGCTCGAACAGCGCCACGCGCAAGAGGTGCACGACGCTCGAGAGCGCGTGCTCGATGTCACCGGGGCGGCGGTTGGCGTTCCAGTAGTGGAGCGCCTCCAGGTAGTCGGCGATGTAGGCGTCGAGCACCGCGTAGGTGACGGCGTCCTTGTCGGGGAAGTAGTGGTAGAACAGCGACCGCGTCACGCCCATCCGGTTGGTGATGTCCTGGATGGTGGTGCGCGAGAGACCCTTCTCCTCGTAGAGGGCGCGGGCCGCCGCGATGATCTCCTCGCGGCGCTCGGCCGGGGGAAGCGGGGCGTGGGGGCGGCGGGAGGCGGGCTGGCCTTCAGTGGCTGCGCTGGGTTCCATGGCTCACGCCCCCTTCCGCTTACGGTCGTCTTCTTCTCACGCCGCGAACCTTACGCGTGAATTGACGGGGCGTCAATGAACACATTTGACAATCCGTCAATGGTTGACGGTCTGTGACGTTACGTCAATGAATGCTTCCATGAACGGGGAATACGGTGCTATACTCGCGCCAATAAATTTCATTGATGTATTAAAAAAAATACTTCGATGAAGAAACTAGAAGTGTTCGATCGCGAAAGATGGGAGGGGACTATGGGCGAAGAGAAGAAGCGCGCCGACCATCCGCAGGAGGCTCCAGGCGGCTGCGGGCAGGCCGCCGGCCCGGCGCCGGAGGGCGCCGCGACGCCCCAGGCCCGCCGCACGCGGCGCCGCT
>NZ_QWKK01000088.1 GCF_009911695.1 Enterorhabdus sp. P55 | reverse complement strand
CGCCGTTCGGGCCCCGCGTCCACCGCCTGGCGCGCGGCGGCCCCCGACGTCCGCCGCGCCCCGCGCGCCAGGCAGGGGCCCTCGTCGCGTTCGGCGCGCTACAGCTCGCGGCGCTCGTAGAGCCGCGCGGCCACGCAGGCGCTCGCTCCGTATAGCACGAGCGACGCTGCCACGGAAAGCCCGCAGGCCACCGCCAGGTTCGACCCCTGGGCGAGCCAGGCCTCCAGGCCCTCCAGCGCCCCCGCGCCCAGGCCTCCGTCCCCCACCAGGTAGATGGCGAAGGCCATGATCAGCACCACGGCCACCGGGACCAGGCGCGTCCCCTTCGTCACGCCGTAGCGCAGGACCAGCGGCAGCGCCAACGCGCAGGCCACCAGCATGATCACCACGGGCATGACCGCAGCGCCGAAGATGACCGGGACGAAGTCCCCCTGGGGCAGCAGCCCCTCCGGCACGACGACGCCCAGCGAACCGGCCAGCGCCCCGGCTGCCAGGGCCAAGAGCACGCCGAACGCGAAGCTCACCGCAAGCGACGCGGCGATCACCACGAGCAGGCTCGCATAGCGCCCGAACACCACCTGGCGCCGCGTCATCGGCAGCGTCAGGCGGAACAGCTCCCAGTTATGGGTCTCGTCGTAGGCGCTCACCGTGAAGAAGTACATGAACGGCACCATGACGGCCACCGCGGCGGCTCCGGCCACGATGCTCTGGGTGGCGAAGGAGATGAACACGTACACCAGCAGGCAGATGCCCGCCATCTGCGCAAGCGCGCTGCGCATGGTGACCAAATCGGAGATTACGAGGGTCTTCATCGGGCCTCTCCCTTCAGCATGAGCGTCATATAGTCTTCGATGGAGGCCTTGTCCACCGGCACCTGGGGGAAGGCGCGGGCGAAGGCGAAGCGGTCGGGAACGAGCACGTCCACGCCGTAGTCGTGGCGCAGGACGCGCGCCGCGCCCGGCGCGAGCGCCCCGGAGCCCAGCACCTCCTCCAGCTCGCCCGCGCGGCAGCGGGCCACGCCGGCCTCGTCGCAGATGACGTCCTTGGGCAGCGAGAACACGGGATGGCCCGCGTCGATGCACACCACCTCGTCGGCGATCTTCTCCAGGTCGGAGGTGATATGGGTGGACATGAGGATGCCGCGGTCGCCCGAGGCCATGAAGCCGCGCAGAATGTCGAGCACCTCGTCACGGGCCAGGGGATCGAGGCCCGCCGTGGCCTCGTCGAGCACGAGCAGCTCCGGGTCATGGGCCAGGGCGAAGGCCAGGGTGAGCTTCATGCCCATGCCGCGGGAGAGCTCCTTCACCGTCTTCTTGGGCGCCAGGCCGAAGGCCTCGCACAGCTCCTCGAAGCGACGGCGGCTCCACGTGGGGTAGGCCGCCCGCCCGATAGCCCCCACGTCCGCCACGCGGCAGGTGGCAGGAAAGGCGCAGGTGTCGAAGACCACGCCGATGCGCGCCTTCACGGCGTCGAGCACCTGGGCGCGGGCGCGGGCCCCGGGGCCCGCCACCGGCTCGCCCAGAAGCTCGATGACGCCGCCATCGGGGACGATGAGCCCCAGGATGGCCTTGAGCGTGGTGGTCTTACCGGCTCCGTTGGAGCCCACGAAGCCCACCACGGATCCCGGCTCCACGGCCAGGCTCACGTCCTGGAGCGCGAAGTCGCCGTAGCGCTTCTCCAGGTCGTCCACTCTTATCAGATAGTCCATGCGTGTCTCGCTTTCTTGCCTTATCCTGCGGCGGCGTGCGGGGCCGGGCCCGCTCAGCCTTCCTCTGCCATGAGGTCGAGCATGGCGTGCAGCTCCTCCGGCGCGATGCCGGCCGATGCGGCCTCGGCCACGGCCTGGGACAGGAGCGACTCCACGCGGCGCAGGCGCTCCTCGCGCAGCAGCTCCAGATTGCCGCCGGCCACGAACGAGCCCTTGCCCTGCACGGTGTCGATGAAGCCCGCCTCCTCCAGCTCGGCGTAGGCGCGCTTCGTCGTGATGACGCTGATGCGCAGGTCGTTGGCCAGGGCGCGGATGGAGGGCAGGGACTCGCCCTCCCCCAGCTCGCCCGCGAGGATGGCGCCCTTGATCTGGGACGCTATCTGCGCGTAGATGGGCTCGCCGCTGGCGTTCGATACGATGATGTCCAAGGTGCCTCCTCCCGGTCGGCGCCGACGCGGCGCGCGCCCGTTCGGTCGGATCCCCCGCGCTCGGCGTCCCGGACGACGGAGAATCGTGAATAGTGTATATACCCTATATACACATCATATATACACCTATGCACAGTGTCAAGAAAAAAGTCGGGTGTTTCACGTGAAACACCCGCCAGGAAGAAACCCGGAGATCCGAGAGGGGCCCGCCGCCAAGAGGAAGGGGCGCGCAAGGCGCCAGCAGAGGACGCGGCGGGGAGGACGCCGGGAGGCGCCTGACGGGGGGGCCGGGCGCAGTCGCCGACCGGAGCCACCAGGCGCGGGCGGCCAGGCGCCCCGCAAGACGCCCGCCCTCCCCCAGCGCCGACGCAACCCAGAATCCCACGCGCAAGAGAGGGCCGACGCTTCCCGCGAAACGTCGGCCCCGTCAGCTTCCACGCCCTCGCCTATCGCCGCGCGTCCCTGCCCTTAGGCGTTGTCCATGCGCAGGGCCTCCACCACGCTGTCAGCCTTGCAGCGGCGCATGCCGTAGGCCACGGAGATGCCGATGGCAACGGCGGTCATGGCGAAGGCGAGCGCCACGTAGCCCCAGGGCAACACGAAGGCCAGGCCGCTGATCGACAGGGATACCGCCCGGTACAGCAGGAAGGACACGCCCACCGAGACCAGGATCCCCGGCACGAGGCCGCGCAGGCACCAGGCGACGCACTCGTCCATGATCATGGCGCGGAACTGGCGGTTGGACAGTCCCGTCGAGCGCATCACGGCGAACTCACGACGGCGAAGGATGAGCCCGTTGGTCACCGTGTTGAACACGTTGGCCAGCGCGATGAGCGCAAGTATCACCGAGAACAGCAGGCAGAACACGTTGACCACGAGCGCGAGCATCTGGTTGCTGGTGGCGGAGCTGGCGTAATCGCTCATGCCCAGCCAAGAGGTCTCGTAGGGCGTCTCGTCGTGGAAGAAGGCGCCGGCGCGATCCACGAGCTCCTGAGCCACCACGGGCGACTGGCCCTCAGGCGCGTCGAAGTAGGCGGTGAAGGTGGGAGCGAAGATGCCGTATCCGCGGCTCTGCGCGAGCGACGTCGGCACGATGAGCTGCAGCTGATCGCCCGCTCTCCCCGCCACCGGCGGCGCCTCGTCGATGAGGGCGGCCACCTCGAGCGGCTCGAGCGCCATCTCCACCTGACTCGAGGCGAGCTCCTCCTCGCTCACGTCCTCGCGGCCGTCGTCGCGCAGGAAGAAGGGATCGAGCCTCACGAGGTTCTCGTCTCCCCCGCGTCCAGACCCGACGGGCGCGATGGAGAAGCCGTCCACGGGCACGCCGCGCAAGGCACCGCCCGCCAGCACCTCGACGGTGCCGGTGGAGCGGAGCACGTCCATCAGCTGGTAGACCGTGCCGTCGTTGCCATACCCCTTCGCCACGCCGATGGCGCGCGGATGGTCCGCGTCGTGGTAGTCCGCCGCGTCGAGCCCGTGCTCGGCGGCGAGGCGGTCGAAGGACGCGTCATCGAGGTAGGTGATGAGCGCGTTGGCCGCAAAGCGTCCGTCGGCCAGCTGGCCGCCGACGCCCCCGTTGGCGGGAACGCGATACGCCTTGCCGGCCATGGCATCGGGGAGGATGATCGGCGCGTAGCCGCCGAATTGCCAGCCCACCGGCTCGGCGTCTGGCGTGGCGCAGAGCACCTCCCATGCCTGGCCGAACACGGCAGCCTGGTCGATGAACCGCTCGTCGGAGAGGCGCACGGCCTCCGCTGCGGTCATCGGCTCGTCAAAAGCCGCAGCCGCAGCGCCCTCTTCCCCGGCGCCTGCGGAGCCCGCGTCCCCGGCGCCCCCTCCGCCGTCCTCGCCGTCGAACACCCGCAGCGTCGTCATCACGGCTATGTCCGCAGGGGCCTCGCCCCCGCCGGCCACGTCGGCGAGCGTGCCCAGGAACGCGGAGAGCGACCCGGCCGTCATCAGCAGCACGATGGCCAGCGCGAGCGAGACCGACGCCGCGCGCCCGCGGCTCGCGCCGCGCTTGCCGTTGAGGCGCGCCAGCTGGCCGCCCATCCCGAACACGCGCCCAGCCAGGCCACGGCCCGCCCACAGGCGGCTCGGCACCACGGCGCGCGCCGCCCGCGCCGCGCCGCGCTTGGACGCGCGATCGACCTGCGCGCCCCGCAGCGCGTCCACCACGTTCACGCGACTCGCGCGGACAGCAGGCACCGCCGCCGACACCAGCACCGTGACCAGGGTGAACAGGGCGGATGCCACGAGCGCCCAAGGCGCCACCTTCACCGGGAAGCCCACCTCAGCCGCGCCGAACACCTGCGCGATCATCGGCCCGATCAGCGCGAACGTCACCGTGCAGCCGGCAATGCCCACAACGAGCCCGAGCGGAATGCCGGCCAAGGCCACGCCCCCCGCCTCCAGAAGCACTGCGCGGCGCAGCTGGCGCTTCGACGCGCCGATGGACGCCAGCAGCCCGAACTGCCGCATGCGCTCGGCCACCGAAATGGCGAAGGCGTTGTAGATGAGCGACACGCACGACACGGCGATGACCACGGCCAGCACGGCTGCGATGGCGAAGAACGTCTCCCAGACGGCGCCATCCGAGCGCACGCCCATGTAGCGCAGCATCGCCAGGTGCAGCGACACATCTGCCTCGGGAAACACCGCCTTCGCGCGCTCCTCCACCTCCTTGGTGCTGTCTACGTCGGGAAGGGTGACGTACGCGCTCGCCACACCGTCGCCCGCAAGGCCGCCGACGAAGCCCGTCATGCCCGCGCCGTTGGAGCTGACGTAGGTAGAGCGGTCGTAGAAGCCCGTCACCGTGAAGGTGCGCTCCTCGACGTTCACGAGCTCCTCTTCGAACGAGCCGTCTCCCATGTCGCCCAAGTAGCCGTGGGACGAGTCGAGCTTCGTGCCGTCCACGATCACCGTCTCGTCCACGCTCGAGAAGTCGGAGGAGGACACGGATACCGAGAAGCTCTCGATGGAAGCCGCGTCCCTCCCCGGCTTGACCCGCGCGATGCGCTCGCCCACGGGCAGCGTGATGGTATCGCCCACCTCCAGGCCGCCGGTGTCGTGCCACGTCCCGGACAGCAGGATCTCGTCGGGCGCCTCGGGCAGGCGCCCCTCGCTCGGCCGCACGGCGCAGAGCTTCCCCACATCACCGGTGAACCCCTTCAGCACGAGGTAGCTGCCGTGGATGTCGCGCTGCTCCTCCGTCAGCTGGCCGAAGCCGAGGTCCTGGAGCACTGCGGCCTCCGCGAGCTCGCCCGACGCCAGGCCCTCCGCCAGCTCGGCATCGAGCTGCGCCGGATCATCGGAGCTGGCCTCCGCCATCCAGGTGCCCGAGAGATGACCCTCGGCCTCGTAGAGCATCGACTGGAGCGAGGTGTAGGTGGTGAGCACCGCGGTCAGGAGCGCCGCCGCCAAGGCGACGCCCGCCACGGTCACGAGCGTGCGCACGCGATTGGCCGTGAGCGAGCGCAGGGTGAAGCGGGTCATGGCGCCGCTCATCGCCGGATCCTCTCGTCACGCACGATGCGGCCGTCCTCGATGGCGATGATGCGGTCGGCGGCAAGGGCGATCTCCTCATCATGGGTGATGACGACGAGCGTCTGGCCCAGCGCGCGGTTGGACTCGCGCAGCAGCGCCATGATGTCGCGGGAGTTGCGCGTGTCGAGGTTGCCCGTGGGCTCATCGGCCAGCACCACGGCCGGCGCGTTCATGAGCGCGCGCCCGATGGCCACACGTTGCTGCTGGCCGCCGGAGAGCTGGCTGGGCAGGTGCCCCTCGCGTCCGCGCAGCCCCAGCTTGTCGAGCAGCCCGTAGAGCCGCCCCTCATTCACCGGCCGCCCGTCGAGGGCCACCGGCAGCGTCATGTTCTCCACCACGTTGAGCACCGGAACGAGGTTGTAGAACTGGTAGACGAGCCCCACCTCGCGGCGGCGGAACACCGCCAGCTCCTCGTCAGAGCGCGCGTACACGTCGACGCCGTTCAGCAGCACCTGGCCCGACGTGGGACGGTCCACGCCGCCCATGAGGTGCAGAAGCGTCGACTTGCCCGATCCCGACGATCCCACGATGGCGACGAACTCGCCCTCCGCGACGGAGAACGTCACGTCGTCGAGGGCCCGCGTGGCCGCCGTCCCCTCCCCGTAGACCTTCGTCAGGTGGCTGACGGTCAGGATGTCCATGGCATCCGCCTTTCCTTCTTGGCTTGCAGTCTGGGAACGAGTATGGCCAAGCGGCCTTTCCCACCCGTGACCAGCGCATTACGGAATCGTAATGCAAGCCGCGAGGCGGTGCCCCCCCCGCGCCCGGCGCGGCCGGCGCGGCCGCGCCCCAGCCCTCGGGGTGCAGGGGCGTGCGAGCGGGACGACTGGGAAACCGCGCGCTACACCACGAGCTTCGGGAAGCTGACGGTGAAGCGCGCGCCGCCCTGCTCGCCGTTGGCGGCGCGCAGGGTGCCGCCCTGGGCCGACACGAGCGCCTGGGCGAGCGCGAGCCCGATGCCGAAGCCGCCGGGCGCGCGCAGGGCGGCCTCCTCGGCTGTCTCGCCAGCGCCCTGACCGCGGCCGCGGTAGAAGCGCTCGAACAGGTGCGGCAGATCCTCCGGCGCGATGCCCGGGCCCGTGTCGCTCACCACGATGGACGTGGCCAGCGCGTCCTCACGCACGCGCACGCTCACCGTGCCGCCCGCCGGCGTGTGCTCCATGCAGTTCTTCACGATGTTCTCGATCGCCTCGGCCGTCCAACGGGCGTCCCCCTCGAAGACCGCGCTCTCGTCCACGTCCATCACCAGGGCCACGTCGTGAAGGTCGGCGGTCATGGCCAGGGGCTCCACGGCCCGCCGCGCCACGGAGGCGACGGTCACCGTCCGCATGTTCAGCGGCATGGCCCCGGCGTCCACCTTCGCTATCTTGAGCAGCGTGGTCACGAGCCACGCCACCCGGTCGAGCAGGGCCTCCAGCTCGCAGACGGCCCGCTTGCGACGCACCGGGTCGTCTGCGGCCTCGATGCCGGGCAGCATGAGTCCCACGGCCGTGAGCGGGGTGCGTATCTGGTGCGACACGTCCGCAAGCGCATCGGCAAGCGCCGACTTCTCGTGCGCGAGCTGCTCGCCGGCGCGCGCCAGGCGCGCCACCATCTTCCCCAGCTCATTGGTGAGGATGGCCACGTCCCCCTCGCGGCAGGAGCTGAAGCCAACGCTGCGGCCGCCGTGGAGCACCTCGTCGATCTCCGCCGTGAGCCGGCGGATCTGACGGTGACGCGCCCAGGACACCCCCAGGAAGAACGCGAGCGCCACCGCTCCGGCCGCCGCGCACCATGCGCCCGCGCCTGCGCCGGACGCATGGTGCGCCCCGGCCGTCATGAGCGCCATCAACGCGACGAGGGCCGCTCCCTGGCGAAACAGGGTGGTCGTCGATCCCACGCTACTCCCCCACCTTGTAGCCCAGCCCGCGCACCGTCACCACGATGGACGGCTCGGCCGGATCGTCCTCGACCTTCTCGCGCAAGCGGCGGATGTAGACGTTGATGGAGTTGTCGGACACGTACTCGCCGGCGCTGTCCCAGATGGCGTCGCGCAGGTTCTCACGCGTGATAAGCCGTCCCTTGTTCTGGAGCAGGTAGAGCAGCAGCTTGTACTCGAGCGCCGAGAGGAACACCTCGCGCCCGCCCTTCGTCACCGTAGCCGACGCCGCGTCCAGGCGCACGTCGCCAGCGGCAAGCACGCTGCTCGCCTCGCCGGAGGTGCGCAGCGCCACGCGGATGCGCGAGAGCAGCTCCCGGGCGCGGAAGGGCTTGGCGATGTAGTCGACGGCACCCATGTCGAGCCCCGCCACGGTGGAGAACTCATCGTCGGAGGCGGTCAGGAAGATGACCGGCATGGAGGAATGCGCCTCCCGCGCGGCAGCGCACACGGCGAACCCGTTGCCCTGGGCCAGCGTCACGTCCAGGAGCGCCAGGTCGAACGTGGTCTCGGCCAGCGCCGCCACCGCCTCGTCCTGGCGGCCGACCGCGCGCACGCGGTAGCCCTCGCCCTCCAGCAGGCCGGCGAGCGCCGAGACGATCATCGGGTCGTCCTCCACCAGCAGCACGTCCATGGGAACCCCCCTCACACGCAGGGCGCCCGCAGGCGCCCGAATAACCTGCGAGGATTATACCGCGCCTGCCGGACCAAGCCGTGCCGCCCGAGCGCGCATTACGAATGCGTAAGGCACGCCTGGCGGGGGCGGGCGGGTGACAGAGGGGGCGGGCGGGTGACAGAGGGTCACACCTAATGTCACCTCCGTCACCGGGTGACAAAGGGTCACACCTAATGTCATCCCCGTCACCGACCGACGCCCCCTGCCCCCCCGAAGAAGAGCGCGCAAATGCGAGGCACCGAAACGAGGGCGTAGCCGGCGCGGCGGAGACGGCACGAAGGGGCGAGGCGAGGGGGGGGGCGGCGCGCGGAAGCACCCTATGCGACGGTGTACTCAACAGAGGGGCTTCTGAGACGCGAGCGGGATGTTAGTGACATTAGGTGTGACCCAACGTCACTCAAGCAAGGTAGAAGCCGACCTGAGGGAATGCCGCCAGCTCCCCTCGTCCAGGTCCGGGCTATCAGGGACAAAAACCGAGGTGACAGAGGGTCACACCTAATGTCATCGACCCAAGTAGAGTGACATTAGGTGTGACCCAACGTCACCTTAGGTGTGACCCTCCGTCACTCGCAGGGTGACATTAGGTGTGACCCTCTGTCACCCCCTTAGGTGTGACCCGGGATGTTAGTGACATTAGGTGTGACCCAATGTCACTCCAATGTCACTCGACCCAATGTCACTCAAGCGAGGTAGAAGCCGACCTGGGGGAATGCCGCCAGCTCCCCTCGTCCAGGTACGGGCTATCGGGAACAAAAACCGAGCAAGTGACAGAGGGTCACACCTAATGTCATCGACCCAAGTAGAGTGACATGACCCTCTGTCACCCCGCGAGCCGGAGGAGGGCCTCCTCGAGGACGGGGAGGTCGGCGGCGGCATAGCGGTAGGACAGCTGCTGGGGCTCGGCGGGGTCGGATGGACTGGCCTGCTCAACGCGGACGAAGACGAGCTCGACCGCCTCGTAGCCGACGGCGAGCGCCGCATAGGCATAGCACGCAGCCTGAAGCGCGTGCTTGGCACGCAGGTCAGCCGGCGCCTCATCGGGAGATCCGCCCGTCTTGTAGTCGACGATGAGCGCCTCGCCAGCCGGCGCGGCCCAGGGCCCGTCGGTGGCGACCAGATCCATCGCGCCCCAGAGCGCAGCGTCGCCAAGAGACACGGAGAAGGGCAGCTCCGGCGCCATGTGCGCTCGGGCGCGGACGCGCTCGCGCAGGCTGCTCGCCAACCAGCGGTCGAGCGCCGCGGCCAGACGCGCCTCGTCGCCCACGCCGTAGGCGCGGGCCTGGGCGGCCACGGCCGCACGGGCCGCGTCGGCGCCGCG
>NZ_QWKK01000087.1 GCF_009911695.1 Enterorhabdus sp. P55 | reverse complement strand
GTCCTGCGCGCCCGATGCCGGCTATCGCTGCGCGCTCGGTTCTGCGCTCCCGGGGTTCGCGGCGGCCGTCGCCTCCTGCGCCAGCCCGCTTCGCGCTCCCCGTCGCCAGGCCGCGTGAGCGCGTGCCCGGCGCCTCCGGGACACGCGTCGGCCGTCGACCCTGCGCCCCGTGCCAGCCCGCCGCGCGCTTCTCGCCGCTCACTCACGCGAGCGTGCGCCCTGCCCCCCCGGGGGCGTCGGCCGTCGCCGCGTCCCCGCGTCCGGATCCCCTCCCTCGGGGTCGGCGCCAGGCGTCGCTGCTCCTCGTTTTCTGCCGCAGTCCGCTGCGCACGCTTCGCCGCCGATCCGCGTGACGGGACGCCCTGCGCGCGGCTCGCCCCCTCCGCTGCCAAACCGCCCGCAGCGACTTCCCGGCGCGCTCTGTGCCTGGGCCTTCCTCATCCCTTACGTCTTCGTCATCTTTCTCCCGCGTCTCGCGGGGGCTGCTATGCTGGCTCGCGGCCGGGCGTTTGCGCCTGGTCGCGTCGGCGAGGGCGAGGAGGGCCTCATGGGCATGGTCAAGCGCTTCTTGGGAAGCTACAGCGAGAACTTCGCCGTGGCTTTGGGCCTGTGGCCCTTCATGTCGCTGGCGCTCACGCTGCCCATCCTGGCCTACCTCTACCATCGGGACGGGCGGCTGCGGCTGGGAACGGCCGTCGGCGCCTACCTGACCGTCCTCTACGGGCTGGGGCTCGTGTGTCTGACGCTCTACCCGCTGCCCTCGGGCGACTCCGGCCCTGGCATCACCTACGGCATCCCGCCGCAGCTCAACCCGCTCGCCTTCGTGGGCGACCTACGGCGGGAGGGGGTGGCGGCCCTGCCTCAGATTCTCGCCAACGTCGTCTTCTTCGTACCCCTCGGGTTCATCGCGGGGCGCCTGTTTCGCTGGGGTCTGGCGCGCACCGCGCTGGCGGGGCTGGCCGTGTCGCTTCTGGTGGAGACGGCCCAGCTCACCGGCGTGTTCGGCATCTACGCCTATGCCTACCGCACCTTCGACGTGGACGATCTCATCTACAACACGGCCGGCGCCCTCGTCGGTTGGCTGCTCGCCGCCGCGGCGGCGCGGGTGCTGCCGCCGGACGAGGAGGCGGGGCCGGTGCCGGTGACCGACGAGCCGGGCTTCGTGCGGCGGATGGTGGCGCTCTGGATAGACTCCCTGGTGATGGCCGTGGCATGGGTGGTGCTGGTGTCTGGCGTGCAGGCGCTCGCCTCGGCTGTCGGCGCCAGCCGGGGTGATCTCCCCGGCCCGCTCGGCGACCAGCGCTGGATGCTCCTTCTGGGCGCGGTCGTGCTCGTGGTGGTGGAGGGCGTGGTACCGGCCCTGCGCGCCGGGCGCACCCTCGGCGGCGGGTTCGTGCGGATGACCTGCGAGACGCGCCCGCGCCGAGGGTGGCGCCGGGCGCTGTTCTACGTCGGGCGCCTGGTGGTGCTGGGCGCGGTGCTGGCGTGGCCGTTCGCCGGCGTGCCCCTGGCGGCGCTGTTCTACGCCCTCGTGCGCCAGATGCCCTACGACCTGCTGCCCTAAGGGCCGCTGGACCGTGTCGCGGGGAGCGCCCGGCCGGCCTCGGGCGGGCCGGCGGCTCGCGTCGCGGAGGGCTCCCTCTGCGGTTTCGGGCGCGGCGGCAGGCGGCCTCGGGGCGAGGCGCCGTGGCGCGGCCTCAGGCGGTCTCTCGGCGCGACCCGCTACAGGGCCAGCGCGTAGATCTGACCGGCGCCGTAGAGCTTGCCGAAGTGGTACTTGTCGCTGGCGGATTCCTCGCTCACGTAGACGAGGCCGCCGTGGGACTCGATGCCCTCGGTCATGGGCGGCGCAGCCACGTCCTCGACGAGCGAGCGCCCGTCCAGGCAGTAGAGCGGCACGTCTGCGAGGGGGTCGGGCGCGCCCGCAGCGCCGGCGCTTCCGCTTGCGGCGCCTCCGTCCGCGGCGCCGTCGGATTCCCTCCCGTCCGCCAGCGCCGTGGCGGAAAGCGTGCCGTCGGGCTCGAGCGAGGCGGCGTCGTAGACAAGCAGGTGCGACGTGGCCAGGCCGAACGACTGCGAGAGCACGATGCCGCCGTCAGGCGTGGCGCACACCCCCTGGATCATCCCCGGGATGGAGTAGGCCGCCGCCGGCTCGGCGGCGAAGCCCCACTGCGCGGCCGGGTCGGCGGGGAACGCGAACATGAGCGAGGGGTTCTCGGTGCCGTCGGGCGTGGTCATGCGCCAGCTGGCCGGCGTCTCGTAGTCGCCGGGGTGGTAGAACGCGCCGGCATACATGATCTCGCCCTCCACGTTCATGAACGAGGGGGAGAACCCCAGCTCCACGCGCCCGAGCACGGGCACTGCCTGATCATCGGGCGCGTCGGCGACGGAGGCCTCGTCGGTGACGAGATAGCCGCCCTCGCAGGCCACGTAGACGCGCCCCTCTGCGCTCGTCACCGCCGAGCCGTGGCCGTCGTAGAGGCTGCCGTCGGGAAGGCGCAGGAACACGCGCGTGACGCTGCCGTCGGCCGCGCGACGGTAGAGCGGCGAGGGCGAGCCGTCGGCCTGGTAGCCGCTGAAGAGCCAGGTCTGGCCGTCGTCGAGGCAGTCGAGGTCCTGGCAGACGAAGCCTACGCCCGCGCCGGGGATGGGAAAGGCGCGCTCGGCGCGCTCGTAGAAGGGGGCGAAGGCGACGCGCACGTAGCCGTTGACGCCGATCACGGCCGCGACGCCGAGGGCGACGATGACACCGAGCGCGATGAGCAGCGCGCGGGCGGGGCGCGGGAGGGGTGATGCGGGCTTGGCCATGGGGCGCTTCCTTTCAGACGGCGGAGGGGACGCGTCCGCACCCCCGCGGAGAAGCGTAGCGCTGCGGATCGCTCACCGGCCCCATCGGTCATGTAACCGTGACTTGCCCGCTCCCGATTGCGCGCGATAATTGAGGGGGAAGGTAAGCGCACGCCCGGCTCGCGCCCGCGGGATCCCGCCCGCCGGTTCGGGCCGGCTGACGGGCATCCGGCGGTTCGCCCGGGCCGCAGAGCCCGCGCCCGCCGACGCGCCGCTCGCGGGGCTCGCGTTTGGCCTGAGCCGCGAGGCTCGCCGGGCTGTCGGCTCGCGGGGCTCGTCGGCTCGGGGCCGCGCTTCCGGTGCGCTGGCTCACGGGACTCGCCGGCCGTCGAGTCGTCGGGCGGACGAGTGTTTCACGTGAAACACTCGTCCGCCCCCGCGCGAGCGTTGGGCGGTGCGCCTGCGCTCGCCGAGCTGGCAGCCTGTTCGGCTCGCGGGGCTCGTGCCCACCGGCTCGTCCGGGCGCCCGGGTCGTCTGCTCTGCGTCCGTCAGGCCCTCGGATGGCCGGGTTGGGGGACTTGCCGGGTCGAGGACTTGCGCTCGCGGGTTCGCCGGGCCGTCGGGTCGTCGGGCGCGAGTGTTTCACGTGAAACACTCGTCCGCCCCGCGCGAGCGTTGAGCGGCGCGCCCTCCGCTCGCGCGGGCTGCGCGACGCCTGCCGCTGGGCCGTGCGCTGGGCAGTCCCTTCGCTGCGGTTCCCATACGAAGGGACGGTTGCGTTTTATACCACAAGTGGGGTATTATGACCCCTTCGAACGTCGGCATCGAGGAGAGGGGTAGGCATCCATGGGCAATATCGGGCGCGTGCTCAAGCGCGACCTCCTGCGCCTCCTCAAGACGCCTCCCGCCCTGGTGGTGGTCGTGGCGCTGCTCGTGCTTCCCTCCGTCTACACCTGGTACAACGTCATCGGCTTCTGGAATCCCTACGACAACACGGGCAACCTGCGCGTGTGCGTGGTCAACCAGGACGAGGGGGGCTCGTCCGAGCTGACCGGCGAGCTGCACGTCGGGGACATGATCGTGGAGAAGCTGCACGAGAACGACCAGCTCAAATGGGACTTCACCGATTATGACGACGCCATGGCCCAGCTGGACTCCGGCCAGGCCTACGCCGCCTTCGTCATTCCCCCCGACTTCACCGCCGACCTGCTCACGCTGACCACCGGCGACTTCACCCAGCCCGCCATCTCCTACTATGTCAACGAGAAGGCGGGGCCGGTGGCCCCTAAGATCACCGATGCGGGCGCCACCACCTTAGACGAGACCATCAACTCCACCTTCGTCTCCACGGTGAGCGACGTGGTGGCCGACTCCGTGGACGAGGCCTACGACCGCTCCCAGGAGGCGGTGGGCGCCTCCCGCGACAGCGCGGCGGGCAAGCTCGCCGAAGCCGAGGCCGCCGTGGCCGGTGCGCGCGAGGCCCTCGGCCGGGTGTCCGAGGCCACCTCCCAGGCCCGGGAGCGCGCCGATGCCGCCCGCGCCGAGCTCGACCAGGCGCGGACGTCCGTGGACGCCGCCGCGCGATCACTCGCCGCCGTGGGGGATCTGACGGCGCGTACCCAGGAGGGGCTGGGCGCCTTCGCGTCGGCGGCCATGCCGGCCGTGGGCCAGGGGCTCACCGGCATCTCCCAGGCCGCGGCCCGCGCTGACGGGGCCGTGAGGAACCTGAACGAGGCCGTGGCCGGCGCCCAGGAGGGCATCGGCGCCACCATCGGCCAAGGCAGCGCCGCCGTCGAGCGCGCCGAGGCCCTGGCCGCCCAGCTGCGCGCCGCCGCCGAGGCGCTGCCCGAGGATGATCCGCGTTGCGCGCCGCTCGTGGCCGCGGTGGACGAGCTCGACCGCCGCAACGCCGACGCGCGCCAGGCCCTCGGGGCGCTGGGCGACCTCAACGCCGAGGCCGGCTCCGTGTCCTCCGCGGCCGCCTCGGCCTCGGCCGCCCTCGGCCAGGCCGTCGACGCGGCCACTACTCAGGCCGGCGGCTACTCCGACGCGCTCTTCGGCACCACGCTGCCGGCGGTGCAGGGGGCGCTCTCGTCGCTCTCCGAGGCCTCCGCGGCGCTCTCGAGCGCCGTGTCGGGCCAGCAGCTCGTCATCGACCAGGCCAAAGGCTCGCTGGCCCAGCTCGTGTCCACCTTGGACGCGGCCGCCGACGCGGTGTCCCAGACCGACGGCCTCCTAGCCGGCCTCCAGGAGGAGATGGCCCTCGTACGCACCGACGTGATGGCTGTCGGGCAGTCCGACCTGATCATGCGCTTGTTCGGTATCGAAGGGCTCGACGCCTCCAAGATCGCCGACTTCATGGGGTCGCCCACGGACCTGGTCACCGAGCAGCTCTACCCGCTCAACGCCTACGGTTCGGCCATGGCGCCGCTGTTCATGAACCTCACCTTCTGGATCGGCGCCTTCATGCTGCTGGTCATCATGAAGCAGGAGGTAGACGCCGAGGGCATCCCCGGCCTCACCCTGGCCCAGCGCTACCTCGGGCGCTTTCTGCTGCTGGCCTCCATGGCGGTGCTCCAGGCGCTCATCTGCTGCGCGGGGGTGCTCGCCATCGGGGTGCAGGCCGTCAACGCGCCGGCCCTGTTCTTCGCCGCGGCGGTCACGTCGCTTTCGTACCTGAGCATCATCTACGCGCTGTCGGTGACGCTCCAGCACATCGGCAAGGGCATCTGCGTCGTGCTCGTGTTCGCCCAGATCCCCGGCGCCACGGGGCTCTATCCCATCGAGATGACCTCGGGGTTCTTCCAGGCCATCTACCCGTTCTTCCCCTTCACCTACGGCATCGGCGCCATGCGCGAGGCCATCTTCGGTTTCTACGGCACCCAGTACGCCGGCGACCTGGCCATGCTGGCCCTGTTCTTCGTCGCGTTCATGGCGTTCGGACTGCTGGTGCGCCCGCTCATGGCCAACGTGAACCTCATGGTGGCCGACCAGGTGCGCGCCGGCGGGCTGTTCAACGGCGAGCGGGTGGAGGTGCCGCGGCGCCCCTACCGGTTCTCACAGGTGGTGCGCGTCCTGGCTGACCGCGACGTGTACCGCGCGCAGCTGGAGGATCGCTACGAGCGATTCCGCCGCTGGTACCCGCGGCTCATCCGCGGTGCGGTGGTGGTGGGCGTGGCGGTGCCGGCGGCGCTGGCCGTGGTGCTGGCGCTCACCCCGGCGGAGAAGGTGTGGGTGCTCACGTTCTGGCTTGGGTTCATCGCCGTGCTCTTCGTGTTTTTGGTGGTAGTGGAGAGCCTGCGGTGCAGCTTCGAGCGCCAGCTGCGCCTGGGCGCCCTCTCCGACGACCAGCTGCTGGGGCTCTGCGCCGAGCGCGGCTCGGTGACGGGCGGGGAAGCCGTCCCGCCTGCGTCTGCGCCCGCCGCCGCGCCTGCGGTCCCCGACGCCCCGGCCCGCTGGGGCGCGGCCATGCTGCGTGGCGAGGGGGCGGCCCCGCGCGAGGACGCAGCGCGCCGAGAGGAGGATCGCCGTGAATAACATCGCGCGCATCTTCCGCGACGACTGCCGCCGGCTGTTCGCCAACGTGGTGTCCGTCATCATCGCCGCAGGCCTGGTGGTGATGCCCTCCATCTTCGCCTGGTACAACGTCATCGCCTGCTGGAACGTCTTCGACAACACGGGCAACCTCACCGTGGCCGTGGCCAACGCCGATGAGGGCTACCAGAGCGATCTGGTGCCCCTGCGGGTGAACGTGGGCGAGCAGGTGGTGAGCGCGCTGCGGGCGAACGACCAGATAGACTGGGTCATCACCACTGAGGACGATGCCGTGGACGGCGCGCGCTCGGGCCGCTACTACGCGGCGGTGGTGATCCCGCCGGAGTTCAGCCGCGACATGCTGACCTTCTACGCCGAGGACTCCGAGCACGCCAAGATCATCTACTACGCCAACGAGAAGAAGAGCGCCATCGCGCCCAAGATCACCGACCGCGGGGCCGACACCGTGTCCTACCAGGTGAACGAGGTGTTCGCCGAGACGCTCTCGGAGGTGGCCCTCGGCGTGGCGGAGTCGTTCTCGCGCTTGGCCGACGAGGGGAACCTCGACGGGCGCGTGGCCGACGTGGCC
Organism: Enterorhabdus sp. P55; assembly: GCF_009911695.1. Lineage (GTDB taxonomy): Bacteria > Actinomycetota > Coriobacteriia > Coriobacteriales > Eggerthellaceae > Enterorhabdus. Next base: position 2,865 of record NZ_QWKK01000087.1, on the reverse strand, counting down.
GATCACGCGCGGAGTCTGGCGGACTCGGCCGAGCGGGCCTCGTCGGTGTTGGGGCTCTACTCGTCGCTGGCCCAGACGGCTCGCGACTTGGTGGACGGGTCGGCTGCGCTGGCGGCCTCGGCGCGCGCGGGCATCGACGGGGCGTCGGACGCTGCGGGCCAGGGCATCGCCGCGGCGCGCACAGCCGCCAACGCGCTGCGTTCGTCAGGCGCGGGGCTCTCCGACGCGCTGGCGGCCAGCTCTGCGGCCTTCGACGCGGCCGCGGGGTCGGTGGACGGGGTGTTCGACGCGATGTCGGGATCCACGGCCACGAGCGCCGCGCACCTGCGCGAGCGGGCTCAGGCCCTCGACGCCCAGGTGGGCGCCTACCGCGACCTGGCCGCGCACCTGCGCGAGCTGGCCGCCGGCGCCCCCGAGGCCGAGCAGGCGGCCCTGGAGCACGCGGCGCAGGGCATGGACGCCGTAGCCGATCTGGTCGTGTCGATGCAGGGCAACCTGCGTTCGGCCGCCGACAAGCTGGAGGCGGGCGACGCCGCGGCCCAGGCCGACCGCGAGGCTGCGCGCCAGCAGGCTGCCGAGGCCCGTGATCGCATCGACGCGCTGAAGGCCGACTTCGACGAGCACCTGGGGCCCGAGCTCGATCAGCTGGCCGCGGACTCGGCCACCCTGGCCGACGGGCTGGAGACGGCCCTCGGCAAACTCGACGCCGCCGGAGGCGAGCTTGCCGCCTCAGCCGGGTCGGCAGGGGAGTCGCTCGACGCCGCCTCGGCCAAGATCGACGAGGCCGCTGCCGGGCTGGCGGGCGCCGCCTCCCAGCTGCGCGAGATGGCCGACGCCGTGGACGCCGCCCTCGCCGCAGGTGACCCCCAGGCCCTGCGCGACGTGCTCAACGCCGACGCCCAGGCGCTCTCCTCCGCCCTGGCGGCCCCGGTGGCGGTGGAGCGCGTGGCGGTGTTCCCGGCCGAGAACTTCGGATCGGCCATGGCGCCGCTCTACACGACGCTCGCCCTGTTCATCGGCTCGTTGCTCATCCTGGTGGTGGTCAAGCCCACGGTGTCGGCGCGCGACCAGGCCGACCTGCGCGACCCCAAGCCCCGCCAGCTGTTCCTCGGCCGTTTCGGCGTGATGGCGCTGCTGTCGCTCGCGCAGACCACCCTCATGGGGCTGGGCAACCTCTTCTTCCTGCAGGTGCAGGCTGCCCACCCCTGGCTGCTGATGCTGTGCTTCTGGACGGCGGGGCTTGTGTTCACCTTCCTCATCTACGCGCTGGTGGCCGCCTTCGCCAACCTGGGCAAGGCGATGGCGGTGCTGCTGCTCATCGTGCAGGTGACCGGCTGCGGCGGCTCGTTCCCGCTGCAGCTGCTGCCCGGGTTCGTGCAGGCGCTCAGCCCCTGGCTGCCGGCCACCCACGTGGTGAACGCCATGCGCGCGGCCATGATGGGCACCTACGGCACCGACTACTGGGTGCAGATGGGGCAGCTCATGCTGTTCGTGGTGCCGGCTGCGCTCATCGGGCTCGTGCTGCGCCGGCCGCTTGCGCGGTTCATGGCGTGGTACGTCGAGCAGGTGGAGTCCTCGAAGCTGGTGGGCTAGGTCGGGCGTGCCCGCGCTCGCGTCGCGCGAGGGCGTGCCAGGCGGGATGCAGGAGGGGGCGGGCATGCCCCCCTGTCGCCGGGTCGGACGGGAGGAGCAGGGGGCGTTCGCCGGGCTGGGCAGGAAAACGCCCGTTTTGCGGCAAGTGATGAGGAGTTTGCAACCTCTGCTTTCGCGGGAGCGTGGCGGGTGTTGGCGTTTTCCCAGGTCGCTTCTTTCCGGCGAGGCGGAAGACCTCTCGATTTGGGCGGAAATGCGCCCGCGGACGTTGCAAACCCGTCAATGCTTGCCATAATCCGGGCGTTTTCCCACCCGGAGGGGCTGTTGGCCGTGGTGGATGCGCGGCGCGGACGACAGCGCGGCAGGTGATGCGCCCGCCGCGCCGCCGCGGCGTCGTGGCGGGCGCGCTAGATGACGTCGAGCGGATCGCCCGGGGCGAGGGTGCCGCCGGTTATGACGCGGCAGAAGACGCCCTCGCGCGGCATGATGCAGTCGCCCATCTGGTGGTAGATGGCGCAGCGTGCGTGGCACTCCTTGCCGATCTGGGTGAGCTCGAGCTCCACCTCGCCGGAGCGCAGGCGCGTGCCGAGGGGGAGATTGCTCAGGTCGATGCCCTCTACGACGAGGTTCTCGCCGAACGCGCCGTTGTCGACGTCGGCGCCGCGCGCCTTGAAGTCGGCGACCTTCTCGTAGGCGAGCAGGCTCACCTGGCGGTGCCACGCGCCCGCATGGGCGTCGTCGCCGATGCCCCAGTCCGGGCGCAGCTCGACGCGCTCTCGCTCGCTCTTCTGGATTCCCTTGGTCTCGCTCGTGCAGACGGCCCTGATGGTGCCCATGGCGCACTCCTTCGCATGAGGCGATACGTCGCGCGCCACCTCGACGTACCCGGTGCAACCGATATGAGTCCCCCGGCCCGCTGCACGACGGGTGACGAGGGTGGATCCAGGCGTGAGGTGATTATATCACAATGAGAATAATATTCATAAGAGGATAATTATGGGGAACGCGGAGGCATTCGCTGATGACGGGGGCGCAACGGGTTGGTATGCGCCGGGGCTCCGCAGCCAGGGCCGGCGGCCCGCGTCGCTAGAATCAAAGGGATGGCGTGGTGCGACGGGAAGGCGGATGCTATGGCGAAGGCACGGCGGGCGGACGGCGCGCACGACGCGGTGCGCCCCGGCGGGGCGAGCGCGGCGGCCTCAGAGGTCGCGGCGGCCTCGGGTGCGGAGGCCTCTGCGGGCGCGGAGGCCCCGGGCGCGGCCCCCACTCGCG
>NZ_QWKK01000086.1 GCF_009911695.1 Enterorhabdus sp. P55 | reverse complement strand
GTCGCGCCGGGGCACGCGGGCGTGGGCGCGGGAGCGCGGCCAGCGGTGCCGGCGGAAGCGGCAGCCGCGGGCGCGCAGGTGCTGGAGCGGGCGTCCGGGTCAGCGGACGCGGCGTCGGCGGGAGACGCGGGGGCGACGCCATCGACGCAGGCGGCCAAGGACGCGCCTCCGGATACGACGGCACGGGCCGCGCTGTCCGCACGCGCCTGGCGCTCGATGTCGTCTGTGGGGTAGGTAGCCATGGATGGGATTATAGCGCGGCGACGCGAAAGCCGGCTTTCGCGAAAAAAATGGCACCAATCGGCAGTTTGGTACGGTTCCCGCAACCAACTTGGGGGCAACCAGGCACGCTCACCCTAAAGCGGCTGTACGCGACCTGGGGTTTTGGCATGGCGAGACCAAGTGATGCCCCGCAGCGCGGATCCGCGACCGTACCAAACTGCCGATTAGTGCCACCGCAGGCTCGAAAAGTGGCAGTAGGGCTGATGTCGGGGTAGAGCGGCCGACGAAAACGGGCCGCAGCGCCGGGAAGGGCGGCTGGCGCCAAGGCCGCAGAGGGGGCGAAGGGGCGCGCCGCAGCCGCCTGCGGGACGTTCTACGGCTATCTGCACGGGATCACCTTGGCCTACAAGCAGCTCTCTCCCGAGTACGCGGCCAACGTCAGTCGGGCGAGCACCAACAACAGCCTCCTGCAACGTGATCTCGACAACCAGGAAGGTGCGGCACATAGGCACTTGAGGGACATGGCCGGTCAGCGGGAGGACTTCGCCGACCTACGGTTCCAACTGGTCTTCTGGCACACAGCGATGCTGCGAGACCATCGGCGCTGGTACACCGGCGAGCTTGATATGAGTCTCGAGGATATGATCCGGCTCGAAGTCGCGTGCCTGCCCGAGGCGCTCAAGCCCTACTTCGACTTTCCAGCGCTGCGCGGAGGGAGGCTGGCCGGCAACGGCCGGCCCTCTCCCTGCAGCTCCCACTCGTACAGCACGAAGTTGGGCTCGGCGGGGTTGTCGTAGTTGGCGCCATAGGCCAGGCGGTGGGCGCCGCGGCAGGCGAGGCCCAGGCGCTCGTAGGCACGCTGGGCGCCCACGTTGCCCACCAGGGTGTCCAGGCGGATGACGCGGCAGCCGCGAGAGCGCGCCAGATCGGCCGCGACCTCCATGAGCGCGCGCATCAGCCCGCGGCCGCGCAGGTCGGGGCGCACGGCCAGCAGGTGGACGACGGCCACCTCATCGGCGTCCGCCTCGACGCCCCAGGGCACCGCCTCGTAGCCAGGCGCGCACTCCCCGTTCAGGATGAGCGCCCCGGCCAAACGCCCGCCAGACCCGCCCTCGCGGGCCACGACGAGGCCGCCCTCGGCCAGCGCGTCGGCGAGCATGGCGCGCGACGGATGGACGCCGATAACCCAGAGCGGGTCGTTGTCGGTACCGGCCGCGGCCTCCTGCGCCGTGGCGTAGAGCGCCAGCAGCTCGTCGATGAGCGCGCCCGCGTCCGCGGTGTCGAGCGTCGCCGCAGTCGCGACCTCCACGTTGAGGTCGATAGCCGGCCGGTCAGTCATGGGATCCTCCTCGCGTCTCGCCAGAGCCTGCCTCCCAGTGTAGCGGAAGGTGCCGGGCAGCTGGGCCGCCGTGCTAAGGGAGCAGGCGGAGCGCTACCGGAGCCTCGCTGCCGGCCAGGGCGCGGGGCGGCGGGCCGCCTGGGGCGCACATACCCGCCGCGAGCGCGGGGCGAGCAGACGGGCCGGCGTCCGCTACGCCACCCCGAAGGCCATTCCCAGCGCAAACGACCACCCCACCGCGACCGCTATCAGGATCACCTGGGTCAGCCAGCCCGAGCGCGCCTCCTCGCCGAAGCGGTAGTACCCCGTGTCGAGCGTCATGTTGAGAGCCGGCGCCAGGGGCACCAGGTAGCTGCCCGCCATGAGGCACACCGACAAGAAGGTGGGAACCGTGAGCGGCAGCCCCGTCAGCTGCGCGTAGGTGAGCAGCGGCGGCAGGAAGATAACCACCCACGAAGGTGCGATGGGAAAGACGGTGGACAGCAGCACGAGGGCCACGGCCACCACGGCGAGCGACGCAAAGACCGGCAGGGCGAGGATGCCCGACCCGAGGAACGCCTCGGCTATCCAGGCCGCCGCGCCCGTCGAGGTCAAGGCCGCCCCGATGCTCAGCACGCCGCCGAAGAACAGGAAGAGGTTCCAGCTGGCCAGGGCCTCGAAGTCGCGCCACGAGATGATGTCGAGTCCCGGCACGAAGAGCAGGACGAAGCCCACGAGCGCCACCGTGGTGGGCGCGAGCGCATCCACCCAGTTGCCCAGGATCCACAAGACGGGAAGCGCCACCAGCATGACGAGGCACGTCCAGTCGCGTCGGTCGAGGGTGCCGAACCGGAACTGCCCGTCGAGGATCCCCTCCACCTCGCCAGGGGCGATGGGCTCGGGCGGGAACGCCCGAACGAGCCCCCACCAGGCAGCCGGCACCATGACGCAGGCGATGGGGACCCCGTAGGCCATCCACGTGAGGAAGGGCACCACGTAGCCGGTCTGGGTCTGGAGGATGCCCATGGCCAGCACGTTCAGCGAATGGCCGATGGGCGTGGTGAAGCCGCCGATGAGCGCGCCGAAGGATATGCCGAGCATGAGGCAGCGCCCCAGGTTCGACTCGCCGCGCCGGGCTCCCACCGTCTCCAGCAGGGGCAGCGCGAAGCTCATGGACAGCGCCACCGCGCCGGTGTCGGTCATCACCGAGGAGCAGAGCGCCGTCACCGTCATGATGGCCAGCACGAGCTTGCGAGTGTCGTCGCCGGCCCAGGCGATGAAACGGCGGGTGAGCCGGGCGCCCAGGGTGCTGCGCTGCATGAGCGCCGTCATGCAGAACACCGCCAGCACGAACCAGGTGGTGGTGCTCACATAGCCCGAGAACGCCACGTCGAAGCTGGGCACCACGCCCAGCACCAGCAGGAGCAGCGAGGCGAGCACCCCCACCACACCCGTGGCCATGCTCCCGCAGAACCACAGGCACACCGCCCCCATGAGGATGCCGAGGGACAGGAGGGCCTCATGGCTCAGCCCCATGACCGGCGGAAGGAAGAACCCCGCCGCCACGAACCCCGCGCCGACGACGAGCCCCGCCGTCTCCTTGAAACTCCTCGCTTCCCGCACGCTCTTCGTCATCGCACTTCCCCCTCTTGCCTTGTCGAGCCTGGACGAGAACCCGCAGGCAGCACCCTAGGCGAGCCTGCGCCTAGGGTGCTGCGCTAGCGCCGGCGCGATCAGCCAACCGGCGGCTTGGGCGCTCCCGGAGCACCCGGGGCCTTAGGGGCACCCGGAACTGCCGGGGCGCCAGGGGCTGCGAGAGCGCCCGGGGCACCCGGGGCTCCAGGGGCAGAACCCGGCGCGGAAGCCAAAGGCGCGCCACACTCCTTGCAGGCGGTCGCGTCCAGGGCGTTCATGGCGCCGCAGGAGCCGCAGCGCTTCTCGGTGATGGCAGCAGGTCTAAAGCACATCGTGGGTTCCTTTCTCGAAAGCAGGAGGTCTTCCGCCCGATGCGGCGGGACGGCCAAGGCAGGCGCTTCCGCCTTGGCCGTCCCGCGGCGTCGCGGGGGTCGCGGCCGCAGTGGCCGCCGCGGGGCCGGGACGGGCCCGGCCCCGCGAGGCGGCCGTCCCTTAGGCCTCTATGAGGTAGAGGGCCTGGTTCGGGCGCTCAGCCAGCTCGCGCGCCAGCTCGTCGACCTCGCCCATCTTGATGCACTGCGCCTGGCAGTGGTGGACGCACATGGGGGTGCCGTCGTGGGCGGCCTGGCCACCCTGGCACAGGTCGCAGTTCTTCGTCCAGAACGGCAGGTAGTCGTCCTGCCAAGGACCACGGGAGGACTCCCATGGCCCGATGTGGTTGAGCACCACGCCCGCCTGCTCGGTGGGCAGGTCATGGGAGACGGCGCAGGCTATCTCGCACGTGTGGCAGCCGGTGCAGTAGTAGTAGTCGACAAGAACGGCCTTCTTCATGGGCTCGCCTTCCTCTCTCTCGTCCGGTTACAGGATGACGGTCTCGGGGGCCTCGTGGAGGTCCGCCATGGCCACCGCCTTGCGGATGCCGTCGCCCTTGACCGTGGCGACGATGCCCGCCTCCTCGGGCGCGCACTTGTCGATGGTGCACAGCATGCACTTGTAGTCGCAGCCGAAGCCGGACTCGCCCGGATCGAACTTGAACAGCATGTTGCAGTTGTACTCGAAGGCGCCGAACAGGCCCTCCTCCTCGGTGCCGCCCAGCTCGGGCATCCACCAGCCGTGGTCGGTGGAGGCCACGCCGTCCATCATGCCGGGATCGACGAGCACCTTGCGCTTGCAGCGGCCGTACTGGTTGCGCAGCCACACCCAGTCGCCGTCGACCACGCCGAACTGGTCGGCCAGGGCCTGGTTGACGCGCACCGTCGGGTAGGGGTGCAGGGCGCGCATGCGCGGCACCTGGCGATGCTCGGAGTGGAACTGGCTCCAGTTGCGGGCGCCGGTGGTGAGCACCACCGGGTACTCGGCGAACTCGTCGGGCGTGCTCACCGGGCTGTGCACCGGCTCCTTGAAGGTAGGCAGCGGGTCGAGGCCCAACAAGTTGTAGTAGGTCGACCACAGCTCGATACGCCCGGTGGAGGTGTTGAAGCCGGGCTGGCCGTCGGCGCGCAGCTTGCCGGTCTTGTACTTGTGGTACTCGAAGGGCAGATACACCGGCGCCTGGTCGCGCACCTCCTCGAAGGACTTGCCCGTCTCCTCGAAGATGGCCGAGAACATGTCCTCCACGCGCTCCCACGGGTAGGCCTCGGGACGGAAGCGCTGGCCCAGCTCCATGTTCACCTGCATGTCGGAGCGCACGTCGATGCCCTCGCCGATACGGTTCACCGCGCGGTTGATGGTCTCGGCGCGCTGTACGCCGTCGCCGATGCGGATGCCCTGGCGCTCGGGGAACGAGGCCACGGGCAGCACCACGTCGGCCAGGGCCATGATGGTGGGCGTCATGAACAGGTCGATGGCGGCCACGAACTCGAGCTTGCGCATGGCGCGGACCACGTAGGCCGGGTCGGGTGCGGAGTTGACGAGGGTGTTCACCGTCTGGAGCCAGGCGGCGCGCATCTGGTGGGGCTCGCCGGTGTCGATGGCCTCGACCACCGAGTCGAACATGGCCTTGGAGTAGGCGTTGGCCACCATGGGGTACTTGTCGTCGCCGATGCGGGCGGCGCGCTTCTCGGGGTCGAGGAACTCGCGGCCCCAGCCGTTGAAGTACATGAGGATGTAGTCGGGGCAGATGTTGCCGCCGGGGTTGTCGATGTTGCCGGTGATGGCGAAGATGTCGATGATGGCATGGCCCGACGAAACGGCGCGCTTCTGCATGTCCACGGCGACGCCCCACTGGTTCACGCAGCCGTCGGCCTGGGCGATCATGCGGGCCGCAGCGCGGATGTCCTCGGCCGGGCACCAGCACACCTCCTCGGCGCGCTCGGGCGTCCAGTCCTTGACGGCGGCGGCCAGCTCGTCGAAGCCGTAGCACCAGCACTCGACGAACTCGTGGTCGTAGAGGTCCTCCTCGATGATGACGTGGAGGATGGCGAGGGCGAGCGCCGTGTCGGTGCCGGGACGCACGGGCAGGTAGATGGCCGCGCGGTTGGCCAGCCAGATGCGCCGCGGGTCGATGACGATGAGCTGGGCGCCGCGCTTCATGCAGTCGATGATCCAGTGGCCGTAGAGGCCGTCGGAGTTGGTGACGAGGGGGTTGTTGCCCCACACCACGATGCACTCGGGGCACTTCCAGGCCGGGTCGTCGTAGCGGTCGACGAACTGCTGGGAGTAGTCGCCCACCCAGAAGCTGCCGGTGACGGCCATGGAGCCGGACACGCGCGGGCCGTAGCAGGAGTTGCCCGACATGCCGAACACGTTGTTGGGGCTGCCGAAGGACCAGGCGTAGCGGGTGATCCACGGCGCGATGTCGCGGCCGGTGCCCTGGAAGAAGGCGATGGCCTCGGGGCCGGACTCCTCGCGAATGCGCTTGAAGGCAGACTCGATGAGGTCGTAGGCCTCGTCCCAGGTGATCTCCTCCCAAGTGTCCTTGCCACGGTCCTCGCGAGCGCGCTTCAGGGGCTTGGTCAGGCGGTCCTCGTGGTAGACGGCCTCCATCACGTCAAGGCAGCGCACGCACAGGCGGCCCTTGTTGAAGGGGTTCTCCGGGTCGCCCTCCACCTTGACCAGGCGACCCTCCTCGTCGGTGTACATGAGCACGCCGCAGCCCAGGTGGCAGCCGGGGCCCGACCAGGCGCTGCCGCGGGTGACGGTCAGGCCGTCGTCGGTCTGGTAGCGCCAGGGCCTCTCGTGCTCGATGGTCTTGAATTCCTTCTCCATGGGTTCTCCTCTCAGGTTCCTCTTGGGGTGGGCGACGCGGCGTCCGGCACGCCGGGCGGGCGCGGCAGGGGCCGGCCGCAGGCGGCGCAGCGTCCGTCGCCGGGGGCGCCGCAGTGGCCGCACACGGGGCAGGCCCCCGGGGCAACCGGGTCTTTCACCTGCCCCGTGCACTTGCCGCAGCCCCTGCAGCAGTAGCACACGGCCGCCTCGCTAGAAGACGATGCCGGCGCAGGCCAGGGCCGCCAGCACGATGGCCAGCACGACGGCCGGGACGGCGCAGGCGATGAACTGCTGGGGCCAGATGTGCTTCATCTTGCAGCCGGTGACCTCCAGGTTCACGAACAGGCCGCCGGAGTAGGGCACGGTGGAGAGGCCCGCCGCGCCGATGGACACGATGCGCGTGAGGGCGTCGGCGTTGACGCCGGGGTGCGCCAGCCACTCCGCGCCGAAGGTGTTGCACACTGCGGTGGAGGTGGCGCCGGCCGAGCCGACGATGACGCCGAGCAGCTGGGTGGCGATGACCGCCTGGAAGTAGGGGTTGTCGATCGAGTTCATGGCCAGGTCCACCAGGTAGCCGAAGGCCGGGGTGGCCGACAGCACGGCGGCGAAGGCCACCATGGAGAACATGGTCACCGCGGGGTTGAGGCCGGCCATCACGCCGTCGAAGACGCTCTTCTTCATGGCGGCGCCGACGCTAAGGCCCTCGTCGGGGTTGGCGAAGAACTTGAAGTTGATGGCCAGGCACACGAGGGTTGCGATGACGTTAGCCGAGGTCACGGCCACCGTGGCCGACATCTTGGCGATGGGCCCCAGCCCGTTGCCGAACACGACGAACAGCACGAGCAGAACGATGAGCGGGATGAGCGAGCGCGCCATGCTGGGGCACTGGTCCTCAGGACGGCCCGGCATGGTGATGCCGACGCCCTCCTCGAAGCGATGGCCCTTCTTGGTGGCCCAGCGATCGAGGAAGTAGATGAACCACACGTCGAAGGCGAACCACAGGACGGTGGCGACGATGCCGAGCACCGGCTCAGCCGTGCCCGTGGTGCCGAGGATCTGAGCCGCCGCCACGTTGCCGGTCTGAGGCGAGCCGGGCATGGCCATGTTGGCGCCGCCGAGCAGGCCCATGTACATGATGGTGAGGAACAGGTAGCGCGGCTTGTCGAGCTGACGGGCGATGGGCACCGCCAGCGGCCAGAACACGAACACGATGACGAGCGCGTTGATGCCGCCGTAGGTGAGCAGCATGCAGATGAGGATGAGCACAGGGTAGATGAACTTCTTCCCCGCCTTGTCCACGATCCAGTAGGCGATGCGGTTGGCCGCACCGCAGTCTCCCAGCACCTTGGCGTACAGGGCGGCGCTCAGGAACATGAGGATGAACGTGCTCACCCAGTTGCCCGCGGCGGGCAGCCAGTAGTCCACGAACGTCCCCCAGATGCCGAACCCGTTGAACACGCCCACGATGAGCGTGGCGATGAGGGCGCACACCACGGCGTTCCATCGGTTCCACGCCAGCACGACCAGAGCCGCGATGGCCAGGACGATCCCTATCATTCCAAGCACGGTAATTCCCCCTTCCGTAATCCGGTATGCGGTTGAGCTTTGCAAGGCTTTCGCGAATCCTCTCGTCCCCCGAGAGGGACGATGCCTGCACTATACGGGCGGCGCGCGGCCGGCGGCGTTGCATCATCCGCATGGGCTATGCGGCTTTCGGGAAGCCCGCGCGGGAGGCTGGCCCGCGGGAGGGGGGACGCGGTATCCTTACCCCATGAGGCCATCGGATGAAGGGGGAGCCGATGCAGATCGGGCACCTGAGGGAGTTTCTGACGCTGGCGGCCAACGCCAACTTCAGCGCCACGGCGAAGGAGCTCTACATCACGCAGTCGGCCCTGAGCCGCCACATCGCCTCGCTCGAGGAGGAGCTGGGAGCCAAGCTGCTCGCCCGCGACTCCCACCAGGTGAGCCTCACCCCCATCGGTCGGCAGTTCGCCGCCGACGCCGAGGGGATCGTGGAGAGCTACGAGCGCGCCCTCGGCAACATCGAGATCCTGAGGCGCCGGGGCGAGGCCACCCTGAAGATCGGCTACCTCTACGACGTGGGCGCCATCATCATGCCGCTGTTCCGCCCGGCCCTGAGCGCCATGGCCGAGCGCGAGGGGATCCACCTGCGCTTCTCGGCGCTCGAGCACGGCACGCTCATGACGAGGCTTGCCCGTGACGTGGTCGACGTGGCCATCACCATCGACACCGACGCGCGCGTGCGCGACTTCTCGGAGCGACTCGACCTGGGAGAGGACTGCTACTGCGCCGTGGTGCCCCCGAGCCACCGTTTGGCCGGGAGGGAGACGGTGAGCCTGGCCGAACTGGCCGAGGAGGACTTCATCATGCCCGATCCGTTCGCCATGGCCGCCACCCACGACTTCATCGCGGCGCAGTTCGACCACCGGGGCCTCGCGCCGTCGGTGGTCACCTTCTACGAGGACATCCCCACCTTCATGGACGAGGTGAGCTACGGCACCGGCGTGGGCCTGGCCCTCGACCACCATCGGAACCGCTACGAGCGCTCGGTGGCGTTCATCCCCCTGGAGGGCTGCGAGCTGCGCTGCCGCATCTGCTGTCTGTGGAAGAGCAAGACCGAGCGGAAGGTGCCGGGCAGCTGGGCCGCCGTGCTAAGGGAGCAGGCGGAGCGCTACCGGAGCCTCGCTGCCGGCCAGGGCGCGGGGCGGCGGGCCTAGAACGCGGCCAGGCGGGCCTCGACGGCGGCTATCTGGTCTTCGGGGGTGGAGGCGCCGGCGGTGACGCCGACACGGGCGCAGCCGGCGAACCAGGCGGGGTCGAGCTCGTCGGCTGACTCCACGTGATGGGTGCGCGGGCAGGCCTGGGCGCAGATCTCGGCCAGGCGCGTGGTGTTGGACGAGTTGCGCCCGCCGATGACCACCATGGCATCCACCTGCCCCGCCAGCTCGGCGGCCGCCTGCTGGCGCTGCCCCGTAGCCGAGCAGATGGTGTTCTTGACGAGCGGATCGAGTCCGCGCTCGCGCAGGGCCGCCACCACCGCGTCGAGGTTCTCGCGGCGCTGGGTGGTCTGCGCCACCACGCCGATGGGATCGTAGAGCCCCGCGGGGATGTCGTCGGGGCCGGCCACCACGTCCACCTTGCCGCCGGCCTCGCGCGCCCAGGCGGTAAGGCCCTCCACCTCGGGGTGGCGCGCCTCCCCCAGCACCACCACGCGGCAGCCCTCGCGGGCGAGCTCGGCGGCGGCGCGCTGGGCGCGCGACACGTGCGGGCAGGTGGCGTCCACCAAGGCGAAGCCGGCCGCCTCCACGTCATCGAGCACGTCCGGGGTCACCCCGTGGCTGCGGATGACCACCGAGGCGCGGGCGGGCGCGGCGCCCGGGGCGTCAGGGGCGCCGGCGTCGGCCCACAGCGCCTCGAGGACGCCGGCCGCCATCGCGCCGGTCGTAAGCCCCGCGGGCTCGACGTCGGAGCCGGCGGCCGCACC
>NZ_QWKK01000085.1 GCF_009911695.1 Enterorhabdus sp. P55 | reverse complement strand
CGCCGGGCGACCCGCCCGCCGCGAAGCCGGGCCCGCGGCGCGGTCGCAGAGCCGGCCAACCGCCCGCGCCGCCGACGGGTCGCTAGCGGGCGCTCGGCGCGATGAGGCCGCTCTCGTAGGCGAACACCACCAGCTGGGCGCGGTCGTGAGCGTCGGTCTTGGCCATGACGCGGGCCAGGTGCGTCTTGACGGTAGCCGGAGATATGACCAGGTCAGCCGCTATCTCCTCGTTGGAGAGGCCCCGTGCGGCCAGCATGAGGATCTCACGCTCGCGGTCGGTGAGCGTGGCAAGCGCCGCGCGCAGGGCATCGCCGCGCGCGCCCGTGCCCCAGCCGGCGCGCGGGCGCGCGGCCACGAACGTCTCCACGAGGCGGCGCATCACCGACGGTTGGATGAGCGCGTCGCCGGCGGCCACCACGCGAATGGCGGCGGCGATGTCGTCGGGGTCGGCGTCCTTGAGCAGAAAGCCGCTCGCGCCGGCCGCCAGCGCGTCGAAGACGTACTCGTCGATGTCGAAGGTGGTCAGCACGAGCACGTGGGTGCCGGCGAGCAGCGGGTTGCCTGTGATGTCGCGCGTGGCCTCGATGCCGCTTTTCTGCGGCATCCGGATGTCCATGAGCACCACGTCGGGCCGCAGCTCCTGGGCGCGCAGGACGGCCTCGGCCCCGTCGCGGGCCTCCCCCACCACGCGCAGCCCATCGTAAGATGAGAGGATGGCCTTGAAGCCGCTGCGCACGAGGTCTTGGTCATCCACCACCAAAACGCGGATGTCGTCGCTAGGCTCCATGGGAACCTCCTTCGTGGGTCGGGTCGAGCGGGATGCGGGCCTGCACGCGGAAGCCGCCGCCAACGCGCGGGCCGGCCTCGAAGGAGCCGCCGAGCAGGCGGACGCGCTCGCGCATGCCCTCGATGCCGTGGCCGCCGCCAACCGCGCCGCCGGCGCCGGGATTCGGCGCCCCACGGCCGTCGTCGTCCACGAACAGGACGGCCACGCCCGGCTCGACGGCCAGGCAGAGGGCCGCGCGGGTGGCGCCCGCGTGGCGCACGATGTTCGTGACCGCCTCGCGCGCGATGCCGAACAGCGCCACGTCCACGAAGGCGGGCACGGCCGCGCGATCGTAGGCCTCCTGCGCGAGGCTTGCCTTGACGCCGGCGCCCTCCAGGTAGGCCACCAGGTCAGCCATGCGGTCGGTGCCCTCGGTGGGCCGCGCCTCGGCCGCGCCGTCACCGGCGCGCAGCACGCCGATCATGGCGCGAATCTCCTCAAGCGCCTCCTTGGCCGTGCCACGTGCGACAGAGATGGCCTCCTTTGCGGCAGCCGGATCGCGGTCGATGAGCCGCTCGGCCGCAGCCGCCTGGATGCTTACCGCCGAGAGCGAGTGCGCCGTGATGTCGTGCACCTCGCGCGCGATGCGCACGCGCTCCTCCTCCACGCGCCGCTCGGCCTCGGTCTCGCGCGTGCGCTCGGCGGCAAGCGCGCGCTCCTCGGCGGCGCGCAGATAGTCCTGGCGCACCTGGAGGGCGTAGCCGGCCAGGGTGGCCGCGGCCATGAAGGCGATGTTCTGCACGAGGGTGAGCGAGGCGAGCGCATGAAGCGACGAGGTGCTCGCCGCCACCACGATCACGCCTGCCGATGCGATGCCGGCCACGGCGGCCTCGGCCCGCGAGCAGCTGTAGGCCACGGTGAACGAGGCCACGAGCGGGCCGATGAGCGACATGGACACCGCGCCCATCTGCGACTGGAAGAAGGCCCAGGCGGTGAGCACGATGAGCAGCGTCGGCCAGGGGCAGCGCCGGCGCAGCACGAGCGGCAGCGTGGTCACCGCCACCGCGAGGATGGCCGCCGGCGTGGGAACCATGGCGTCGATGCCCATGAGGCGGCGCAGGGACTCGTCGGGAATGAGCAGGTTGACCGCCACCGTGAGCTGAAGGCAGCCGAAGCCGAAGGCGCCTGCGGCTATGACCAGGTCGAAGAGCCAGTCGGTGAGCGTCTGGGGCTTGTCGTGTATGAGGAGGTTCGTCATGACCCCATGGTAGCGGAGCGGACGGACGCGCGCCATACGCCAGCGGGGGTATGAGGCGGAGCCGTTGCCGAGGGAGGCCGCGCGCGATGCAAGGGGGAGGCGGCGCGCGGGGCGCGAAGCGGGGGGCTACCCGTAGAACGGCGCCGCGGGGAAGGGCGGCTCCAGCGCGCGCTTGTAGGCGCAGGCGGCGGCGCGGGCCAAAACGCGCTCCACCTGGGCGGGATCGTGGCCGGCAGCGACAAGCGCGGCGGCGTCCAGCCCACGCTCGAAGGCGTCCACGAGAATGGCGTCCAGCACGTCGTAGCCGACTCCCAGGCTGGCCTCGTCGCTCTGGCCGGGCGCCAGCTCGGCACTCGGCGGCTTCACGAACACGTTGACGGGAATGGGCAGCGCCTGGCCCGCCTCGGCCGCACGGCGGTTTCGCCAGCGCGCGAGGGCGAAGACGTCGGTCTTGTACAAGCCGCCGATCGGCGCAAAGGCCCCTGCCATGTCGCCGTAGAGCGTGGAGTAGCCCATGTACGACTCGCTCTTGTTGCCCGTGTTGAGCACGAGCCAGCCCCAGGCGTTGGAGAGCGCCATCAGACAGGTCATGCGGCAGCGGGCCTGGGTGTTCTCGGCCGCCAGCCCCGCAAGGGCGCCGCCGCAGGCGCGCGCCAGCACGGACTCAAAGGCCTCGAAGGGCTCGCAGATGGGCACGGTGACCACGTCGATGCCCAGGTTGGCGGCGAGCGCCTCGGCGTCATCCACCGAAGACTCGCTGGAGTAGGGGCCCGGCATCATCACGCCATGCACGTGCTCGGCGCCCAGGGCATCGACGGCCATCACGGCCACGAGCGAGGAGTCCATCCCGCCGGACAGCCCGATCACCACGTCGGCGAAGCCGGCGTCCCGTACGAACGCGCGCGTGGCGCCTACGCACGCCGCGTACTTCTCAGCTGCTTCCATAAGACCGCCCTTCTCGATTCCTTCGCCAAGCCGGCATGCCCAGTATGCCCGCGTCGTGTTTCGCCTAGGTTGCGGCCACGTGAACAAAAACCTCGTCAATCGCGCCCCTTGCTGCAAATTCGGACGGTTTTGCACTCCCTGATTGCCGTCAGGCCAAAACCGACTAGGGAAAACGCCTCCCCGCAGAGCCAAAACGGCCCCAGGGAGACTCCCCGCGGGCAAACGCCGGTGCAAAACCGTCCGAATTTGCAGTCGCCAGGCAAAAAAAGAAGGTCGCCGCACCCGCGACGACCTGAGACCAGGCAGGAGGACGCCCGCCGGCTCGCGGATCCTGGCGCGCCGCGCCCGCGAGCCGGCCGCGAGCGCCTAAACGGCGCGCACGCGCTCGGCCAGCCACTCCGTCCACGCGTCCACGCCCTCGCCCGAGGTGGCGGCGAGGGGAAACACGGGCGCCTGCGGATTGAGCCGCGTGACCGCGTCGTCGAAGGCCGCGCGATCGAAGTTGAACACCGGCAGCGTGTCCACCTTGTTGAGGATGATGGCGTCAGACACCTGGAACACGCCCGGGTACTTGAGCGGCTTGTCGTCGCCCTCGGGCACCGAGAGGATCATGACCTTGGCGTTCTCGCCCAGGTCGAAGTCGGTGGGGCACACGAGGTTGCCCACGTTCTCGATGATGATGAGGTCGAGGCGCTCCAGGTCGAGCACGTCCACGGCGCGCTTGATCATGGCGCTCTCCAGGTGGCACGCGCCGCCCGTGTTGATCTGCACGGCGGCGATGCCCTGGGCCTTGATCTTCTCGGCGTCCACGTTGGAGGCGATGTCGCCCTCGATGACGGCGATGTTGAACTCGTCGCGCAGCGCGTCGATGGTGGCCAGGATGGTGGACGTCTTGCCCGACCCCGGGCTCGCCAGCAGGTCGAGCACGAACACGTGATTGTCGGCGAAGCGCTGGCGCAGCTCGGCCGCCAGGGAGTCGTTCTTGTCCAGGATGGGCTGCTTCAGGTCGATCTTCATGCTCTACTCCTCCTCGTCGGGCAGGTCTACCTCGATGGAGTCGATCTGCAGCTCGCGACCGGCCAGAAGCTCGGTGCAGAAGCCGTCGCACTCCGGGCAGAACAGGTGGAAGCGGTCGTGCTCGAACTCGGCGCCGCACTCAAGGCAGCGGCTGCGGGGCGAGACCATGCGCACCTCGAGCTCGGCATCGGCGGTGAAGGGGTCCCCCTCCACGAGCGCCTCGAAGGAGAACACGAGCGCGTCCTCGATGGCCTCGGTCATCTCCCCCACCGACAGCGTCACCTTGAGCAGCCGCGTGGCGTCGGCCTCGCGCGCCGAGGCGGTGGCCGCCTCGAGCACGCCGGTCATTATTCCTAGCTCATGCATGGTGCATACCTCACCTCTTTTAGGTCTTGCCCACAGATTAGCGCAGCAGGTCAGCAAGAGGCCGACGGGCGCCCGGAATGGCTCCGTCACGCGGCCGAGCGCGCCGCGGCGCGGAAGGCGGCGCATAAGAGGCCAGGCCGGACGCCCGTCGGTCCCGCAGCGTCAAATACCCTGGCGTTGCGCTGGCGGCGCCGAGGCTACTCCTCCTCGGCTGCCAGCTCGGCGTTCTGCCGCTTGATGCGGCGCGCCAGCGCCACGCGCGCCAGAAGCAGGCTCCCCTCGTAGAGGACGATCATGGCGGCGAACATGAGCAGCATGGTCACGGGCGACGCGTCGGGGGTGACCACGGCGCACAGCACCATGAGCGCCACGTACACGGTGCGCCAGCTGCCACGCAGCTTCTTGTAAGGGATGACGTCGAAGATCACCAGGTAGAAGATGACGAGCGGCAGCTCAAAGGCCACGCCGAAGCCGATCTCGAACTTGATGATGATGTCGACGTAGGACGACATGCGCGGCGCCACGTAGCCCAGGCCCATGGCCTGGTCGGTGAGCCACTGGAACGCCGGGTTCAAGATGATGGCGTAGCAGAACACCGTGCCGATGATGAACAGGGCCACCGCCGCCACGAAGGTGGGGATGAACCACTTGCGCTCCTTGGGCTTGAGCGCCGGCAGGAAGAAGGCGAGCAGCTGCCAGAGAATCACTGGCGAGCAGGCCACGATGCCCGCCCACAGCGATATCTGGAAGCGCACGGCGAACGCCTCGAAGGGGTCGATGGCCTGCAGCGACGCCATGCCCGTGACCGGATCGACCGGCAGGTACTCGGCGATGGGCAGCAGCAGGAACTGACCCATGGTGGGCGTTGCCATGTAGAAGACGATGACGGCGACGGCCAGGCAGGCGACGATGCGCACGAGGCGCATGCGCAGCTCGCCCAGGTGGTCGAAGAGCGGCATGCGCGCCGGTCCGATGGGCATGGCTACTCGCCCCCCTTCTGGTCGGCGGACGCATCCGCGGCGGGGCCGGCGGCCGGGGCCGGCTCGTCTGCAGCCTCGGCGACGGGCTTGGCCTGCTCGGCCTGGCGGGCAGCGCGCTCGCGGTCGTAGCGTGCCTTGCGCTCGGAGAAGCTCATCGTGGCGGTGCTGGCAGCCGGGGCCACGCCCGACGCGCCAGCGGCCTCGGCAGCCTTCTTGGCAGCGCGCTCGCGGTCGTAGCGCGCCTTGCGGGCCGAGAAGCTCTCGGCCTTCTCGTGCGCCTGCGTGGCGGCCTTCTTCGCCTGGTCAGTGACCTTGCTCGCCTTGGCGGCGGCGTTGTCCAGGGCGTCCAGCGGGTTCTTGAAGGGCTCGTCGGCGTCCTTGTCGAACACCTCGCCCTTGAGCACGCCGGTCATCTCCTCCTGGGCGTTGCGGAACTTGGCGATGGCCTTGCCCAGGGTCTTGGCCATGGCCGGGAGCTTGTCGGGCCCGAAGATGAGGAACCCGAACAGCAGGATGAGGAAGAGCTCGAATCCTCCGATACCAAACACGGATGCGGTCCTTTCTCGGATCGGTGCGGCGCCCTAGAGCGACAGCACGGTGAGCGCCATGGTGGGGATGCCCAGGGCAAGCACCAGTATGACGCAGACGACGATGGTGAAGATCTTCTTGGTCTTGGCAGCGGCCTCGGCCTTCTCCTTGGCGCGGCGCTCGCGCTCTTGCGCCGCGCGGACGCGCTCGGCGCGCTGGGCGGGGGTGAGGCTCTGCTTCTGCTTGTTCTGCTTCTTGTTGGTCTGCGCCATGCTAGGCCCTCAGCTTGCTGCGAATCTCGATGACGCGGGCGATGTTCTTGGCCACCTCCACGTCAACGTGCCACTTGTTCTTCTCATAGAGAATCCTGCCGTCCACCATGGTGAGCAGCACGTCTGCGGCCGTGGTGGTGTTGACCACGGCCGACACGGGGTTGCCCGTGGGCGCCTGATGCGAGCTGGACAGGTCGACGGCGATGATGTCGGCGCGCTTGCCGATCTCCAGTGAGCCGATCTTGTCCTCCAGCCCGAGGGCACGGGCGCCGCCGATGGTGGCGAGCTCGAGGATGGTGGAGGTGTCGAGGAAGCGGCGGGTGTTGACCGAGCGCTGGAGCAGCATGCCCAGGCGCATCTCGGTGAGCATGTCCGTCGTGTCCGTGGCGGCCGGCGAGTCCGTGCCCAGGCCCACGCGCAGGCCCGCGCGCAAGAACTCGTCGAGGGGCGCCACGCCCATGCCCAGCTGGGAGTTGGCGCGGGGGCATACGCACACTGACACGTTGTGCTCGCGCAGCTTCTTCACGTCCTCGTCCGTCACGTGGACGGCGTGGACGACCATGACGTTGGGCGCGTCGAAGGCGCCCCAGTTGAGCGCGTAGCGCACCGGGGTGACGCCAGTGGGCAGCCACGGCGGGATCTCCACGTAGCCGCGCTTGGCGTCCATGGTGTGCACCGCGAACGGCGACGAGCCGTACATGACGAAGTTGAACTCCTCACGGCTGCCGGCCAGGCGCATGGCCACGGGCAGGCCCTCCTTGCAGGCCAGGTCGCTCACGCGGGCGAACACGGAGGGATGGTTGGTGAAGACCGGCGCGGGCGCGACGCCGATGGTGACGCGAGAGGAGTCGACCTCCTCGCGCCAGTGGAGGATGTCCTTCTGGGCGGAGTGCACGGCGTAGTCGACGCGGTTCTTGTCCATGGCGCCCACCTCGCGGTAGATGACCGCACGCAGGCCCAGCTTCTGGGCAGCGGTGCAGGCGGCGCCGGTGGCGGTGATGTCGGCTACGGTGGTGATGCCGCTGGAGAGGGCGTCCAGGCCGCCGAGGATGGCGGAGTCGAACCAGTCGGCCATCTCCATGGCGCTCGCCTTCTCGGCCAGGGCCATGAGCCAGGTGGCGTAGGGAACGTCCGAGAGCAGGCCGCGCATGACGGAGTTCTCCATGCGGGTGTGCAGGTCGATGAGGCCGGGCATGACGGCGGACACGCCGTAGTCGAGCACCTCTTCCTCGGGATAGCGCAGGCGCAGCATGTCCACGTCGCCGATGTCGCGGATGACACCGTCGCGCACGAGGATGGCGCCGTTGCGCAGGGGCTCGGAGGTGACCGGGAGGATGTACTGTGCGCAGATAAGCATATGACCCTCTCGTCGGCTCGAACGCGCAGGACGCGAAGCCTGCGCGCGGTTTACATAGAGACTTGCATGATAGCACTGGCCGCCGAGCCGGGCCCCCAGACACACAGCTTATGCGTGAAATGAGGGGGACGGCGGATGGCGGCGGACGGCCCGAGGGGCCGCGCGAGGGGTCAGCCGGGCGGCCCGCCGCCTTCCCCGCTTCGCAGGGCCTCCGCCCTGCTATACTCCGCACTATTATGCAGACTATGGATATCACTTATATACACGCGCCCGCCACCTACGACTTCCGCGAGCGCTCCATCATGTACGGACCGGTGTCGGACATGGTGCCCTCCACGCCCATCTTCGAGATGTACCCGCTCGGGCTCACCACCCTGTGCGAGTACCTCGAGCGCCACGGGCTGCGCGCCCGCATCTACAACCTCGCGTCGATGATGCTGCACAAGCGCAACTTCGACGTGGAGCGCAACCTGGCGCGGCTCGACTCGCGCCTGTTCGGCATCGACCTGCACTGGATGCCGCACTGCCACGGCTCCATCGAGGTGGCCAAGATCCTCAAGCGGCTCCATCCCGACGTGCCCATCTCCTTCGGCGGGCTGTCGTCATCCATCTTCCACGAGGATCTCATCGCCTACGACTGCATCGACTACGTGTTCCGCGGCGACTCCACCGAGGAGCCCATGCGAATGCTCGTCGAGCGCGTGAGCCGGGCGGCGCGCACCCACACGCCCGTCGGCGACCTGTCGGACATCCCCAACCTCACCTGGAAGGACGCCACGGGCGCGGTGCACATCAACCCGCTGTCGTGGGTGCCCGACGACATGAACGCCATCTCGCTCGACTACGACTATCCCATGAAGGGCGTCCTGCGCCACCACGACATGACGAGCTACCTACCCATGAAGGGGTGGCTCTCCTATCCGGTGACGGCGTCGCTGACGTGCCGCGGCTGCTCGCGCAACTGCGCCACCTGCGGCGGGTCGGCCTACGCCTTCAAGAACCACTTCGGGCGCCGGCGCGTGGCGTGGCGCGCGCCTGAGCTGCTCATCCGCGACATCCAGCACGTGCAGGAGCACGTGTGGGGGCCCATCTTCGTGCTCAACGACTTCCTGCAGGCCGGCCCCGAGTACACCCGCGAGTTCATCATGGGGCTCAAGGGCAAGGTGAACAACCCCATCGGCTTCGAGTTCTTCGGCCCGCCGCCGGGGGGCGATGACTTCTACTCGATGCTCGACGAGAACCTCAAGAGCTGGTCGGTGGAGATCTCGGCCGAAAGTCACGACGACGACGTGCGCAAGGCCTTCGGCAAGGGGCACTACACCATGCGCGAGCTGGAGGACACCATTGTCGACGCGCTGTCGCACCCCAACTGCGAGCGGTTCGACCTGTACTTCATGACCGGCATCCCCAAGCAGACCGCCGCGAGCGTGCGCGAGACGGGCGAGTACGTGCGCCACCTCTACGAGCGCGTGGGCTACGACCCGCGCCTGGTGGTGCTCACCAGCCCCATGGCGCCGTTTCTGGACGTGGGGTCCATCGCCTTCGACAACCCCGAGGCCTACGGTTACAAGCTGCGCGCGCGGACGTTCGAGGAACACCGCGAGCGCATGATCCTGCCCTCGTGGAAGCACATCATGAACTACGAGAGCACCTCCATGTCCAACGACGAGATGGTGGAGGCCACCTACGACGCGGCCCTCGACCTCAACCGCATCAAAGGCGAGCACGGCATCCTCGACCCGGCCATGGCGGCGGCCACCGACCGCCGCATCCGCGAGGCGCGCGAGCAGATGCGGCGCCTGGACGAGGTGCTCTACGAGGGCACGGGGCGCATCGACGCGCGACTGGCGGCGCTCAAGGAGGAGTTCGAGCGGCTCTCCGAGAGCACGGTGGCGGAGAAGTCGGAGCTCAACTGGGCCTTCGACGTGAAGCCCACCCATGCGGCGCACCTGGCGAAGCTGTGGCTGACCAACGAGCCGGCCAACTTCGCGGCGCGCCTGGCCGGCAAGACGCGGCCGGCGTGCTCAGGCTTCGACTACCCCGACCAGGAAAACGGCGTGCGCTCGCCCGCCTGGAACCCCGACGGCACCGCCAACTGCACCTTCAAGGGCGAGGTGACCGACGGCATGGGCGACGGCCGCACCCTGGCCGACGAGCACGGCGAGCAGGTGGCCGCCGCCGGCAGCGTGGTGGCGCCCGGGTTCTCGCGCGCGAACACGAACGAGGCCTTCGACGCGGCCAACGCCCAGCTCGAGGCCGGGCGCGCCGGCACGTCGTCGGTAGCCGGCGCGGCGCCGGCCGTGCCGGAGGCTGCGCGCGCCACCGTGGAGCGCGACCCCCTGCTCGAGCAGATGATGGCCGAGGAGCGCGAGCGCGCGGCCGCGGAGGCAGCGAGCGCGGGCA
>NZ_QWKK01000084.1 GCF_009911695.1 Enterorhabdus sp. P55 | reverse complement strand
CCCGCCCCCGCGCCCGCCCGCCGCTGCGTCCGTCCCGCGACCCGCTCGCGCCCGCCCTGTCCCCGAAAGGAACCCCCTTGGAGCTCATCAACACCCACTGCCACTCGCGCTACTGCGGCCACGGCGCCGGCGAGGTGGCCGCCTACGCCGATGCCGCCGCGGCCGCCGGCCTGACCACCCTCGCCTTCACCGAGCACTTCCCGCTCTCGGATGCGTTCGATCCCGACGGCTACCTTTCCGTGCCGGCGGCCGACCTGCCTGCCTACCTGGCCGCCGTCGAGCAGGCGCGGCGCGACCATCCCGACATGGAGATCATCTGCGGCTGCGAGCTGGATTACCTGGCGGCCGACGAGGATCGCACGCTCTCCGCGGCCGACCTGGCGCCCTTCGAGCTCATTTTGGGCTCGGTGCACTTCGTGGACGCCTGGCCCTTCGACGACCCGGCCCAGCGCGGCGCCTGGGACGAGCCGGGGGCGCCTGACCGCATCTGGCGGCGCTACGCCGAGGTGTGGTGCCAGGCCGCGGCCGACCCGGCGCAGCCCTTCCACGTGATGAGCCACCCCGACCTGGCCAAGAAGTTCGGCTTCTACCCCTCCTTCGACCTTGCGCCGCTCTACGAGGCCATGGCCGAGGCCGCCGCGGCGGGCGGGCGGATGGTGGAGGTGAACACGTCGGGGTCGTACTACGCGTGCGCCGAGATGTTTCCTGCCCCGGCGCTGCTGGCCGCCTTCTGCCGCGCCGGCGTGCCCTGTACCGTGGGCTCCGACGCCCACGACCCGGCCAACGTGGCGCGCGACATCGAGCGCGGTTACGCCCTCATGGCCCAGGCCGGTTACCGGTGCGTAACGGTTCCCAGCAGGTCGGGCGACCGCCGCGAGATACCCCTCGCCTGACGCGACCGACCGGCGTATCCTTAAGGCGTGCGTGCGCGGGCCCGCCGCGCGTCCCGCGTCTTGCGGGCCCGCCAACATCCGAGACGAAGGGGCTGATCACCATGGCGCTTTTCAACCGCAGGGATAAGGATCCGAAGGCCGCCCGGCAGGCCGGGGGCGGAGCCGAGGCCCAGGCGCTGGCCGAGCGCCCGAGCGGCGAGCTGGCCCGCAAGGGCTTCTCGATGACCGTCGGCGCGCTCGAGGCGGCGCTGCTCAAGGAGTTCCCCGCCGAAGATGCCGAGTCATGGGACCGCACCGGCGTGCTCGTAGGCGAGCGGGCGCTTCCCGTGCGGAAGGTGGCCGTGGCGCTCGATCCCACGGTGGCCGCCATCCGCGAGGCCGCGCAGAACGGCGCGAACGTGCTCGTCACGCACCACCCGGCCTTCCTCGCCGCCCCCGACGCCTTCGCGCCGGAGCCGTCGGCGGCGCTCTGCCCCGGCGCGGGCGTATGGGCCGCCATCCAGGGCCAGGTGGCGCTCATGGACTTCCACACCGCCCTCGACGTGAGCCCGCGTGCCGCCCGCGTGCTGCCCGGCATGCTCGGCCTGACCTTCAAGGGCACCTTCGCCGAGCCGCTCGCGTCCTCGCGCAAGAAGGGCTACGGCCAGGTGTGCGAGGTGCGCGCGAACGACGCGCCCGAGACGCTCGGCCGCCTGGCAGCGCGCTGCACGTCGGTGTTCGGCCGCCAGCCGCGCGTCTGGGGCGACTTCGACGCGCCGGTGCGCACGGCGGTCACGGCCACGGGCTCGGCCGGGTCGCTCGGTCGCGCGTGCCTGGGGCTTGGCGCCGACGTGCTCGTCTGCGGTGAGGTCAAGTACCACGACGCGCTCGAGCTCTCGGCCGCCGGCCTTTCCGTGATCGAGCTCGGGCATGATGTGAGCGAGCTGCCGCTCGTGGCCGTCCTCGCCGAGGCCCTGCTGCGCGTCGGCGTGCCCGACGACCGCATCGTCGCCATCGACCAGTCCGCCAACTGGGCCTATCCCGAGGCCATCCGCATCTAGCATCCGCCCGTCGCCCCTGCGGGCTCGCCTGGCGAAAACATGGATTGCCGAAAAAACTCGCCCCCTCTCCCCGCGCGGAGGAGGGGGCGAGCATTATCATTGTCCTATCAACGTTTCGCAGCGCCCCTGAGAGAAGGGAAGGCATCCATGCAGGCTTCACGCGACGATCTGGCCGCTCTGCTCCAGCTTCAGCAGATCGACCTGGAGGTCATGCGCCAGACCAAGCAGCTCGAGGAGCTGCCCCAGCGAGCGACCATCCTGTCGGTGCGCCAGAAGCGCGAGACGGTGGAGGCCAAGCGCTCCCAGGTGGCGGCCCTGCGCAAGGAGGCGGTGCGCAAGCTCACGCGCATCACCGACGAGGACGCGTCGCTCGCCAAGAAGGAAGCCGGCGTCCAGGCCGCCATCGAGGCAGCCCACGGTGACTTCCGCAACGCCGAGGCGCGCACCAAGGAGCTGGCCGGCATCGCCAAGCGCCGCGCGTCCCTGGCGGACGACCACGACGCGGCTGCGGCGGAGCTGGCGAAGGTGGAGGGCCTTGAGGGCCAGATCGAGCGCATGGTCGCCGACCTCGCCGAGCAGGAGCAGGCCGCCGTCGAGTCCTTCCAGCGGGAGGGCGGCGCCCTCAAGAACGGCATCTCCCAGCTCCAGGCCCAGCGCTCCGCGACGGCCGGCGGGCTCGACCCTGAGGTGCTCGCGCTCTACGAGAAGGCGGCGGCGCGCTCCGGCGGCGTGGCCGTGGGACGCCTCGACGGCAACCGCTGCGGCGCCTGCCGCGCCTCCATCGACGGCGGCCGTCTCATCGACCTGAAGGCCCAGGCCCCGCTCGGCACCTGCCCGTCCTGCAAGCGCCTCCTCATCATCGCCTAGCGCCACCATACGGCGGGCGGGGCTCCCAGCCCCCGCCCGCTTTTTGTCCCCTAACGCAAAAAAGCCCGCAGATGCGGGCTCGTCTTGCGCGGCGCGTCCCGGAGGATGAGCCGCAGGCGGCAGGGAGCGCTAGGCGCGCTCGACCTTGCCGGCCTTCATGCAGGAGGTGCACACGTTGGCCTTGCGCACGTGCCCGCTCTTGTCCTTGATGGTGATCTTCTGCACGTTGGGGCGGAAGACGCGATTGGACACGCGGTGCGAGTGGCTGATGCTACGACCGGCGACGGGGTGCTTACCGCAAACTTCACAAACCTTGGACATGTCTATCAACTCCATTGTTACTTGGTTAACCCACAGGGGAAAATACAGCCCTCAAACTATAGCACAAGGAACAACTGCCACACAAGAAAAAATTATGGAATATGACCGAGCCGCTCAAGGGGCCGGAGCCTTGGCCCGCGGCCCATGCGCTATACTGCTCAGATGAGTTCGAGGCGGCCCCGCGCGCCGCCCGCAAGCAGGCCGCCCCGGCCGGCTGAGCCTGAAAGGAGCATCATGGACACAACTATCCCCGGTGAGCTCCACGTCGCCAACGACGTGCTGGCGGACATGGTCGGCAACGCGGCCATGGAGTGCTACGGCGTCGTCGGCATGACCGCGCCCAACGCGGCTGACGGCATCGCCAAGATCCTGCCTACGTCGCGCCTGCGCCGCGGGGTGGTGGTGGACGCCACGGAGGAGGGCATCCACGTCGAGCTCTACGTCGTCATAGAGTACGGCACCAACATCTCCACCGTGTCGCGCAACCTCATCGACCAGGTGAGCTTCGTGCTTTCTGAGTATGCTCGGGTTCCCCTGGCCGGCGTCGAGGTCCACGTGCAGGACGTCAAGGTCCGTCGCTAGCGTCGCGTCCGTTGCCCAGCGAGGGGCAGGCCGCGCGCCAAGGCCCTCGAATGCAGTCCCCCTAAGGAGAAACACCCGCCATGCCAACCGCCTTTACCTCTAACGACATCCAGAACGCCATCGCGGCCGCCAGCAAGGCGCTTTCGGCCCGCAAGGAGGAGATCAACCGTCTCAACGTGTTCCCCGTCCCCGACGGCGACACCGGCACCAACATGTCGTTGACCATCGAGAGCGTCGTGGGGAACCTCGCGCGCCTGCCCATCGGGGCCGACGGCGCCGAGATCCGCAAGGCCATCACCACCGGCGCGCTCATGGGCGCCCGCGGCAATTCCGGCGTCATCACCTCGCAGATCCTCCGCGGCCTGTGCGAGGGCACGGTCGGCTGGGAGGGACTCACCTCCGCGTCGCTGGCCACCGCCTTCGAGAAGGCCGTCGAGGTGGCCTTCCAGGCCGTGCGCAAGCCGGTCGAGGGCACCATCCTCACCGTCCTGCGCGACAGCGCCCAGGCGGCGGTGAACGCCTCCAAGCTGGGGCTTCCCACGCCTGAGGCGCTCGAGACCGTCGTGAGCGAGGCCTATGCCTCCGTCCAGCGCACCCCCGATCTGCTGCCCGTGCTCAAGGAGAACGGCGTGGTGGACGCGGGCGGCTTCGGCCTGGCCATCTTCTTCGACGCCTTCGCGAGCGCGCTCACCGGCAAGGAGGGCACCCTCGGCGACGAGCTGGCCTTTGCCCGCGGCGCCGCCCCCAAGGTGGAGATCGAGCAGATCAACGACTGGGAGGGCTCGGCCTTCCGCTACTGCAACGAGTTCCTGGTGGATTCTGACACGCTCGACACCGAGGAGGCGCTCGAGTTTCTGGCCACCATGGGCGACTGCGAGCTGTGCGTCGGCTCGGTGCCCAAGTTCAAGGTGCACGTCCACTCCAACACGCCGGACAAGGTGCTCGCCTACTTCCTCGAGCGCGGCCAGATCTCCGAGGTGTTCATCCACAACATGCAGCTCCAGAGCGAGGAGCGCACCGAGATGCTCGCCGCCGAGCAGCAGGCCGAGGCCAAGCCGCTCGGGTTCGTGGCCGTGGCCGCGGGCGAGGGCAACGCCGAGATCCTGCGCAGCCTGGGCGTGGACGTGGTCGTCTCCGGCGGCCAGACCATGAACCCCTCCACCAAGGACCTGCTGGACGCGGCTGACCAGGTGAACGCCGATGCCGTCATCCTGCTGCCGAACAACTCCAACATCATCATGGCCGCCCAGAGCGCCGCCGAGCTGTGCGAGCGCCCCTGCGCCGTGGTGCCCACCAAGAGCGTGCCGCAAGCCTTCGCGGCCTTGTTCGCCGTCGATCAGGACGCCTCGCTCGAGACCAACGTCGAGGAGATGACGGCCGCCTACGGCGACGTGCGCACCGGCGAGGTGACCACTGCCATCAAGGACTCCCATGACGCCGCGGGCAACCCTATCGCCGAGGGCGACGTCATCGGCATCTGCGACGGCTCCATCGACGCGGTGGGCTCGTCGGTTCCCGGCGTGGTGATGGACCTCTTGGCCGTCATGGAGGCGGAGGACGCCGACACCTGCACGCTCCTGGCCGGCGAGGATCTGTCCCAGGACGACTTGGAGGCGCTCATCGAGGCCATCGAGGAGGCCTACGAGGACCTGGAGGTGGACGCCCATCGCGGCGGGCAGCCCCTCTATCCGATCATCCTCTCGGTCGAGTAGCCCGCTTGGCCGCCGCCTCCCATAGCCGAAGCACGCACGAGGGCGCCCCTGCGGGGGCGCCTGATCGTCTGGCGGCCACGCTTGCCCTCGACGAGCCCGTCAGCCGGGTGCGCCTGGTGAGCCCCGCTCGCGCCAAGGCCCTCGAGAAGCTGGGCATCCGCACCGTCCGTGACCTGGTGACCCACTTCCCGCGGCGCTACGTGGACCTGTCGGCCGTGCGCACGGTGGCCGACGCGCGCATCGGCGAGTCGTGCACCATCCGCGGCACCGTCCACGAGATCAAGCTCAAGCGCCTGCGGCCCAACCTGCCGCTCGTGGAGCTGGCGCTCGTGGACGGCACGGGCACTCTCATGGTGACGTGCTTTCGCCAGCCGTGGCTCATGGATCAGGTGAAGGCGGGCGACGCGGTGGCCGTGGCCGGCAAGGTGGAGTTCGACTACGGCTTCAAGCGCATGACCAACCCCTACCTGGAGAAGGTGGGGGAGGGCCAGGCGGCGGCCATGATCATCCCCGTGCACCCGGCCACCGAGAAGCTCTCGCCGGCGTGGATGCGGCGGCTGGCGGAGAACGCGCTTGCCGCGGTGCGGGGGCTCTACGATCCGCTGCCCCTGGCCCTGCGCGAGAAGTACCGCCTGATGAGCCGCGGGTCGGCGCTCGCGTGCATCCACTTCCCCCAGGCCATGGCGGAGGTTGCCGAGGCCCGGCGGCGGCTCGCCTACGAGGAGCTGCTCGTGCTCGAGCTGTTCCTCATGCAGGAGGGGGCGCGCCGCAGCGCCGGGCGCAAGCCGGTGGCCCACGTGACCGACGGCGCGCACCAGGCGGCGCTTGCCGCAGCGCTGCCCTTCGCCCTCACTGGCGAGCAGGAGCAGGCGCGCCGCGACCTCATGGCCGTCATGGGGGCGCCGCGCACCGCCAACCACATGATCTTGGGCGACGTGGGCACCGGCAAGACCGCCGTGGCCGCCTTCGCCCTGGCCGCCGCGGCCGACACGGGCGGGCAGGCCCTGCTCATGGCGCCCACCGAGGTGCTGGCCACCCAGCACGGGCGCAGCCTGGGCCCGCTTCTGGAGGCCGCCGGCGTCACCTACGAGGTGCTCACCGGCTCCACGCCCGCCGCCGAGCGCGCGGCTGTTCTCGAGCGTGTGGCTGCCGGCACGGTGGACGTGCTCATCGGCACCCACGCCCTGCTGGAGGACGACGTGGCCCCGCGCAGTCTCACGCTCGTGGTCATCGACGAGCAGCAGCGCTTCGGCGTGGATCAGCGGGCGCGCCTGCTGGCCAAGGGCGAGGCGCCCGACGCCGTGTACCTGACGGCCACGCCCATCCCGCGCACGCTGGCGCTCGCGCTGTTCGGCAGCCTCACGCTGTCCTACCTCCGCGAGAAGCCCCATGCCGGGGCCGCGCGGACCACCCACGTGGTGACCAAGCAGGACCGCGGGCGCGCCTACGACGCGGCGCGGGAGGCGCTTTCCCGAGGCGAGCAGGTCTACGTGGTGTGTCCCCTCATCGGCAAGGACACCGCCGAGCGCGACGCCAAGGCCGCGGCCGATCGCGACGAGGAGGGCGCGGCGGCGCACCCGGTGGTGAGCATCGAGTCCGAGGCTGACCTGGCCGGAGACGACGTGGCCGCCGCCACCCGCGAGGCGGCCATGCTCCAGTCGTCCACCTTCGTCGACACCGAGGTGGCGCTCCTTCACGGCGGCATGGCCGCAGCGGAGAAGAAGCAGGTCATGGAGCGGTTCCGCGCAGGCGAGATAGGGGTGCTCGTGGCTACGACCGTCATCGAGGTGGGCGTGGACGTGCCCAATGCCACGGTGATGATCATCGAGGACGCCGACCGCTTCGGCCTCTCGCAGCTCCACCAGCTGCGCGGGCGCGTGGGTCGCGGCGAGAAGCCGGCCGAGGTGTTTCTGGTGTCCGCGTCCAAGCAGGAGGCGGCGCTCCAGCGCCTGGCGGCCATGGAGACCACCGACGACGGCTTCGAGCTGGCGTCGTTCGACCTGTCGCTGCGCCGTGAGGGCGACATCCTCGGCAACCGCCAGCACGGCGCCTCGGGACTCAAGCTCGTGAACGTGGTGCGTGACGGACGCATCATCGAGGCGGCCCACGGTGACGCGGCGGCGCTGCTCGAGGAGGACCCGGCTCTCGAGGCTCCCGAGCACCGGGCGCTCGCCCGCGAGGTGCGCCTGCTGGCCGCGCGGTCCGACGTGCCGTCGGGCGGGTAGGCGGAGGAGGGAAGGGCGCACGCGCGCTAGCAGGGAGCGCGGGTCTGGCGCATGGCCGCGCAGCCTCCGAGCGCAGCCGTGCTCCAGGCCCCGCGACCGGACAAGGAAGGAAGACCATGCGGATCATCGCAGGTGAGCATAGGGGGCGCGTGCTGAAGGCGCCCAAGGGGGACGGCACGCGCCCCACCACCGACCGCGTGCGCGAGTCGCTCATGTCCATGCTCGCGAGCGCGCGGGGCGGCTTCGAGGGCGCCGTGGTGCTCGACGCCTTCGCCGGCTCGGGCGCGCTGGCCTTGGAGGCGCTCTCGCGCGGGGCCGACCGTGCCTGCCTGGTGGAGCGCGACGGGGCGGCGGCCAAGGTGGTCGAGGCCAACGCGCGGCTGCTCGGCTATGGCCCCGACCGCGCCCGCGTGCGCCGCGCCGACGTGCTGAAGGCGGCGGTGCCGTCTGTGGGGACGCCCTATGATCTGGTGTTTCTTGATCCGCCCTATGCCGTGGAGGCTGCCGAGGTGCTGGCCTTCGTGGCGCGTCTCGATGCCGCGGGGCTGCTCGCGTCCGACGTCATCGTCTCCTATGAGCACGACGCTGCGGCGAGCGCTGCCGTCGATGAGCTGACGGGGGCGGCACCCTTCGCTGTTGCCACGCGCCGCGCCTGGGGCGATACCGTTATCGACCTGCTGCGACGCCAGCCCGACTAGCGCTGATGCGCCCTGATCCGTTTGAGAGGAATCCCATGAGACGCGCCCTGACCCCCGGCACCTTCGACCCTATCACCGCCGGCCACCTCGACGTCATCACCCGTGCCGCCCAGATCATGGACGAGGTAGTGGTGGCGGTGGCGGCTTCTGCCAAGAAACGGCCGCTGTTCACGCTCGAGGAGCGCGTGGCGCTTGCGCGTGAGGCCACGGCGCATCTGCCTAACGTGCGGGTGGAGCCCTTCGACTGCCTGCTCATCGACTTCGCGCGCCAGCTGGATGCGCGCGTGGTGGTGAAGGGCTTGCGCGCCATCACCGACTTTGAGTACGAGTTCCAGCAGACGGCGCTCAACTACCAGCTCGACAGCGACCTGGAGACTATCTTCATCATGTCGCCGCCGGAGTACATGTACCTGTCGTCATCGGTGGTACGCGAGATAGCCAGCTTCCACGGCGATCTCACGCAGTTCGTCCCCGACTGCGTGCGCCAGGCGCTCGAGGAGAAGTTCGGGGATTAGCCCGATCCTCCGCTTACCGAAAAACCTCGCGGTAAGTTATGGAGAGTTGTACCGATAATCAGTCAGTGGTGAACGCCCCCTGGCGCCCCGGCGGCGCTGTGCTACTATGTTCAATTGAACTACAACGTTCCCTTACCGCAGGTGAGGACGTGATTCATCGAAGGAAACGAGGACGAACGGCCGTGAGCCAGTCGACGCTGACATACCGCACGGAAACTCGCGGGGGGGGGGCAGCCACTTCATGGTAGCCCGCGCAGCCGCCGCGTAGCCGCCCGCGCGGCGCGCCTCGGCGCCAGCCACCCGCGCATCGTCGCGCCCGCGTTCCTCGACCTTCCCAGCACCCAACCGAATACCGCAGCCGACACGCCCCTGGCGCGTTATGTCGTGCAGGTCGTTCCGTCCCGCGAGGACGCGGCGGCCCGCCGCGTCATGGCTCTGGGCGGCGATGCCGTGCGGGCGTGCTTCCCCCTGCGTCGCCAGATGCCGCGCAAGACGGCGGGGGAATGGGGAATTGCCACTGACCTGCTGTTTCCCGGCTACCTCTTCCTCGCCTCCGACGATCCGGAGGCGGTGGCGCATGTCCTGCGTCGCTCTACCCAGCCCGATCTGATGCTGTCCGCGGACGGCGCCTTGGCAGCCCTCACCGACGCTGAGGCGGCACTCGTGCACGCCCTCGGCGGCGCAGAGGGCGTGGTGCGCGTGTCGCGCGGCGCCATCGAGGGCGGGCGGCTTGCGGTGGCGTCAGGCCCGCTCGCGGGGCTGGAGGGGCTCGTCTGCCATGTGGATCGTCATCGCCGTGCGGCCTGGCTCGATCCGTCGCGGGCCGACGAGGTGCTGCTCGGGCGCGCTCCCGGCGTGGCGGCCGGAACGCTCGCGCTGCCGGCGGATGCCCGCGGGCTCAAGGTTGGCCTGGAGGTGGTCTCCAAGAGCTGACCGACCGTAGGAGCCCTCCGCAGCTTGTTGCGGAGAGCCCGAGCGAACGGCGCGTCGGTTCCGATCCGCCGCTCACCCGCTCGAGTTCTTCGCAGGAAACTGCACAGCATATCCCGTCGTGTAAGGCGAGGCCGCGTTCGGCGTCTCGTATAAGCGCGGGAGGGGAATAAGCGAAGCCGCGACCAGGGCCTTCGGGCTCTGGATGGCGAAGCCGTGCCGCTGCCCAGCCGGGTAGTGCGCGGTGCGGCCCTTAGGTCGCCGCGAGGCGCCGAGGGCGAAGCCATGCGCAGGATCGGCCTGGTCGCCCGTGGGCGTCGGTCGGTCGCGCGCACGCGGCTGCGGAAGACGGCCCGAGGGGGCCGGCGGCGAAGCCATGCCCGGGCTCGCCGGGTGCTGGCGCGCCTGGCGAGTTGCGGGGGCGCTGCGGCGGGGCGGCCCCTGCGGGGGCC
>NZ_QWKK01000083.1 GCF_009911695.1 Enterorhabdus sp. P55 | reverse complement strand
CGCGGGGGGGGCGACGCGGCTGCGGGCGGTCGCCGAGGCAGGCGGGGGGGGGCGAAGCCGGTCGCCAGGGCGCGGGGGTTCGGCCGCGGGGCGACTGCCGGCGCATGGGGGGCGACCCAGTCGGCGTCGGCGGCCAGGGAACGCGAACGATCCCACCGCAGGGGGCGGCCCCCTCCCCTTGCGACACCTGCAGTCGAACGCGCCCGAAGGCGGCCGCCCGCAGGCCGGGCGTGCGATTTCAAGGCATGATTCCCGCCAAAAAAACGAGGTTGTGCGCTGCTCAGCACGCGCTTTCAAAGCCCCAGAAGGCGCGCCCCCTCGCCTAGGTTGCCGCGACCTGGGAAAACGCCGGTGAGGATCCGCTGCTCTTCGCGCCCTCGGGTTCTCGGGCGTCCAAAACAACTCACAACCTCGCTTTTTGGCGGGAATTCGCCCCGGAGACGACGAGGGCCCGGCAGTGCGAAGCGCGACGTCGGGTGCCTAGCGTCGCGCGAGAGGATGGGCGGCGAGGTACTCGGTCTGGAGGTGGGTGCGGTCGACGTGGGTGTAGATCTGCGTGGTGGAGATGTCGGCGTGACCGAGAATCTCCTGGATGACGCGCAGGTTAGCACCGCCTTCGAGCAGGTGCGTGCCGAACGAGTGGCGCAGGGTGTGCGGATGAAGGTTGCTGATGCCGAGCACGCGGCCGGCACGGGCGACCACGGCGTGCACGCTCTGGCGCGAGAGCCGGCCGCCGCGGGCGTTGAGGAACACGGCGCCCGGCGACCCGGGCCGCGCAAGCGCAGGACGGCCCTCTTCCAGGTAGCGCGCGAGCGCGCGGGCAGCGGTGCCGGCGATGGGGGCGATGCGCTGTTTTTCGCCCTTGCCGGTGACGAGCAGGGAGCCCTCGTCCAGGCGCACTTTATCTCCATTGAGCCCCGTAAGCTCGCTCACCCGCAGACCGCAGCCGTAGAGCACCTCGAGCATGGCGCGGTCGCGCAAGTCGCGCGGGGTCGTACCATCCAGCTCGTCGAGGAGACGCGTGACCTGGGCGATGGAGAGCACGTCAGGCAGGCGATCAGGCACCTTGGGCAGGGGCAGGGCGTCGGCGGGATTTGCGCGGGAGAAGCCCTCGCGCAGGCAGAAGCGGTGAAACCCCTTGATCACCGACACGCGCCGCTTCACGCTGGCGGGCGCGTAGCCACGCTCGATCAGATCGGCCTCGTAGGCGCCGATGAGCGCGTGGTCGACGTCGTCGGGCGCGAGGGCGTTGCGGCTGGCGAGGAAGGAGACGTAGTCGCGCAAGTCGCGCGTGTAGGCCTCCACCGTGCGCGGCGAGCTGCCCCGCTCGATGCGCAGGTGGCTCAGGTACTCGCTGACGGCCTCCTCCATGGCTCCTCCCTTCCGAAAGGCATTGTAGCGCTTCACCGCCAGGTGCTGCGGGGGAAGGCGGCGCGGCAGGATTCCAGACGCCTCCGCGCGCCGCGCCTCCGCCGCCTTCGCCCCTTCCCTCTTCGCGCGTACTTATTTAACAAGGACGTAACCGCCGCGGCCCGAGCCTGCCGTCCGAGGAGCCCTGACTTCGCTATAATCGAGCAGGCGCCCTCGCGCGGGCGCCTGACCATCGCGACGTCTTTGAGGGAAGGACCCCTGCCCATGCGCACCGGCTTCGACAACGACAAGTACATCGCCCTGCAGGCAGAGCATATCCGCGAGCGCATCGCGCAGTTCGGCGGAAAGCTCTACCTGGAGTTCGGCGGAAAGCTCTTCGACGACTACCACGCCTCGCGCGTGCTGCCCGGCTTCGCGCCGGACACGAAGATCCGCATGCTCCAGAGCCTGGTCGACGACGTGGAGATCGTCATCGTCATCAACGCCAACGACATCGAGAAGTCGAAGGTGCGCGGGGACCTGGGCATCACCTACGCCGAGGACGTCCTGCGCCTCATGGACATCTTCCGCGGCATGGGCTTCATGGTGGGCTCGGTGGTCATCACCCGCTACGCCGGCCAGCCCGACGCCGACGCCTTCCGCAAGCGGCTCACCTCCATGGGCATCACGAGCTACCTGCACTACCCCATCGCCGGCTACCCCTCCGACATCGACCACATCGTGAGCGACGAGGGCTATGGCAAGAACGACTACATCGAGACGTCGCGGCCCCTCGTGGTGGTGACCGCGCCCGGCCCCGGATCGGGCAAGATGGCCACGTGCCTCTCGCAGCTCTACCACGAGAACAAGCGCGACGTGACGGCCGGCTACGCCAAGTACGAGACCTTCCCCATCTGGAACCTGCCGCTCACCCACCCGGTCAACATCGCCTACGAGGCAGCCACGGCCGACCTCGACGACGACAACATCATCGACCCGTTCCACCTGGAGGCCTACGGCGAGACCACGGTCAACTACAACCGCGACGTGGAGATCTTCCCCGTGCTCAAGGCCATGATGGAGCGCATCTCCGGCGAGAGCCCCTACCGCTCCCCCACCGACATGGGCGTCAACATGGCCGGCATGGCCATCTCCGACGACGAGGCCTGCCGCGACGCCGCCAAGATGGAGATCGTGCGGCGCTACTTCCAGACCGCCGTGGAGGTCAAGCGCTCCGGCCAGGGCGAGCGCGACCTGGAGAAGATCGAGATACTCATGAACCAGGCCGGCGTCACGCCGAACCACTCGCCGGCACGCTCGGCCGCGCTGCTCAAGGAGGAGATGACCGGCGCTCCCGCGGGCGCCATGGTGCTGCCCGACGGCACGGTGGTGACGGGCAAGACCGGCAACCTGCTCGGCGCCGCATCCGCGCTGCTGATGAACGCGCTCAAGGGAGTCTCAGGCGTGGACGACGAGCTCTACGTCATCTCCGACGACGTGCTCGAGCCCATCTGCCACCTGAAGACCGAGCACTTGAAGAGCCAGAACCCGCGCCTGCACTCCGACGAGACGCTGCTGGCGCTCTCCATCAGCTCGGTGAACGACCCCATGGCCGAGCGCCTGGTGGACAACATCGACAAGCTGCGCGGCTGCGACGCGTTCTTCTCGGTGATCATCTCGGCCACCGATGAGAAGCTCTACCGCACGCTGGGTATCAACATCTGCTGCGAGCCCAAGTACGAGTCGCACCGCTACTACCACAAGTAAGCCTGGCAAAACCGCACGATGAAGGGGGAGCCGCGCAAGATGCGCGGCTCCCCCTTCTTGTGGGCCCGGGGAGGCGTCCGGCGCGGGGAACGAAGCCGCCTCTGGCGGAGGGGTGACGGGACGAACCTCGCGAAAGGCGGCAACGAGCGCAAATTTTGACGGTTTTGCACCCGCGGCAGGGCGGATCAGCGGTCAGTCGGGACGCTGAAGACCATGACGGCCACAGGCGACCAGGGGTTTTGCCGCGCGGGGGCGAAACGCGGGCCCTTGGCGCGGGCGGAGCGGGTGCAGAACCGTTCGAATTTGCAAACCCGGCCGCGCTTTAGAAGGCTCAAGGCCCTGAGGAGCCGGACAAGCGGCTCACGCGGCAGGAGAACGCCGAGGCTGCGGAAGAGCTGCTCCTCGGCGGTGGCCGCCAGCTCGAAGGCGCCAGGCAGCGGCCATGGCTCCTGAAAGGCCTGCGCCCAAGCGGCGGCGAGCTGAGCGGCGAGGGCGATGACGGCGTAGCGCATGATGAGGTCGAGGGACATGGGGGCTCCTTTCAGCGGAGGCGCGCCGCAGGGGGGCGCAAGGATTACAGGACGGACAGGCGCGGCAACGGCCTGCGAGAGACGCGCGCGAACAGGAGGCACACGGATGACGCGGGCTGGTGCGGTGGCGCGTGGCGTGTCAGCGGACGCGGAGCGGGCGGGAGCAGGACGTCAGCGCGTGCGGAGCGGGCGGGCATCCCCGCACGCGGCTGCGAACGGGAGGCAGGCCAGGCCCTAGAGAGCGGCCAGGCGCGCCTGAACGGCGCGGACGCGCTGGTCGTCGGCGTAGGGTGCCCAGCGCGGGTCGGCGGTGACCGACGCAGCGAGGGATGAGGCGAGCCTCGCGGCAACCTCCGCGCGCGTCGCGACCGTGGCGGAATCGGGCGCCGCCCAGAGAAGGTCATCGACCGCCCAGAGAACGGACGGGTTCTCGGGCGCGACCAGCACGGCAGAACAGGCGGCCACCGCATCGGCGAAGCGCTCAAGCGCGACGAGGGCGTCCTCGGGCACGCGAGCAGGTGCGTTCTCCGAACCACCCGCCGCAGGACCATCAGACGGCGCGTCCCCCGCAGCGCAGGTCGGGGTGCCACCGGGCACGCCAGGCGCGGACTCGGCCCCTACCGCATCAGCAGCGGGCGCAACCGCCGGAAGCAGGCTCACAGCCAGGGCGCGGCGCGTCATCGGCAGGAGCGTCGGGGCGAGGGCCGTCATGCCCGGCACGGCAGCCAGCCCCTCGGCTACGGCAGCCACCTCGCCCAGCCGCTCCGGGTCATCGCCGTAGAGCGCCGCAAGCGCCTGCACGTCTGCCACGGCCTCGAGCGCCGCGCAGAGCAGCGCATGCTGCAGGACACGCGCAGCGGCGTCATCGTCGCCACGCTGGCGGTAGACCTGGGCGGCTATGGTAGCGGCGGGGATCGGCTCGCCGGGCAGGTAGGGGGCGAGCAGCGCAAGGGCATCCTCGTCCTCGCCGAGCCACTGGAGCAGCGCGGCCAGGGGCGCCACGGCACGGCGAGCCTCCTCCGACTCCGGCGCCATGGCGCGAACGCGCTCGAGCACGCGGCGCCCCAGCTCGGCGCAGGCAAGGGCCTCCCCCGTCATCGGCCGCTCCTGCGCGCCCGCGCCGAGCGGCGCCCGGCCGTAGAGCAGCATCCCGAGCGCCAGCAGCAGCGCCGGACACGACCACCAGCGCACGGCTTCGGCGCGCACGGCCTCGAGCGCGGAGGCGGGATCCTCCTCGAAGCGGGCGAGCAGGGCCTCGTAGGTCGCGTCGACGCGCTCCTGGGGCATCTGCGGCTCGTAGCCGATCAGCTCATCTACGCTCAGGGCGAACAGGGCTGCCAGCTTGGGGGCGAGCGCCAGATCGGGCAGCGACCGGCCGCGCTCCCACTTCGACACGGCGGCCTTCGTGACGCCCAGGTGCGCCGCCACCTCCTCCTGCGTGAGCCCGCTCTCCCACCGCGCCTTCGCGATCCGTCGTCCCAGGCTGATCTCGTCCATGCCGCCTCCCTTCGTCGGTTCCGTCTCCACCAGCGTAAGGGTCAACCCTCAGACCACGCAAGCGACCAGTCGTTGACTTCCGCCCGGCAGAATCAACCAGGGGAAAGCCGCAGCGCCGGCCAGAAGCCGCAGCGGGCCCCCTCTACCAGTCCAGCCGTCTTCCAGGGAGCACCTGGCGGCGCAGTTCGGCACGGCGCGACGCCCAATCTGATCGCGAGCAGCGAAACCCGCCCTGGAGGCGCGCCGCGACCAGCAGGGCCACCTCGTGAAACTGAGTCACATCGCGAACCTGATCCCAGGTGAGCGTGAGCACCGTGACCCCCTCGCGGGCAAGCTGCGCTCGACGTGACGCGTCACGAGCTATGCGGTTCGCCCCCACGTGAAAGCGGTTGGAGTCGTATTCGATCGCAAGGCGACGAGCGGGCCAGTAAAGATCGCAGAACCGGCTGGCCGGCCAGCGCGCAGACGACCGCGTCAGACGCACCTCGGCATTGAGCACAGGGGGCGCCAGACCGTAGCCGCCGCGCGAGGTCGGCGCGCAGAGAAGCAGCACGACAGCCGCCTCCATCGGAGAAAGCGCCCCGTCCACGAGGAAGCGCGCGGCAAGGCGAGCCGGCTTGGCGCCCTTAACGCCTGAGAAGCGCTGGGAGACGCGCCTCAGCGCAGCCGCCGTCGAGAGCGGCTCACGGCGGCGAAACCCCTCCGAGTCGTCGGCGTCGAGCGCATACCCGCCGCAGAGCTCCATCCCCAGCAGCGCCAGACGGCCGAAGGGCAGGCTCGGGGCCAGCTGGAGAAAGCACAGCTCGGGCGAGCTCACGTAAAGGTCGTGCGTCAGCCTGCGAAAGGAACCGGGCGGATAGGCAGCCGCGCAGACATGGGAGCGCACCAGCTGCGACTTGCCCCGCGAGGCCGCATCGGCGACCAGCACATGGTAGGGCCGCTCGTGGATGCCGAAGGCGTGGAGACCCGCGTCGGCAAGCGCCGCGCCCCGGGGGACGTCATGGCGCGGCACGGCGTAGCAGAGCGGGAACTCCCGCTCTGCGGCCTGCGACCGAAGATGCTCGAGCGCGGTATCGTGGCTGAAGAAGATGCTCATGGGCGCACCCTACCACGACGCTGCGCAGGAAGCGACCCGAGAAATCGACACCCCCCGCCGCAAATGCGAGCGGTTTTGCACCCGAAGTACACCCGATAGCCGCGCCCCTAAACGTACACGCCCGCAAAAGACCAGGTCGGGAAAGCCTTTTGTCATCATACACCCGTTTGCGTGCAACGCTCAGAGTGCAAAATCGACGGAATTTGCACCAAAAGGGCAAACTTGGCGAGGTGTCGTACAAAAGACGAAAGACGGCGCTGCGCAGCCACACGGGGCGAGCCGGCTAACGGTGAGAGCGATCCTTGAAGAGACCCGCCGCCCCGACCGCCAAGCAGCTAGCCGTCGACAGATCGGAGGCGTCGAAGCTGACAGGCCGCTCCGTCCTCACGTCGGCGAGAACGCCGACGAGCAGCAGAAAAAGACCCCAGAGACCAAAACCGCCGATCGCCACCATGAGAACCACCTCTCTCCGCTCATCCCCCAGGGGCAAGCGCCATGCTATCAGCGAGAGAGGCCGCCGATTGCCCAACGGGCCTTTCAGGCGCGCGGGAAGGCCGCCTAGCGGCTGCCGGGCCAGCCTGCCAGCGCGTCGGGCATGGCAGCGAGGCCCTGGGCGGCGAGCTCGGCGACGTCGAGGACGTAGACGCCGATGGCGGCCAGGTCGGCCAGGTTGGCGGCCTGGGCCTCGGGCGTGCGCGAGGAGGTGGCGTCGGACACCACGGCCACGTTGTAGTTGAGCGACAGCGCGTCATAGGCGGTGGAGCGCACGCAGTTGGGCAGGGCGGTGCCCGTGAGCACCACGGCGTCTACGCCCGCGCGGCGCAGGACGCGATCGAGCGACGTGCCGAAGAAGGCGGAGAAGCGCGGCTTGAGCAGCACGCGCTCGCCGTCGGCGGGAGTGAGTACGTCGGGACAGTCCAGGCTCGACGGGTCATCGCCCTCGACGCAGAGGGGGCGCCCGCCGGCGAGCCACGCCCCGTGGCGCACGGGCTCCACGTCCGAGCCGTCAGCCGCGTAGGCGCGCCGCACGTGGACGACCTCCATCCCCTGGCGCCGTGCGGCGGCCAGCGCGTCAGCGCAGGCGCCGACGGTGGCGGCGGCCCCGGGCACGCAGAGCGCCGAGCTGGGGGCGATGAAGCCGTTTTGCATGTCGATCATCACGAGCGCGGCGCGACGGGCCTCGATCATGGGACATCCTCTCTTCGCAGAGGCGCCCGCAAGACGCGGGCGCTCAGACGACAGACGGGCAGGCGCGACCCTCCCCTATTTCTTAAGCTGGCTG
Organism: Enterorhabdus sp. P55; assembly: GCF_009911695.1. GTDB lineage: Bacteria > Actinomycetota > Coriobacteriia > Coriobacteriales > Eggerthellaceae > Enterorhabdus. Next base: position 3,005 of record NZ_QWKK01000083.1, on the reverse strand, counting down.
GGGTGCTTCTCGAAGAAGTCGAAGCGCGGCGGCAGCTCCTGGACGCGGTGGGCGCCCTCGTCGATCTCCATGGCGCTGCAAAGCTCCTCGCAGGACTCGAAGTCGTAGTTCCAGCTGAAGAAGTCGTCGAAGGCGAAGCTCAGGTAGTCGCAGATCTTCTCGCAGCCGACGGGCACCACCGGGTGCATGAGCAGCGTGGCCACGCGCAGGAGGTAGAACGAGTCCACGAGCACCTGGCGGCGCGCCGCGGCGTCACCCGACGCCTCGGCAGCTGACACGCCGTCGGTCCACCACTTGTTGGCGAAGCGGATGAACCCGTCCATGAGCGACATGACGGAGTGCAGCTCCACCTTGTGCATGAGCTCGTCGTAGGCGCGCAGGGTGCGCACGGCCTCCGCCCGCGCCTCCTCCGAGGGCGCGCCGAGCGGCATGCAGCCGTCGAAGTTCTTCTGGGCCTCGTAGAAGCAGCTGCGGGCCAGGCGATTGAACACGTTGGTGAGCAGCGCGCCCTCCTTGAGGGCCGGGTCGGCCACGCGGGGATCGACGCGCTTGTCCTCATCGGGGTCGAAGGGCTTGGGCTTGAAGCCGACGGACTTCTGGTCGAGGCCGAGCGCGAGGAAGTGGGCGCGCAGCTGCTCGGGAGTGTAGTGCTCGAGGAGCTGCTCGCCCGTGGGCGGCTTGACCGCGCCCGACGAGGACGCCTTCTTGTTGCCGAAGAGCATGTGGTGGTTGGCCACGAGGAACGTCTGGCGCAGGGCCGGCTCGTCAGCGTCGGCAGCCAGGATGCCGCCAGGCTCGAGGGCCTCCCACAGGGCCGGCTGGGCCACGCCGTAGAAGTACAGGTTGTCCTGGCCGATGAACTGGTAGACCTGCGCGTCGTCCGAGCACCAGAAGTCGCGCCAGCTGCCGCGCGGCAGCCCGCGGGCGTCGTTGGCGGCGATGGTGAAGGAGATGGGCGCCCACAGCGACTCGGGCCAGCACCACACGGTGAGGCCGCGCACGTCTTCGAGCTCTGGCGCGCGCACGCCCCACTCGATGTTGCCGGTGATGCGGAACGGCACGAGGGTCTTGCCCGTGCGGAAGCGGATGCCGGCGCGGGCCAGCACCGGACGGGCCTCATCGCGCTCGGCGATGGTGGAGAACTCGATCTCGAAGCTCTGCTTGCCCCCCTGGGCCTCGCGGAAGGCATGGGGCGGCAGCTCGTCGGCGATGGCACGGTAGTCGTCGAGCGCCTCGTTCTTGACGAAGACGATGGGCGGCGCGAGGAACTCCTTGACGGTCTGGGGCACCACGGCGCGCACCTCGGGATCGGCCTCGAGGGCGGCCACGCGCTCACGCAGGAAGTCGGCGAAGGCGGGCAGGTCGAAGTACCAGTTCTCCACCGGGCGCATCTCGGGCACCGTGCCCGTCACCGTGGATCGCGGCGCGATGAGGTCCTGAGGCTCGTACTGGTGCCCCAGGTCGCACTCGTCGGCGTAGCCGTGCTCGGACTTGCAGCCCTGCACGGGGCAGCGGCCCTGCACCTGGCGGCCGTTGATGAAGATGCCGGCCTCGGCGTCGAAGAACTGGAGCGTGGCCTCACGGCGCAGCCAGCCGTTGGCGTAGAGCCGCTCGATGAACGAGTCGGTCACCATCTGGTGCACGTCGCCGGCATGTCCCAGGCCCGAGCCCTGGTAGATGTCGAGGCTGATCTGGTAGGCGTCGAGCGCGCGCTTCTGGGCGTCGTGGTTGGCGGCCACGTAGTCGGCGATGGAGCCGTCGAACTCGCCGGCCTCCACGAGCTTGCGGTAGCCCTCGTCGATAGGCGAGCCGAAGCAGTCGGTCCCCGAGACGAAGCGAACGTTCTCGGCGCCGATGCGGTCGCGCAGAAAGCGCGCGAAGGCGTCAGCCGGCACGAAGACGCCGCCGATATGGCCGAAGTGCAGAGGCTTGTTGCCGTAGGGCATCCCCGCCGTCACCACGGCGCGGGCCGGCCACTTCACGCGGGCGTCAGTTCTCAAATCGGACATCGGGATTCTGCTCCTTTGCCGTCAGGCCCTCGTCGGCGGCCTTCGTCTCCATCCCCATGAGGCTCATCAGGGCGGACAGGTCGCTCACCTCGGGTTGCAGGTACATCGTGCGGTAGCCCGTCGCCACGCCTGCCAGGCCGGCTGCCTTGTCGCAGGCGTCCTCGAGCGTGCCGATCTCGTCAGCCAGGCCGTTGCTCACCGCGTCCATCCCCGTGAAGGTGAGGCCGGTGGCCAAGGCGCGCACCTCCTCCTCGGTCATGCCACGGCCCTCGGCCACGGTGGCGATGAAGGTGGCGTTGATCTGGTCGACCATGGCCTGATAGTATGCGCGCTCCTCGTCGGTGAGGGCGCGGGTGCCGTAGCTGGAGTCCTTCGAGTCCGACGAGGTGACGTTGTCGATGGTGATGCCGAGCTTGTCGAGCAGCCCCGAGATGTCGGTGAGCTGCATGGCCGTGCCGATGGCGCCGATGGCCGTGGTCTTGGCGGTGAAGATGTAGTCGGCCTGGGACGAGATCTCGTAGGCCGCCGAGGCGTTCATCGAGGCGCTCGACACCACGATGGGCTTGGAGAAGTCGCGCACGTAGGTGCTCATCTCCTCGCCGGCCGTAGCCGTGCCGCCGCCGGAGTTGACGCGCAGCACGACGGCGCGGATGTTCGGATCGGCCTCGGCGCGGTCAAGCTGGGCCTTGAGGCCCTCGGGGCTCGATGTGGAGCCGTCATATTCGATGGTGCCGTCGATGGCGATAATACCCACCGTCGGGCCGCTCGCGGCGCTCGGCGCGGACGTGCCGGCCGACCCGAACGAGGAGCCCAGAACCGACGTGCACGACGCCATGCCGACGAAGATGGCCGCGAACAGCAGGATGACCGCCACGAGCGCGACGATCCACGCGCGGCTGCGCGGGGCGGGCGGGGCGACATAGGCACCCGGCGCGTAGGGCGCCTGCCAGGTGCCCGCGGGGGCTGCGGCGGGCGCGCCGCCCGGGCCGGCGGCGG
>NZ_QWKK01000082.1 GCF_009911695.1 Enterorhabdus sp. P55 | reverse complement strand
CCAGGGGGTCACACCTGATGGCACACCCCGGCAGGGGTGTGCCATCAGGTGTGACCCCCTGGCACCCCCTGGCACCCCCCCTCGGTGACGATGCGGGAACTGTTCCTTCCTCGATGCGTTACGGTTGGGCGCCCGGGGCGCTCCTGCGGCGTGGTCGTGGCATGGTGGGGTTGCGGGCGGGCCCTCCCGGCGCGTCCGCGACTCTTCGCGCGATCTGTTGGGAGGAACCATGGACAAGCACGCTGCCGCGCCCGCGCCCACCCCTGCCGCGGCGCCCGTATCTGCGCCCGCCGCCTCGGCGCATCCGGCCCGCCCGGCCTCGGCCGTTCCGGCGCCCGCGCCCGTCGACGACAACCTGGCCGCCGCGCCGCCTACCGGTGCCGCCAACGGCGGGTTCAAGCGCACGCTCACCGTGTTCGACCTGGTTATCTACGGGCTTATCTCCATGGTGCCCATCGCGCCGTTCAGCATCTACGCGAGCGTGTTCAACGCCTCCCACGGCATGCCGGCGCTCACCTACCTCATCGCGCTGGGGGCTATGCTGTTCACGGTGCTCTCCTTCGGCGTGATGATCAACCGCTTCCCCTCGTCGGGATCCATCTACACCTACGCCACCAAGGGCATCGGCAAGCTCGTGGGGTTCGTGGCCGGCTGGCTCATGCTGCTTCAGTACCTGGTAGGGCCTACGCTGTGCTACATCATGGCCGGTCTGGCGCTCAACCAGTACGTGCCGGCGGTGCCGGTGTGGGGCTGGTGCCTCATGTTTCTGGCCTTCACCACCTTCGTGGCCCTGCGCGGGATGAAGACGACCATCGCCGTCAACCGCGTGGCGCTCGTGGGCGAGCTGCTGGTGCTGGCGCTGTTCCTCGTGCTGGGCGTGGCCTACGTCATCGGGCACCCGGCCACCTCGGGCTTCTCGGCCACCGCGTTCGTCAACCCCTCCGCGTTCAACTTCGGCGACACCATGGGCGCCGTGTCGCTGGCCGCGTTCTCCTACGTGGGCTTCGGCTGCGTGGCCACGCTCACCCAGGAGGCCAAGGACGGCAAGACGGGGCCGTCGCGCGCCATGATGATCATGATCCTGCTGCTGGGCGCCATGTTCGTGCTGACCTGCTTCGTGGCCACCTGCGTCGACCCGACCGGCGCGGTGTTCGCCGGCAACGAGGACAACGGCTTCTACCTGGTGGCGCAGATGGTGGCCGGCCCGTGGCTCGGCATCCTGTGCGCCGTGGCCGTGGCGCTCGCCCAAGGCGTGTTCACCGGCATGGTGTTCGAGGTGTCCATCGTGCGCGTGCTCTACGTCATGGGCCGCGGCGGGTCGCTGCCGCGCGTGCTCGGTCGCATGGACGAGAAGACGGGCGTGCCGGTGGTGGCCACCCTGTTCGTGTCGGGCCTGTCGCTCGCCATCCTGCCGGCGCTGCTGTACCTGGGCATGGATGAGGTGGCGAAGGTGAGCAACTTCGGCGCGCTGTCCACCTACCTCATCCTCAACTTCACCGTGATCTGGTACTACTGGGTGCGGCAGAAGGATCACTCCAACCCGTGGCGGCTGCTCGTGTGTCCTCTCCTGGGCATGGCGGTGACGCTGGCCGTGCTGGCGTCGCTGAGCATGGTGGCGCACCTGGTGGGCATCGCGTGGATCGTCATCGGCGTGGCGTACTACCTGGTCACCACGCGCGTTCTGCGGCGTGACGTGGACTTGGGCGACGCCGGCGCGTGACGCGGGCGGCGGGGATGGCGTCGTCCCGAATCGCTCCGCTTCGACGGCCCCAGCCCGGCCCGGCCCGGCGGCTCCAACGCGGCCGCCTGGCTGCCGCTAGTCCAGCAGGTCCTCGATGAAGCCGACGCGGTAGTCGCGGAACACCGCCTCGCCGGCTTCCTGCGTGGCGTCCAAGTCCACCGCGGCGACGATCTGGAAGTCGCGGTCGCCTGCCTCGTCGGCGAACACCTGGCGCACCCGCCAGAGGCGCTCGGCGCGTTCGGGGGACTCGTCGATCTCCAGGTAGGCGGCCGAGCGGGCGTCGGCGTCGATGCCGATGGTCTCGTGCGCGTCGAAGTAGGCGTCCAGCGCGTCCTGCCAGCGGCGCTCGCCGAAGCCCCACTCGCCGTCGAGACGCCCCAGGTCGCCGGCGCGTCCCTGGGAGGCCAGCCGCACCCGGGCGAACAGCGCGTTGCGCACGAGCACGCGCAGGCCGCGGCGGTCGGCCACCACCGCGTCGGCATCGACGGGCGGTGCGGCGTCCGGCAGCTCGCCTGAGGCCGCCCACTCGTCTACCAGGCTCGAGTCGGTGGTGCGCACGAGGAACCCGAGCCACGCCACCACGTCCTGGAGCCGCTCGTCACGCGCGGCGGGCGGAATGGTGCGGTCGAGCACGCGGAAGGCGTCCGACAGGTAGCGCAGCAGCGTGCCCTCCGACTTGGCGATGCCGTAGCGTCCCACGTAGGTCTTGAAGTCGCTCACCGTCTCCACCATGTCGCGTAGCACGCTCTTGGGCTCGAGCTCGTAGTCGCGCGCCCACGGCACCGTCTGGCAGTACAGCCCGAAGGCATGGTCGAGCAGGTCCTCGAGCGGGCGCGGGTAGGTGACGTCGGCCAGTCGCTCGAGGCGCTCCTCGTACTCCACGCCGTCGGCCTTCATCTCGGCCAGGGCGGCGTCCTTGGCCTTGCGCTCCTGGGCGCGCAGCACCTGGCGCGGATTCTCCAGCGTAGCCTCCACGAGGGAGATGACGTCGAGCGCGTAGTCGGGGTCGTCGCGGTCGAGCAGGTCGAGGGCCGCCAGCAGGAAGGGGGAGAGCGGCTGGTCGAGGGTGAAGTCCTCGGGCAGGTCGACGGTCAGCAGGTACTCGTCGGCGCCGTCGGGTCCCGCGCCCTCGCGGCGCTCCACCACGCCGGCCTCGATGAGGGTGGCGAATATCTCGTCGGCGCGCGCCGTGAGGGCCGCCTTCTCCTGCGGCTCCTGGGCCGAGTCGGCGATGAGCTGGCGCACGGCCGCCCGCGCGTCGCCGCCGCGCGAGACCACGGCCAGCACCATGGAGTGCGTGATGCGCATGCGGGGCGTGAGCTTCTCCGGCGCCTTCTCCACCAGGTGCGTGAACGTCTTCTCGTCCCAGCTCACGAAGCCCTCGGGCGGCTGCTTCTTCTTGAGCTTGCGCAGCTTCTTCGGGTCGCCCGCGGCCTTCACCTGGGCGCGGTGGTTCTCGATCTCGTGCTCGGGGGCGAGCGCGATGACCAGGCCCTCGGTGTCGAAGCCGGACCGGCCGGCGCGGCCCGCTATCTGGTGGAACTCGCGGGCGCGCAGGCGGCGCATGTGATGGCCGTCGAACTTCGTCAGCTGGATGAGCACCACGGTGTGGATGGGCACGTTGATGCCCACGCCGAGCGTGTCGGTGCCACAGATGACCGGCAGCAGCCCCTGCTGGGCCAGCTTCTCCACGAGCAGGCGGTAGCGCGGCAGCATGCCCGCGTGGTGCACGCCCACGCCGCAGCCGAGCAGCCGCTGGAGGATCTTGCCGAAGGCGGTGGTGAAGCGCGTCCCCTTCATCGCCTGCTTCACGGCCTCGCGCTGCTCCTTGGTGGCCACGCCGTAGCTGGCGAGCGACTGGGCCGAGGCGAGCGCCGCGTCCTGGGAGAAGTGCACCAGATACAGGGGCGCGTCGCCCTCGCGCAGAGCCAGCTCGACGGTGGCCTCGAGCGGCTCGAGGGAGTACTCGTAGGAAAGCGGCACGGGCCGCGGTGCGTCGGCGATGACGTCGACGGGGCGTCCGGTGCGCTCCTGGAGGTCGGCGGCGATGGAGCTGACGTCTCCGAGCGTGGCGCTCATCAGCAGGAACTGCGCGCGGGGCAGGGTGAGCAGCGGCACCTGCCAGGCCCAGCCGCGGTCGGGATCGGCGTAGAAGTGGAACTCGTCCATGGCGACGCAGCCCACCTTCGATGTCGCGCCCTCGCGCAGCGCCTGGTTGGCCAGGATCTCCGCGGTGCAGCAGATGACGGGCGCGTCGGTGTTGATGGTGGTGTCGCCGGTGATCATGCCCACGTTCTCGCGGCCGAGGATGTCAACCATGGCGAAGAACTTCTCGTTGACGAGCGCCTTGATGGGTGCCGTGTAGTAGGCGGTGCGGCCCGTGGCCAGGGCCATGAAGCACAGGCCGAGCGCCACCATCGACTTGCCCGAGCCGGTGGGGGTGCCCAGGATGACCGAGTCGCCCACGGCCAGGTTCATGAGGGCGTCCTCCTGGTGGGGCCACAGCTCCAGGCCGCGCGACTCCACCCAGCCGAGGAACACCTCGAGCGCCTCGGAGGGGTCGAGCACGTCGCCCTCGCCCGTCTCGGCCCAGGGCAGCAGCCAGCCGAGGGAGCCGGGGGCGAAGGGGTCGTCCGGCGCGGGGGCGTCGGCGGGGCTTGTTGCAGCCGTGGGGTCGGGCAGCTCGTAGGCGGGTTCTTCGGTGGGCATGGCGGCTCCTTGGGCCAGGACGTGTGGGTGGCTTTCTATTATAGGGGTGCCGGCGCGCTGCGAGCGGGAGGAGCCGCCGAGCTCGCCGCAGGACGCCGGAGGCGCTCGGCGGCGGCCGCGGGGCGGGGAAATCGGGCGCTTTGCGCAAGGCGCGCGTGCAAAGTGGCCAAAAAAGTCGACTTGACGACGTTTACGAGGCCCGTCAGCACCCCCGGTTCCAAGGGTGGCAAGCGAAAGCCCAGGTCGCGGGAGGTCTCCTTGCGCATTCGCGGCGAGAGGGGCTGCGATCTGGCCGATTTCTGTCGTCAGGTCGACTTTTTTGGCCACTTTGCAGCGGGATAGCGCACGATCGGGAAACGAGGCGCCCGCGGCGCGCCTCCGCCCTCTGCCGACGGCGTACCATAGGTCCATGGATATCTACGAGCCGACCTGCGCGCCGCTTCCCTTTCCCGCGCCTCTGCGCGAGGGGCTCATCCTCGCGCGCCCTAACCGCTTCATCATGGAGGTGACCTTCCCGACGGGGGAGGGCGGTTCGCCTCCTGCGGGCAGGGCATCAGCGGTCGCTGCGACGGATGCGCCCCTCGGGTCGTCCGCGGCGGGGGCACCTTCCTTGGCGGCCGACCCGCGGAAGCCGATGCCGGTTCCCGCGAAGGGCGCCTTGTCGCCCTCGCCTGCGCCCGGCGGCTCGGTCCTCTCGGCCGGCACGTCCGTCGTGCGCTGCCACTGCCCGGCGGTGTCGCGTATCGGCGGCCTCGACCTGGCGGGACGCCCCTGCCTCGTCTCGGACAGCGGCAACCCCAAGCGCAAGCTGCCGCTTACGGTGGAGGCCTTCTCCCTCGACGAGCCGGACGCGCCGCAGAAGCGCTGGATCGGCATCAACCAGAACGCCTCCAACCGCTCCGTCGAGCACTTCCTGCGCATCGGGGCCCTCGACGCCATCGCCGGGCAGCCGCGCGAGGTGCGCCGCGAGGTTCCGCTCGGCGCGTCGCGGCTCGACTTTCTCGTGGACGACCGGCTGTACCTGGAGGTCAAGACGCCGCTCGTGCAGATCCAGACCGCCGTGCCCGCCTCCGTGCCCCGCCTGCCCGAAGCGCCGTTCTCGTCTACCGAGCGGGCGCTGCGCCATCTGCGTGAGCTGGCCGCGTCCCTGGCGGACCACGAGCGCGCCGTCGTCCTCTACTGCCTCTACTACGCCAACGACGGCTTCCGCTTCTATCACGGCACCACCTATGACGAGGTGCTCGCCACGGTGGACGCCTGCCGCGCCGCCGGGGTGGAGCTATGGCAGGCCGACTTCGAGGTCACGCCGCGCGCGGTGGCCTTGCGCCGCTACTTCCCGCTGGAGGAGTGGTAGCGCGCTTTGCTCGGCGCCCGCGCGGGGTTCACGCGCCGCCCCTCCTGGTAGGGAGACGACCGCGTCCATCCCGCCCCTGCTGCCACCCTTCGTCCCGCCTGCCGGGCCGCGTCTTGCCTGATCCGCTGCATCCCAACAAGAAGGGGGCGGCCACCCGGGTCCTCGCCCTCGGCGGCCGCCCCCTTCGGTGGCGGTCGTGCCTTCGCGCCTCATCGGCGCGCCTCGCGTCTTAGTCGGCCGCCTCCTCCGCGGTCGGCCTCTCGTCCGTCGCGGCATCCCCGCGTCCGCGCTTGTCGGGGATTAGGAAGATGAACACGAGGGAGCTGGCCAGCAGCAGGAACGGGTAGAACAAGAAGGGGATGATCTGGAACGCCGTCACGGCGAATCCCAGCTCGGTGCAGGCGCTGATGGCCACGAGCATCTGGGCGCCGTAGGGGATGACGCCCTGGAACACGCAGGAGAACGTGTCGAGGATGGACGCCGTCTTGCGCCGCGAGATGCCGTAGGTCTCGGCCATGTCGCGGGCGATGGGGTTGGCCATGACGATGGCCACCGTGTTGTTGGCCGTGGCGATGTCCATGGCGCCCACGAGCAGGCCCATGCCCAGCTGACCGCCCTTGCGGCTCTTGAACAGGCTCTTGATGCCGTTGAGCAGCGCCGTGAAGCCGCCGTATTCGCGGATGAGCGCGCAGATGGCGCTCACGAGCACGGCCACCATGGTGGTCTCGAACATGCCCGCGGCGCCGGTGCCCATGTTGCCCAGCAGGTCGGTGGCGGCTACCGCGCCCTCGGCCACCACGATGATGGAGCCCGACACGATGCCGAGTAGCAGCACCACGAACACGTTGATGCCGATGATGCCGCCCACGAGCACGATCAGGTACGGGATGAGCTCCAGCAGCTCGTAGTCATGCTGGACGGTGCCGGCCAGGTCGGTGCTGAGCGACAGCGCCAGGATGATGACGAGCGTCACGACGGCCGCGGGCAGCGCGATCTTGAAGTTCTCGCGGAACTTGTCCTTCATCTCGCAGCCCTGGCCCTGGCAGGCGGCGATGGTGGTGTCGGAGATGAACGACAGGTTGTCGCCGAACATCGCGCCGCCCATGACCGACGCCACGCACAGCGGCAGGCTGAAGCCCGACGCGGCGGACACGGCCACGGCGATGGGCGTGATGAGCGTGATGGTGCCCACCGACGTGCCCATGGAGACGGACACGAAGCAGCTCACCACGAACAGCACGGCCACGGAGAACTCAGCCGGAATGACCGAGAGCATGAGATAGGCCACCGACTCGGCCGAGTCGCGGCCCACGGTGCCCACGAACACGCCGGCGGCCATGAAGATGAGGATCATGGTGACGATGGTCTTGTCGCCGATGCCGCGCCCCATGATGACGAGCTTGTCGTCGAATGACAGCGACCGGTTCTGGAAGCACGCCACCAGCAGCGCGATGAGGAAGATCACCACGATGGGGATGTTGTAGAACCCCATGGTGATGCCCATCCCGTACTCGAACAGAATGCCGAGCCCCAGGTACAGCACCAGGAACACGCCGATGGGCAGCAGCGCGCCCACTCTTCCCTTCTCCATGATCTCCCCGTCCTTCGGTCGATAGCGTACAGCCGCCTATCTTACACTACCGGCACCGGGCCTGGCTGCGCAGGGCCATAGGCGTTCCCGGTCGCCGGTTATCTTCGCGGTCGCATACGGGGCATGCGTGCGCGGAGAACGCCGGAGCGGGGTGCTCGGGTCGCGCTCGGCGCCTAGTAGTTGGCGGCGCGCACCTGGAAGTAGCCCTGCGGATGGCCGCAGACGGGGCACTCCTCGGGGGCCGCGGTGCCGATGTGCAGGTGGCCGCAGACGGTGCAGTACCACACCTGCACCTGCTCGCGCTCGAATACCTCGCCATCCTGGATGCGTCTGGCCAGCACGTCGAAGCGCTCCTGATGGCTCTTCTCGATGGCGGCTAGGCCGTCGAAGAAGTCGCCCAGGTCGTCGAAGCCCTCGTCGCGGGCCACCTTCGCGAACTCCTTGTACTGGACGTCCCACTCGTAGCGCTCGGACGCGCTGGCCAGCCTCAGGCACTCGGGGGTCGGCGGCACCGTGCCGTCGTGCAGCTTCTTGAACAGGAGCTTGGCGTGGTGCAGCTCGTTGTCAGCCGTTTCCTGGAACAAGTTGGACATCTGGACGTAGCCGTCCTTCTTGGCCTGCTGGCCGTAGAAGACGTACTCCACGTAGGCCAGGGCCTCGGCGTTCAGGGCGGCCTCGATGTTCTTCCACGACTGGGATTCCTGCAGCTTCATGGTCGTCTCCTTCCGTGCTCCTCGTGCGACGGTTTCGTGACGTGACGTTGACCATGGTGCTACCACGTGTGGCGCGGAAGGCGGCGCGGGCCGCAGTTGGGGCCGATGCTTTGACGAGGCGTTCCCGCCGCGTTGCCGCGTGGTGGGGGATTTGCGGGATTCGCGCGGGGGCGGGGGGGGTTCGAGCCGGCGGTCGAGGGCGTGAGAGCCGCTTTTTCGTCGTTTGGTGGCAGTAATTCGCGTTTTGGTACGGTAAGCGGGCGCTCCCATGCCCCTCTGCCGAGGGTCGTGCCAGCAAAACCCCAGGTCGGCTTTGGCGGCATGCTGTGATTGGGCCTGCAAGAGAGGCGAGAGCCGTACCAAAACGCGAATTACTGCCACCGCAGCCGGGAAACGTGGCTGCGGTGGCATCGTTGCAGGGCGGATGCGGCTCGTCAGGCGGGGGCGCGGGACGCGAGGGACGCGTCGCAGGCATCCCGCGCGAAGCGGGCGGAATCGTTGGACGCGGGCGCTACGCGGCGCACCAGGCGGCGATGGCGTCGCGGAGGAAGCGGGTGGCGCCGGGGGCCACGGCGTCGTCGTAGTAGCGGGTGAAGCGCTCGTCGGCCACGTAGCCGTCGGCGAGGGCGGCGTGGGCCGCTCGGCTGTAGGCGCCCTCGCCCCAGTGGAGGGCGAGCCAGCGGCCGTGCATCTCGGCCAGGGCGCGGGCCTCGGGCCCTGCCGGGTCGCCGGTGCCGTCGGCGAAGGCGGCGCGCAGCTGGTCGATCACCGCTCGCCCCAGCGCCTCGCGGTCGTTCCAGGCCTTCTCGTCCAGGGCGAGCGTCCTCTCGTTGGCGGCGTCGACGGCTGCGTCGCCCCAGCGCTCGCGGGCCTCGGCGCCGTAGGTTCTCTCGTTGTGCTCGACGGCCTGGCGCTTGAGGCCCTCGAATCGTTCCTTGTCGGTCATGGTGGTTTCTCCTTCCAGGGCGGCGATGGTCTTCTCCACCGTGCCCATCAGGGCTTTCAGTTGCTCTTGCTGCGCGCGCAGGTCGGCAAGGCGGGATCGGAGCGCCGCGGCGCGGTCGAAGGCCGGATCATCCAGGCTGCGGCGGATGTCGCCGAGCGCCAGCCCGCAGGCGCGGAACAGCAGGATCTGCTGGAGGCGCTCCACCTGGCTGGCGTCGTAGCGGCGGTACCCGCTCGCGTCGCGCGTGGGGCGCAGCAGGCCCTCGGCCTCGTAGTGGTGCAGGGCGCGCACCGTCACGCCGGCCAGCTCGGCGAGCGCGCCGGCCGTGTAGCCGCCGGCAGGTGCCGAGGCGGCCGGGGACGGGGTGGCCGTCCGCGGCGCGTGTGCCACCGGGTTGGCGGGTGCGTGGGCGCCGGTCGCAACGGCGGGCCGGATGGCGCACGCGCTGTCCGAGGTGCTGCTGGCGGAGTCCGTCTTCTGTGGCGTCATGGGGCTCCTTTCGTCTTGCCGAGGGAAAGAATAGACCCTCACGTTACGTGAGGGTCAAGGGGGAGTTTTCGTTTTTTTCGAAGGGCAGCTGAGGGCTCGCGCCCCCTATGCCGCTGGCGGGTTGGCTGGGAGCGCGCAGGCGCGGGGCGCTCCTGCGGCTTTGCGGGCTTCGCCCCTCTGCGCCGAGTGGGCCCGAATCTGCGGCAACCCCGCGACTGCCCGATAGCGCACGCCGGCGCGCCTTCACGCTAGAGGGGTTGGGCGGCGGGCCGGCGCGCGGGGCGCGGGGCGCGCTGGGAGGTCAGGCCATGGCGGTTGCAGTAGGCGTAGAGGATGCCGGGGCCGCGGTAGGGGAAGCGCGCATCGGCGGTCTGCTCGGGGTAGAGCTTGCGGAAGAACACCTGGTCGGTGGTGACGTAGGCGAGGAAGCTGACGAAGTGATCCTTCGTCATGGGATGGCGTGCGGTCAGGTAGACCTCGCCGTCGGCCACCTCGGCGGCGATCGCGTGGTCGTCGTCGGGCTCCTCGGCCTCCTGGACGGGCAGGGCGATGCCGCAGCAGCTGAGGGACGCCTCGCCAGTGGCGTGGATGACGTTGCCGCAGAGCGGGCACACGAAGAAGCGCGAGCGCAGCAGGTTGCCGGCGCGGTTGGCGTTGACGACCTGCTCGCCGGAGAGCAGCTCGGCTACCGAGACGCCGAGCGCGCGGGCGATCGGCTCCACGAGCGTGACGTCGGGCAGGCCGCGGCCGGTTTCCCACTTGGAGACGGCCTTGTCGGTGACGCCGATCCGCTCGGCGAGCTGGCGCTGGGTGAGGCCCGCGCCCTCGCGCAGGGAGCGGATGGCGGAGCAGGTTACGTAGGAGGTCATGGCGGGTCCTTTTGGCTGGGATCGGGGGGGCGGTTGATGGCGGCGTGGTGCGGGCCGGAAGCCGGGGCCGGGGCCGGGCGGCCGAGCGTCAGGCGGCCGGGTGCCGCGCGGCCGAGCTGGGCCGGGCAGACGGCCGTGCCGGGCCGGAAGCCG